>JANYED010000174.1 GCA_025363315.1 Polaromonas sp.
CACTGAATCATTGAGGTTTTCAGCCAGTCACTCAAAGGCGCTTTCGCGCACTTCAGTCGCGCTCAAATTTGTTGTGTCGCGGCCAGCATCGCCAGCCGCAGGCGAAGGATTCGGTCGAAGTCGCGTGGCAGCCCAGTTCAGGTAATTGCCCATCCAAACCACAGGGTACCAACGCACGGGCGGCTCGCCCAACCAATGATCAACAGCAAACGCCAACAGCAAAGCGCCACACAAAATCAAGGCCGAATCAAGCACCGCTTGCTTGCCCCCAAAAGTCTTCAAACACCATGTCAGCCAACGCCGCACGGCTGGCCCACTTTTCAGCTTGCAGCATGGGCTGGTCGTAAAACGCATCGACTGGTCCCAGACACAAAATCGCTATCGGCTGGCTGCCTTCGGGCATGTGCATCAGCCTGGCAAGCGCCTCAGGGCAAAACATCGACACCCAGCCCAGCCCCAGCCCTTCAGCCCGCGCGGCGAGCCACATGTTTTGAATCGCGCAGGCGGCGCTGGCCAGGTCCATTTCAGGCAGCGTGCGGCGGCCAAAAATATGTTGCTCTCGGCCAGGCGTCATGGCGACAACCAGCACCTCGGCGGCTTGCAAAATGCCTTGCACTTTGAGCTTCATGAATTCGTCTTCGCGCTCATCAAGTGCCTTTGCGGTGGCCATGCGTTCTTGCTCGACCGCATCATGCAGCCGTTGCCGCAACGGCTGGCTGCGCACGCGAATGAATCGCCACGGCTGCATCAGACCCACGCTGGGCGCAAGGTGGGCGGCTTGTAGCAGGCGTTGCAATTGCTCGTCAGGCACGCTGCCGCCACTGAAATGCCGCATGTCGCGGCGCTCGAAAATCGCGCGGTATACGGCAGCTTGTTCAGCGTCAGAGAAGGCATGCAAAGTCATGAAAAACGCCGTCCTTAATGCCGCACTGGGCCAACATGGGAGAGCTCATCGGCTACCAGCGTGATGCAACGCCCCCTAAGTGGGGTCAGACTCCAATTAATTTTTAAACTTTCGGTAGCGCAATCCATTGGCCCGCCAGGTGGTGTATTGAAATCCGCTGGTTGAATACCGTTTCTATCGCGCGATGGGTGGCAGCTTCGGTTGAAGCCCCTTGGTGAATCACTCTGCCATTGGCCATGACCACCAGTTCATCGGCATGCAACGCAAGTGAGACCTCATGCAACACGCTGATGACGGTTTTGCCGCCGGCCACCAGCGCTTTGGCCAGCAGCAACCAGTCGGTTTGATGGGGTGGGTCCAGGTTGGCCAGCGGCTCGTCCATCAGCAGCACCTCAGCCTCAACGGCAAGGGCGCGCGCCAGCAACACGCGCTGGCGTTCGCCACCTGAAAGCTGCGCTAACGCCCTGCCGCGCCAGTCCCAAGCCTGGGTTAAGCGCAAGGCATTTTCTACTGCGGCGTGGTCAGCAGCGCTGGCAGGTGCCAGCCAAGGCTGATGCGGCAAGCGGCCCAGCATCGCGACGTCGTAAGCGGTCAGGTCGTCTGCCGACGCTTCGTTAAAACCACCTGATTGCCCCAGCCATGACAGATGTTGGGCGCGCAGTTTGGCGGGAATGGCCAGAAGCGGTTGGCCGAGTACTTCGACCGATCCAGTACACGGAATCAACCCGGCCAACACCTTCAGCAGCGTTGATTTGCCTGCACCATTCGGGCCAACAATGCTGGTCCAGTGGGCGCTTGCGAAATCAATCGAAATATCGCTTAAAACCTCGGCATTTCCGAGTCTGGCCATTATTTTACGGGCCTGTATTGCAACTTTTTTTTCAGCTACTGGATGCATAGCAACACTCGAAGGTTTGGTCATAACCCGGTGCCCCGCCCCGTGTGCTGGTGCATCAGCCAGAGCAAGTAGCCGCCGCCCAGCACAGCGGTCAGCACACCGACGGGCAGCTCTTGCGGCGCTATCAACCAGCGCGCCGAAATGTCAGCCGCGACCAGCAGACAAGCCCCCACCAGACTGGACAAAACAATCAACCAGCGGTGCGTTGTTTTCACGACTGAGCGCACCAAATGCGGCGCAGCCAGGCCGACAAAAGCAATCAAACCCGTTTGTGCCACCGCCGTACCAGTAGATAACGCCAGCACTGCCACCAGTGCGGCGCGCATTTGCGGCAACTGCAGCCCGAGGCTTTGCGCGGTGGCCTCGCCCAGCGCCAGGCCGTCAAGGACGTGGCTCATCAGCCAGGCGGCGACCAGGCTCACACCAAACGCGGCGGCCATGACCGCGCAGGCCGTGCTGCCCACAAACGCGGTGGTGCCGAGCATGAAGCTCTGCATCGCCTGCATGATGTCGGGGGTGAGCAGCAAGACCAGCGACGTCAACGCCCCCAACACCACGCCCACCACCACTCCCGCCAGCAACAAGCGCAGCGTATGCTGTACGCCCTTGGCCAGCAGCAACGTCAGCAGCACCGCGGCCACCGCGCCTAAAAACGCAGCACCCGTTAGCCCCAGCCGGGCTACCCATTGCGTGGCCAAAGGCGACACACCGAACAGCGCCATGGCCAACGCCACGCCCAGCGACGCACCCGAGGCACTGCCCAGAAGGTATGGGTCTGCCAGCGGGTTTCTGAAAAGACCTTGGGCTACAGCGCCACCCAGGCCCAGCAAGGCGCCAGCCAGCCAGGCACCTGCCGTGCGCGGCAGCCGGATTTCCCAAATGATGAGCATGGCCTGCGGGTCGCGCTGCATGTTGATCACAGGCTCAAAACCGGTGCTGCCAACGGTGATGCCGAGCAACAGCAAGCCACACGATAGTAAAACCAGCACAGCCAGCAACCACCTTGCTTTGGCTTGCCCCTGACCCATGCTTTCTGCAAAACCAGAAAGTTCAGGGTTGGGCGCCCAAGACTTGTTGCTACTCATACGATTGGAGGCATTTGGCCATCAAGTGCGCCGCCTCGGCCATACGCGGGCCGGGCCGCACCACCACATCAGAATCACCCACCCCGAAGACGCAAACGTGGTCGGTTCTGACTGCATTAATGCGGTTCCAGCCCGGATAGGATGCAGCATCCACAATACTGCTGTCGCCAATCATGATCACATCGGGATTGGCACGCACAACGTACTCGGGGTTCAGGCGGGGAAACGGGCCCAGCCTGGCGGGCACCACGTTTTTCACACCCAGACGGGTCAATGTTTCGCCAATGAAAGACGACTCGCCCCCCGCATACGGCCCACGGCTGACTTCAAAATACACGCGCGCTGTTTTGGCTTTGGCAGACAACGACTGCGCAGCCGCCGCCATGCTGGTGTCAATGACGCGCCACAACCGGTCTGCGCCCTGCGCGTCGGGCACGGCCAGCAACACACCCAGCACCTGCAGCACACGTTTGACATCGGCATGGGTTTTGGTCTCCAGTGCCACCACCTTGATGCCGAGTGCTTCCAGCCTTTCCGTCGAACGCGCCTTGCCAGCGACCAGCACCACATCGGGCTTCAATGCCACGATGGCTTCAGTGTTTGGGTCCAGCCCGCCGCCCAGTTTCGGCAAATTTTTCAGCGATTCAGGGAAGTTTGAATAACGGTCAACACCTACTAGGCGATGGCATTGGTCCATTGCGCAAACGCTTTCGGTCAATGACGGCAACATGCTGACGATGCGCTGCGGCGTTTGTGCAAAAGTCACCGTCACGCCGCGGTCGTCGGTGACTTGCAAGGCCTGGGCAGCGCCGCCAAAACACAGCAGCAAGATGATCCAAAACTTCATAGCGCGCCCTTCAAAGTCATTGGCAAGCCAGCCGCCATAAAGGTCACACGCTCGCACGCTGCGGCCACATCCTGATTGAGCCGCCCCAGTTCATCCACAAAGGCGCGCGTCTCGCGCCCCATCGGAATCACGCCCAGTCCGATTTCGTTACCCACCAAAACAACCGGACCCGGCGCGGTTTTAACTGCTATTAATAGCGTAGCTGCTCGCGCCCGAATTTGTTGGTCCACAGCCTCTTTTGATAGGGGACTTTGGCTATTTTCAGCGTTTTCATGCGGCATCAGCAAATTGGTGAGCCAAAGCGTCAGGCAATCAACCACCACGATGGTTTGCGGGCTGCTGCGCGTTTGAATGGCTTGACCTGGATCGATTGGCTCTTCAACCGTCAGCATGCCCGGCACGCGCTCGGCCCTGTCAAGTTTGTGGCGCGCAATACGTTCTTGCATCTCATCGTCCCAAGCCGTCGCAGTCGCAACCATCACTGCATGATGCCCGGGCGACTGCGCCAACCAGTCCCGCGCCAGCAGCTCGGCGCGGCGTGACTTGCCACTGCGCTGGCCGCCGAGGATGAGTTCGCTGCGGCTAACCATGAAGCTCACACCAGGACATGACAATTTTGTGGATCTGCTCAACGCCATCTGTCAACGCCGCAGGGCCCGGCTGCAAAATTTCTGCTGACTTGATTTCAAACAACTGGTCGTTTTTAACCGCGTTAACTTCTTGCCACCCGGGCCGGGCCCGCACGTGCGCAGGCCTAAATTTGCGGCCACACCAGGAGCCAAAAATAATGTCCGGGTTACGCTGCACAATCTCGGCACTGTCAACAATGATGCGGCCTTTGCCCATCGGCTCTTTAGCCAACTCAGGAAAGCAGTCGTCGCCACCCGCAATACCCACCAGCTCTGATACCCAGGCTATTGCGCTGATATGCGGGTCAAACCATTCTTCAAAAAACACGCGCGGGCGACGGTTCAAGGCGCTGGCTACCGCTTCAATTTGCAGCAGTCGGTTTTTCATGGCCTGGATGAGTGCCAAGCCTTTTTCAGCCTGCCCCACCATGGCAGCCAACTGGTACATCATGGAGAAAATTTCGGCTACGCTGCGCTGGTTAAAAATCGTGACCTGAATGCCTTTCTTGACCAATTGCGAGGCAATGTCCGCCTGCAAGTCTGAAAAGCCAATCACGCAGTCAGGCTGCAGGTCCACAATTTTGTCAATCTTGGCACTTAAAAAGGCACTGACTTTTGGTTTTTCTTCGCGTGCACGGGGCGGGCGCACCGTGTAGCCTGATATCCCCACAATGCGCCGCTCCTCGCCCAGCATGTATAGCCACTCGGTAGGCTCTTCCGTCAGGCAAACAATGCGTTGTGGGCCATAGCTGGGGCCGAGGTGTCGCCACGACAACGCAGCTTGCTGCTCCACTATGCTGACCTGTTTGGACATGTTTGCCTGACGCCTGGTTTGCACGGCAAGTGGGTTTAGAAATGAACTCGCAGGGTAGCCGTGGCTGCACGACCTGCGTCCGGGTAAATGCCCTGTGTCACGCCGCCAGCACAAGCAAATGCCTGCGAATAGTACTTGTGATTGGTCAGATTGGTGACGCCTAGCGAAAGCTCTGAGTTGGCAAATTTATACGCATAGCGGGTGTCCAGCGTGGCGTACGAAGGCATGCTGCACGCACTGTCAAAATCAGGCCTTTGCGCGCCTACCCACTGCACGCCGGCGCTGATTTGCTGGGCGGGCGCAAAGCGCCAGTCTGCCCGGACGGCCAGCGTTTGCCGGGGCACGAGCGGCACGTCTTTGCCCGCATAAACGCCGGATTGAAAACGCGCGCTACGCCAAGCGGCGTTGGCCCGAACGTCAATGGCGGCGCTCATGCTCTGTTTCAGCTCCAGTTCAACGCCCTGCCTGCGGGTGGGGTCAAAGTTTACATTTGCACCGAAACCACTGAAAGAGTTCGCATTAACAATCGCTGGGTCATAGCCGATCTCGTTTTTAATGTCGCTGCGGTACATTCGCAGTTCAGCTTTTGTGCTTTCATCGCGCCAGCGCAAGCCCAGTTCCTGATCGCGCGAAGTTTGAGGCAAGATCACCGTGTTGGGCAGCGCAAAACTGAACTCGTCGGCGTTGGCCAGCCGGTAACTTTGGCCGAATCGGCCGAAGATAGCAGCGTTCGTCAAAAACGGTTGTGTCAGGCCCACGTCCCATGCACGCTGGCGGTTGGCAAAGGCCAAAGGCGGGGAATCCAGCGATTTTTGTAATTTTTCCGTTCGCAAGCCGACGCTCAAGCGGGTCCCTGTTGGCAGCCACGTGACATCGTCCTTGACATAAAAAGCTTGTGACCTTGCGTCACTGACTGAGCCGAAAGCACCCGGAATGCGGCGCTGCCAGTTGTTGTTGTCAATGCCGAAAGACAGCGCATTTCCCAGCAGCTGACTTTTGGATTCGTGACGCGCGCGAAGCCCAAGCGAGTCAGCATCGACCTGGTAGCTGTCGACAAAACCGCTGTAAGTGGCGATGTTGCTTTTGACCCGTTTGCCCGCATCAAAAGCCAGCTGCCAGTCACCGAGCTTGGCTTCTGCAAAAACGCCATACCTTTCGCTTGTGATTTCGCCCTTGTCAAAAGGATTCAGTGTTTGACGCGGGTTGGCTGCGTATTGCGCGGCGCTCAGACTGCCCGGCAGTCCGCTTTGCAAGTCATCGCGGCCGTAGCGTACGCCCATTCGCAACCAATCGTTTTGCCACTGTCCAGTAAACGACAGGCCGTCAATTTTTGACTTGAAATTATCGCGGTGGTTGTTTGTTTGGCGCTGGCTGGCCGTGACGTCTATAGAAAACCCGCCACCGCCCAGCGTTGCACTGGCGCTGGTCCCACGCAAACCGTAGCTGCCAAACGAGGTAGACAGCTGCGCGCTGTTCGTGCGCTCGGCTCCCTTGCCCGACTTGGTGGTGATGACGATCACCCCCCCGGTGGCGCCTTCCCCGTAGAGCACAGCGCCGTTGCCGCGGAGCACTTCAATGCTCTGCACAGACTCGACAGAGATACCCGATAACAAAGGGCTGCTCAGGTCTGCCTCGTTCAATCGCAAACCATCAACGATCAACACTTGGTTGCTGGTAGCTGCAGGACCAAAGCCGCGCAAATCAAGCGTGCTGTTGCCACTGCCAAAAAAATCGATGCGTGCCGGCACGCCCAATAATTTGCTGATGGCTTCGTTAACAGTTGCGGCACCTGAATTTTTGATTTCCTCGGCTGTGATAACGCTTACACCGTAAGCAGTTACGGTGTTGGGTTCTGCGAACCGGGTAGCGGTAACAACCGTCTCTTTGAGGGCCGCACTAAAGGTTGCAGGCGGCGTTTGAGCAAGAGTTGGAAAGGCAGCGGCCAAGGCCAGGGGCAGTGCGACAAGGCGCGCACAATAAACACGGGTTTTCATGAAATAAACAATTAACAATAAGCCCTCACTGACTTCCCCGCCAGTGCATGAGCGACAAAGACGATGCACCTTTTTTGGGGTGCACCATCACCTTGTTGGCCGGTATCCGGGCTGACGGAGCTGCCTTCATCGCCTTCCCAAATGATTTTTAACGTCACTCAGTGGCTAAAGATGAAGGCTGAAGTCACAACCCAAAAGGCTGTGCATTCGTCCGTTTTACCGTTGCGGGGGCAGCGCAGGTTAAAAGATACGGCCATGGGTGGCTAACTTTCTCCTGCTTCCCGTTGAACTGCGGCGTGTGAACCACACCGCGAGCACCAACACGCTAGATTCTACGCTCGCCCCCGCAGTAAACCCTACAATCGGTGCTGTCATGGCACATCAGAACCAAATCGACCAAGTCACCGAACGTGTAGAGCGACTTCTTCTGCGCTATGAGGAGATGCAGCGCACGAATGCCTTGCTTGCCGAGGAAGTCGGCGTCTTGATGCAAGAGCGCGACTCGCTCAGATCGCGGCTTGGTGCGGCACGGTCGCGGGTTGATGCACTGCTTGAACGCTTGCCTGAAAACGCCCAACAGCGCCAATCCACGCCTATGGGAGCAGCCTGATGAAGCAGCTCGAGGTTCAAATCATGGGCCAGAGTTACCTGCTGGGTTGCCCGGAAGACGGCGACGCGCGCCTGCTGGATGCCGTCAACCGCGTTGATTTGGCGATGTGCAAAATTCGGGACGGCGGCAAAATAAAAGCACGCGACCGAATTGCTGTGCTGGCCGCCCTGAATTTGGCGTTTGAGGTCCCTGAGCGTTCTTCAACACAAACCGCCATGCCAGCGGGTGTTGCAAACAGCAGTGACCAAAGCCCTCAACTTGCCGCACTGGTGCAACGCCTGGATGCTGTTTTAGGACAAGACGGTCAACTGCTGTAATTGATGCTGCGCGCGGTACCTGCACGTTGCGCCCGGTCAGCGCGAAGCGCTTTAAAAGCCTACAATTAAGCCGTCTGCAGTACGCGTTGGGCTTTATATTTCCTTGTACCAATGCTTTTAATAGCACGGGCTTGGTAAATTGCCTGGCTGGCGTGCCTGTCTCGCGTTAGACAAGCCCAAAGCCCAGCTGCCCTCGCCCACCTGAACCCTGGTTCAGGATGACGGTCCAGCGGTACTTGCAGACACCTTCTGGCATTTCCATAAACTCATTTTTTGGGCGAATTGCTGCATCGTGCGGTGCTCGAAATCCTCATGCACACAAGTGCATTCCGGTGTCCTGCGCTCTGTACGCCTTGCACATCATCCCAAAAATCTGAGTTTCTGAAAACGCCAGCTTGTCTATTCAAACCAAGCCCAGCTTTTGCGCCAGTCCAATGCGCTGCAGCTTGCCAGTTGCGCCTTTGGGGATCTCGTCCATGATGAGGATTTTCTTGGGTACTTTAAAATCTGCTAATTTAGTAGCAACAAACGCACGTATCTCTTGCTCTGTAGCGGTTTTACCATCCCGCAGCACGACTGCAGCGGCGACTTCTTCACCCAGCTTGTCGTGCGGCATGCCAAACGTCACGACCTGCGCAACCGCTGGGTGATCCATCAACACTTCGTCGACTTCACGTGGGGAGACTTTTTCGCCGCCACGGTTAATGATTTCCTTCAAACGCCCTGTCAGCGTGACATAGCCGTCCGCTGTCATCGTGCCTTGATCGCCCGTGCGAAACCACCCGAGGCAGAAGCCTTCAGCGTTGGCTTTATCGTTGTTTTCGTAGCCCAGGGTGACGTTCTCGCCGCGAATGACTATTTCACCGATGTCACCTGCTGCCAACAGCTGCCCGTCAACATCCATGATGGCCACTTCAGGGCCAGCGGCAATGCCCACCGAGCCCGGAATACGCTTGCCGGGCGGCAGCGGACTGCTGGCCATCTGGTGAGCGGCTTCGGTCATGCCATAAGACTCGATCAATGGGGTTTTAAACACCCTTTCCAGCTCGGCAATCACCTGCGGCGGCATTGAGGACGATGACGAGCGAATAAAGCGCAGCGGGTTAGCTTCAATCACATCCATATTGCCTGCGGCACGCGCCAAAATGGTTTGGTGCATGGTCGGCACAGCGGTATACCAGGTTGGCTTGCATTCCTTCATCCAGCTGAAAAACTTGAGCGCATTAAATCCAGGTGTGCAGAAAATCATGCTGCCGACTGCCATCGGTGCCAGCACGCCAGCGATCAAACCGTGAATATGAAACAGCGGCATGACGTGCAGCTCGCGATCACCACTGGTCAGCTGCAGCGTGGTGCTGATGTTGCGTGCCGATGCACACACGTTGCGGTGCGACAGCGGTACGATTTTTGGTCGCGAAGTTGTGCCTGATGTGTGCAAAATCAGTGCAACATCGTCAGCGTGAGCCGGGCCGGGCGAAGATGCCTGGCCTTTTTGATCAGAGGTCAGTTCAAAGTTGCCCGCACCCTGTTCAGGCAAGGCTTTCAAATAAATCACTGCCACGCCCAGTTTGTCCGCAACCGCCAGCGCTGGGGTTTCACTGCCGACCGCAACAATCAGCGCCTTGGCCTTCAAGTCGCTCAGGTAAAACTCAAACTCATCGGCGCGGTAAGCCATGTTCAACGGAGCTGCGGTGCAGGCGCTGGCCACTGCAACAAAGGCGGTGGCCATTTCGGGGCAGTTGGGCAGCACGATACCCACGCGGTCACCCCGGCCAATGCCCATGGCGTTGAGTGCTGCGGTAGTTTGAGCAATCAGCTGGTTCATCGAACCATATGACAGCGGCATGCCGCCGGGTGCCATCATGGCAGTTGCTGCTGGCACTTGTTGCGCGACCATGTCGTGAAGTGTGGTGAAGTAGGTCATGGAGTCTTTTAGATTAAGCAATTTTTAGGGTTGCATTGTGACGAGTCAAATTTTTAGCCAACAAACTGGCCAATGCGTAAACGGCGTGAATGGTGGGCGTCGGCGTTTCAGTAATTTGCCCCAGCTCAATGACAGAGGCAACGAGTGCTTGCAATTCAAGCGCCCGACCCTGTTCTACATCTTGCAGCATGGATGTTTTGTGTTGTCCCACAGCCTGCGCACCGGCGATGCGTTTATCTAAACTGACCTTGAACTGCACGCCGAGTTTGTTGCCGATGGCTTGCGCCTCGATCATCATGCTTTCTGCCAGCTCGCGCGTCGGCGGGTACAGGCAAATGTCTTCCAGCGTTGCGTGCGTTAATGCGCTGATGGGGTTAAAGCTCAAATTGCCCCACACTTTGAGCCATATTTCAGAGCGAATATCCATCGACACAGGCGCCTTGAAACCTGCTGCTTTGAAGGCATCACTGATGGCGCGTATGCCGGGCGTGTCCGACCCATCAATTTCACCGAGCGTGAAGCGATTGCCTTCGATCACCTTGATCACGCCGGGCCGAATCACCTCGCTGGCCGGGTAAACCACGCTGCCAATCACGCTGTCAATCGGGATGTACTTTGCTATCACGCCATCAGGGTCAACGGCGCGCACTTGCATGCCCGTGTAGTTGCCTGGTAACTTGTAAAAATACCACCACGGAATGCCGTTTTGCATCGTCACCACGCGAGTACTGCTGTGCATGAGTTGCGGCAAGTCGGCTGCAACAGCCGCGACCTGATGCGCCTTGACTGCCAGAAGAACCACGTCCTGCACACCCGCCTCAGCAATGCTGGACGTGGCCTTTATTGGTTTGGCAATCAGTTCGTCGCCGTTTTCTTCAATCAGCGTCAAGCCGTTTTGCTTGACCGCCTCCAAATTCGCACCTCGCAAAATCAGCGTCACGTCATGCCCCGTCAACGCCAGCTTGGCCCCCAGCATGCCGCCAATTGCGCCAGCACCTACAACACAAATTTTCATGTCCAACGTCTGCCCTGTTCAAGATTAGTCAAAGTTACCGCAAAGGTGTTTCGCAAAACACCCACGCCGTCAATACACACCTCCACCACTGTACCCGGCTTGATGGGCAGCACGCCTAGCGATGTACCGCAGGCAATCACATCGCCAGGGTGCAGCGTCATTTCGCGCGACAACGCACAGACAATTTGCGAAGGTGAAAAAATCATGTCGCTGCACTGGTAGTTCTGCCGCTCACGGCCATTGACCAGCGTCTTGACGGTTAGCGCAGACCAGTCTAGCCCGGTGGCAATCACCGGGCCGAAAATACCAAAGGTGTCAAAGCTTTTGGCGCGTGTCCATTGGGCAAAAGATGCATCACGTGTTAGCAAATCAAGCGCTGTCACATCGTTAATGCACGTCACGCCAAAAATCGCATTAGTTGACTCTTCAACCGACATGTTTTTGCAGGTCTTGCCAATCACCAAGCCCAACTCGCCTTCGTAGACCACACGGCCGTCATAGCTAGCAGGGACTGTAAACGGTTGTTCATGCGCGCAATAGCTGCTGGCCGCCTTGATGAAGTAAAGAGGCTCTGCGGGAACGCTCAAGCCCTGCTTGGTCGCCTGGGCGTGGTAGTTGTTCCACAGGCCTATGAATTTGCTCGGCACGCATGGCAGGCTGAAAGATACATCGCCGATGGCCAGAGTTTGCCCCGTCACCACAAACTCGCCAAACATGTCACCTTGGCAGACAGTAATTTGGTCGCCCTCAAGCAACCCAAACCCGCTAGCGCCATGCGCTTCGTAGCGCATCCACAGCGGGGCCGTCATGCGGGGGTTGACTTCATACGTTTGAGCACCGCGCCAATCAAGGGCCAGAACAGCATCAGCAAGGCCAGGGCGGTAATGCTGGCCACCAGCGGATTAGACACAAACACCAACATGCTGCCGCTTGAGCCCAGCAACGATTGCCTGAAGGCGTTTTCAGCCATGTCGCCCAGCACCAGTGCCAACACCAACGGCGCCAAGGGGTAATCCAGCTTTTTGAACACATAGCCCATCACACCGAAGCCGACCATCAGCCACACATCAAACATCGAGCTGTGAACGGTGTAAGCGCCGACAGCACAAATTACCAAAATCACCGGTGCGATGATGGAAAACGGAATGCGCAAAATCGCAGCAAACCAGGGCACCGTGAGCAACACCACAATCAGCCCGACGATGTTGCCTAAATACATGCTGGCAATCAAACCCCAGACAAAGTCTTTCTGCTCGACAAACAACAGAGGCCCAGGCTGCAAGCCCCACACCAGCAAGCCGCCCAGCAGCACGGCCGCCGTGGGCGAACCCGGTATGCCTAACGTCAACATCGGCAGCAGCGCGGCCGTACCTGCGGCGTGGGCTGCGGTTTCAGGTGCCAGCACGCCCTCGATGTCACCTTTGCCAAAGTTGCCAGGATTCCTGGAAAAGCGTTTGGCAATTCCGTAACCCATGAAAGACGCCGGTGTTGCACCACCTGGCGTGATACCCATCCAGCAGCCGACTGCAGCACTGCGAACGTATGTTAACCAGTAGCGCGGCAGTTTTTTCCAGGTCTCCAGGACCACCTTGCTATTGATGCGCCCGTCTTTGCCTTTGAATGCCAGACCCTCTTCCATAGTCAGCAAAATCTCACCGATGCCAAACAGGCCAATTACCGCGATTAAAAAGTCAAAGCCCTTCATCATCGGTTCAAACCCAAACGTCAGGCGCAACTGGCCAGTGACGTTGTCCATCCCAATAGCAGCGAGCGTGAAGCCCAAAAACATCGCTGCCAGCGTCTTCCACGGTGCGCCTTTGCTCATACCCACAAAACTGCAAAACGTCAGCAATTGCACAGCAAAAAACTCAGGCGGGCCAAACTTGAGGGCAAATTTGGCGACCAACGGCGCCAAAAAAGTGATCATCAAAACGGCTACGAAAGCGCCCACAAACGAAGAAGTGAAAGCCGCTGTCAGGGCCTGCCCAGCCTGGCCCTGCTGGGCCATGGGATAGCCGTCAAAGGTGGTGGCAACTGACCACGGCTCACCCGGAATATTGAACAAAATCGATGTAATGGCGCCACCAAACAAGGCGCCCCAGTATATGCACGACAGCAAAATAATGCCCGATACCGGCGTCATGCTGAACGTCAGCGGCAACAAAATCGCCACGCCATTAGCGCCGCCCAAACCTGGCAGCACACCAATCAAAATACCCAGCACGATACCTAAAAACATCAACACGATATTGACCGGGGACAAGGCCACGGCGAAGCCCTGAAACAACGCTTGAACTTCATCCATGTCAGTACCCCAGAGCAGCTTCGACCGGGCCTTTGATCAGGGGCACCTTGAACCAGATTTCAAACATCACAAACAACACCGCCACCACAACGACGGACGTCAAAGTGGATTTCACAAGGCTGAACTTGCCCTGCCAGCGCATAAACACCGCAATAAAAACCGCAGACGCCACATACAGGCCCAGCCACTGCATGACAGCGACATAGACTAGGCAAGGCAAGAAGATGGCCAGTACCAGCTTGATGGCAGAACGAGACACAAATGACTCAGAACTGGTGGATTTGAAAGCCAGCATCAGGTTGGCGGCGCTAGCGATATTCATCAACAGGCCCACGTAGAACGGAAAGTAACCACTTTGCGGCCCATCGGTGCCCCAACCTGCGCCTGCGCGCGAGCTGTCCCACATCACAATGCTGCCAATGATCAAAAAGAAAATGGCGGTGACGATTTCCAGCGTTCGCCGGGACGCCGCGCTGGGCTCTGCTGCTTCTTGCTGCATAAACTGAATCCCTCAAGTTTTTTAATCCGGTCTGGCTCTTTATTTGGCGACGAATCCGGCTTCCTGCATCAACAGACGATGCCGAATTTCTTCATTGGCTATCCAGCGCGTAAATTCGGCACCTTCCATGAAGGTCTGATTGAAAGCACCTTCGTCCATGAACTTTTTCCACTCGGCGGTTGCGCGAACTTTTTTCATCAGGTCAATGTAATAAGCGGTTTGCTCTGCTGTCACACCCGGCGCCATAAAGATGCCGCGCAGCATCAGGTATTCCACGTCCAGACCGTTTTCCTTGCAGGTTGGAATGTCAGCCCACGATTTGTCGGCAATTTTTTCCTTGTAAGCCAGGCGTTTGCCATCAAACACGCATAGTGGGCGCAACTTGCCGCCGCGCCATTGCGCAACGGCTTCAATCGGGTTATTGACGGTTGAGTCGACATGCTTGCCCACCAGTTGCACCGCGACTTCACCGCCGCCCTTATAAGGCACATAAATGAATTTGTTGCTGGTCGATTTCTCAATCAGCGCGGTAATGATCTGGTCTTCCTGCTTGGACCCCGTGCCGCCCATTTTGAGTTTGCCGCCCGATGCTTTTGCGGCTGACATGTAGTCCTGCGTTGTTTTGTGAGGCGCTTCTGCGTTTACCCAAAGCACAAACTCATCAAGCGCCAGCATGGCGACAGGTGTCATGTCTTTCCAGCTGAACGGCACACCCGTGGCCAGTGGCGTAGTAAAGAGATTGGACAGCGTGATAACAATCTTGTGCGGGTCACCCTTGGCGTTTTTGATTTCCAGAAATCCCTCTGCGCCTGCTCCACCGCCTTTGTTGACCACCACCATGGATGTTTTCATGAGGTTGTTTTTGGTGATGATGCCCTGAATCAACCTTGCCATTTGATCGGCACCGCCGCCAGTACCTGCCGGTACAACAAATTCAACGTTTTTAGTGGGCTGCCACGTCGCGGCTTGCGCGGCAGCACTGATGGCCAAAGTTACACTGACGACAGTTTTGAGGGCGAGGTTGGAAAACAATTTCAAGCGCATAGACAAGCTCCTGCAAATGGGTAAAAGAGGCCGGATAGCGAAAACTCAATTCAGTTTAACTTCACAGTACAAAACAATACTCGCTCGTTTACGGGTGAAAACCCCACCTCATTTGAAATATGTTGCTTGAACCCTTACTCGTTGTCGAACTCGCCGCCCTCGGTGTTGGCACTGGATTTTTAGCTGGCCTGCTAGGCATTGGCGGCGGCATGCTGATGGTGCCCTTTATCACCATCATCATGTCCAACCGGGGCGTCGCGCCTGATCTCGCCGTCAAGATGGCGATCGCTACGTCGATGGCCACCATCATCTTCACATCCATGTCCAGCGTTTGGGCACACCACAAGCGCGGCGCTGTACGCTGGGACATTGCCCGGCGCCTGGCCCCCGGCATTGTGGCGGGAAGCTTTTTGGGCAGTCTGGGCGTTTTTGCGCTGCTCAAAGGCGCTTATCTGGCGATTTTCTTTGGGTTGTTTGTGGGGTTTTCGGCAACCCAAATGTTTCTGGACAAAAAACCCGAGCCAACGCGTCAACTGCCTGGCACGGCAGGCCTGCTGATAGCTGGAGGCCTGATTGGCTTCTTGTCGGGTCTGGTGGGTGCTGGCGGCGCGTTCATCAGCGTGCCGTTCATGACCTGGTGCAATGTGGCCATTCGCAACGCGGTGGCCACGTCAGCAGCGCTGGGGTTTCCGATTGCCGCTGCCAATGTGGTGGGCTACATCATCAGCGGCCAGAGCGTGCAAAACCTGCCCGTGGGCGCTTTTGGCTACATCTGGCTGCCTGCCTTAGGCGTGATTGCAGTCTGTAGTTTTTTAATAGCACCGCTGGGCGCGAGGGCAGCCCATACGCTGCCGATTGGCAAGCTCAAACGTATTTTTGCCAGCGTGTTGTATGTGCTGGCCGCGTACATGCTCTACAAAGGCATAGCAGGTTAGACAACCGTCGGCGCAGGCATCACGACGATGCCGTCTGCATCGGCATAAAGCCAGTCGCCAGGACGAACCCACACCCCTTGTATTTGAACGGGAAGGCCGCGTTGGCCCTCACCACGCTTTTCAGTCGGCAACGGCATGGCTGCCAATGCGCGTATGCCGGTGTTGCACTGCGCGAGCTCTGCCGCGTCACGCACGCAACCGTCAATCAAAACACCCGCCCAGTTGTTTTTGGCTGCAGCCGCGCCAAGGTTGCCCCCCAGCAAAGCACGCCGCAAAGATGCGCCGCCATCAACAACCAGCACTCGGCCAGCCCCGTCTGAGTCGACTGCAGCTTTGACAAGTGAGTTGTCTTCAAAACATTTGAGAGTCACGACTTCGCCGCTAAATTCAACAAGCCCACCGAAGTTTTTAAATACTGGCGGCAGCACCCTGAAGTTGCCAGACGCATCGTTTTTGTGAGCATCGCAAAGGTCACAGGTGGCGAATTTCACGCGGTTTGAAGCAGTCATGCGGTTTGGCTTTCTTGAAAATCAAAATCCATTTTCTCCTCTGGAGGGCAGCTTACGACGCGCGATTTTGATTTTCAGAGGCAAATATGCATCATTAACGATCAAAAAAGTGCTTTTGCGCTATGAAAAGTAGAGTTTCTCCAGTAGCATCCGCAGTGCCGTTAGGGAGTAGTTATCTCTGGCGGTGATTTATCAACTTCTAGAAGGAAAATCAATCATGGCAACTGCAAAAAAAGCACCGGCTAAAAAAGCACCTGCAAAAAAGGCTGCTCCGGCAAAGAAAGTGGCTGTGAAAGCAGCTCCAGCGAAAAAGGCAGCCGCTAAAAAAGCTGCGCCTGCAAAAAAGGTAGCAGCCAAAAAAGCAGCTCCCGCTAAAAAAGCTGCGGCCAAGCCAGCAGCCAAAAAAGCGCCTGCCAAAAAGCGTACCCCGAACGCAGCGTTCATGAAGGCATTGACACTGAGCCCGGCATTGGCCGCAGTGTTGGGCGACAAGCCACTGCCGCGCACCGAGATTGTCAGCAAGCTGTGGGTCTACATCAAGGCTAACAAACTGCAGGACAGTATCAACAAGCGCATGATCAACGCTGACGCCAAGCTCAAAGCCGTTTTCGGCAAAGCGCAGGTGTCGATGTTCGAGATGGCTGGCCTGATTGGCAAGCACGTCAAGTAATCTGCCATTGGGTGGAATCTGAAAAGCCGGTTCACACCGGCTTTTTTTTCGGCTTTTTTTCGGCTTTTTTCGGATTTTTTTCCCTCCTTGAATTTTCGTCAATGAAAGTCACGGCTGCGCGCCGCGCCCTGCCCCAACCTGCCCAGCAACGGACTTAAGTCTTCCAGCCGCTGCGCAATCAAATTGCGCACCGCGCCAAAACCTTCGAGTGCACCAGGCTGATCGGTGCTGCGCTGCCAGGTGCCGTGTACGCCGAGCAGTGTGGAATGCAGCAGTTCGGCGCGCTGGGTTTGGCGGATGGACTTCCACACAATCACGTTAATAGGGCCGGTGTCATCTTCAATCGTCAAGAAGATCACACCTTTGGCAGTTGAAGGCTGCTGCCTTAGCGTGACGATGCCGCAAGCGGCCACGTCTTCGCCGTCAGGCAACGCATCTAACTGAGCGGCGGTTAAAAAACCTTTTTCAGCCAGGCGCGGGCGCAACAGCGCCAGCGGGTGGCGGCGCAGCGTGAGGCCGGTGGCGCGGTAGTCGAACAAAATGTTTTCACCCTCGGGTGTATCTGGCAAGTCGAGCGCTACCTCAATCGTGGGCACGGCTTTGAGCAGCTGCGGCTGCGGCTTGATGGCGGCGGCTTGCCACACCTGCTGCCTGCGGTGGCCGGCCAACGGGGCGAGTGCGTCTGCTGCGGCCAGCGCGTTGACTTCGAGTGTGTTCAATTCGGCGCGCAAGCACAGGTCTTCAACGCTGGTGAATGCGGCTTTGCTTCTAGCGGCCAGCATGCGGTCAACCGTGTTTTCGCTGAGGCCGCTGACCAGCCGCAGGCCCAGGCGAATGGCGGGCTGGTGCGGGCGGATGCCGGGGAAGCCCTTGCTAGACGCAGACACAGATTGTCTTACTCCATCTTCCGCGCGCGGAACAGGGAGTAAATGCGCATTCACCTCCAGCGTGCAATCCCAATCACTACACGTTACATCAATCGCCCGCACATCCACACCATGTTTGCGCGCGTCCTGCATCAGCTGCGACGGTGAATAAAACCCCATCGGCTGCGAATTGACGAGCGCTGCAAAAAAGCAGGCGGGTTCGTGACACTTCAGCCAACAGCTGACGTATACGAGCTTGGCGAAACTGGCGGCATGACTTTCAGGAAAACCATATTCGCCAAAGCCTTCAATCTGTTTGAAAATGCCTTCAGCAAAAGATGACTCATACCCCCGCTCAATCATGCGGCCGACCAAACGGTCGTAAAAACGTTTGACGCCGCCCTTTCGCTTCCACGCGGCCATGGAGCGGCGCAAATCATCCGCCTCTCCAGCCGTAAAGTCAGCCGCCACCATAGCGATTTGCATAACTTGCTCCTGAAAAATCGGCACCCCAAGCGTGCGGCCGAGTGCGCGGCGCAGTTCTTCGTTCGGATAAGTTTCCAGCTCGGGGTTGGCGCGGCGTTTCAGGTACGGGTGCACCATGCCGCCCTGAATCGGGCCGGGCCGCACGATGGCGACTTCAACCACCAAGTCGTAAAAGCAGCGCGGTTTAAGGCGCGGCAACATACTCATTTGGGCGCGGCTTTCAATTTGAAAAACGCCCACAGTGTCGGCTTCGCAAATCATGTCGTAGGTTTGTATGTCACCTGCCGGGATCTGGTGCATCTCTAAACGTCCACCGCGCCATTGGTCAATCAGTTGCAGGCTGCGGCGTATGGCCGACAACATGCCGAGTGCCAGCACGTCAACTTTCAGCAGCCCCATCGCGTCCAGATCGTCTTTGTCCCACTGAATGATGCGGCGCGCCTCCATGGCGGCGGGCTGAATTGGCACCAGGCGCGTCAGCTTGGTTTGCGTGAGCACAAAGCCGCCGACGTGCTGGCCCAAATGACGCGGAAAGCCGAGCAACTGCACCGTGAGGTCCAGCCATTGCAGCACCGGCCCAGAGTCTTTTGCGTCGCTGATGTTGGCCTCTTCCAGTCGCTGGGCCAGCAAACCGCCCTTGTCAAACCAGAAGTTTTCACGGGCAAATTTTTCAATCAATTCCAGTTCTATCCCAAGCGCCTTGCCCACATCCCGAATCGCACTGCGCGGCCGGTAGGTGGTGACGGTGGCGGCGATGGCCGCATGCTCGTGGCCGTATTTTTCGTAGATGTACTGAATGACTTCTTCACGCCGCTGGTGCTCAAAATCGACGTCAATATCAGGTGGCTCTTTGCGCTCGCGGCTGATGAAACGCTCAAACAGCAACTGGCTCTCAGCCGGGTCAACTGCCGTGATGGCCAGGCAGTAACACACGGCAGAATTAGCCGCCGAACCGCGGCCCTGGCACAGGATGTGGTTGTCGATGGCGAACTTCACGATGTCGTGCACGGTGATGAAGTACATGGCGTACCCGAGCTCGTCAATCAGCGCCAGCTCGTGGGCAACTTGCGTTTGAATTTTCTCGGGCATACCTTGCGGGTAGCGCTGCTCGGCCCCCGCTTTTGTCAAGCGGCGCAGGCAATCCATCGGCGATTCTTCACGCCGCACCGCGCCTTGCGGATAGCGGTACAAATCGCGAATTTCGTCCAGGTTAAAGGTGCAGCGGCGCGCAACTTCAAGCGTGGCGGCCAGCAGCTCTGGCGGGTACAAGCTGGCCAGGCGCATGCGCGGGCGCAGGTGCGCCTCGGCGTTGGGCGCCAGGGCGAAGCCGCATTCATGTACGGTGCAATTCATGCCCACAGCGGTCAGCACGTCATGCAGCGGCTTGCGTGAGCGCACGTGCATCAACACCGCGCCTGCGGCCACCAGTGGCACGCCGGTTTGGCGGCTCAAGTCCTGCAATTGCTGCAAACGCAGCGCGTCGTCCAGCGCTTGCAACAGCTCGACAGACAGCCATAATTGGGTATTAAATAAGCCTCTAGCCCAATCGATACGGGCGCAAACAGCTTCTGTATTAATAGCGCCTTGTGGCAAGCAAAAAATAACTTCGCAGTGCTGCAGTGCGGACAAGTCGGACGCTGGCGTGACCAGATAGCTACCTTTTTCAAGTGCATCGCCCGCCGCCTTGGCCTGGGTGATGAATTCGCACAGGTTGCCCCAGCCTTGCGCGTTGTGCGGCAGCACGACCAAGCGAAACGGTGACGGGCACTGCACCAAAAACTCAGCTCCGGGCAGCAATTGCAGCCCGTGCTTTTGCGCCTCACCATGGGCGCGCACCACGCCAGCGACCGAGCATTCGTCAGTGATGGCAATCGCGCTGTAGCCCAAGCTAGAGGCGCGCTTGACCAGCTCTTCTGCATGCGATGCGCCGCGCTGAAAGCTGAAGTTGCTGAGCGCGTGAAGTTCGGCATAAGCAGGTAATTTAGCGGGCAGCATCATGAACCTATCATGCAAATACGCCCTGCAAATACCACTCGCGTTGCGGTGCGCCTAGCGGTTCATCGCATTGGGCCACCGCCAGGCGCTCGCTGTAAATCCACAGCAACACACCCTGGCTGGTGCGGTAAATGAAATAGTCGCGTAGCGCAGGAAGGATGTCTGATGAGTCGGCAAGCAGCCAGCCGGTGGCCTCCAGCCGCTGCGGCCCGGCCAGCTTGACGAGTGAACCCTGATACAGCGGTGCGCCTGCTTTGGCGGCAAGCTTGAGCGGTTTGGCCAGCAGCCAGCTGGGGAACAGGGCGTCGGTTTTGGTACCAGTTTTAGCACCAGTTTTAGCACTGGTTTTATCACCAGTTTTGGCATCGTTTTGGCTATCTTTTAAGCTATCTTTTAGGCTTGTAGCCGAATCAATACGGGCACGAGCAGCTCCTGATTGAGTAGCGCGCACATCATTGCCTGCAGTTATCCACCGCTGCATGACCTCGGGCCGGTGGTCGGCCTGCGCTTGCCACACCTGCACGCTGGCTGGGCCCAGCCGCGCGCTCAGGCGCTCAATGAATTGCGTGCTGCTCGTACCCTGCTGCTTGGGCTCAATCAGCAAGCTTGCGGTAGCTAGAGCGGCATTGTGCAAGCTGACAGTTTCAAGCGACGCCAACGTGATGCTGTGCACTGGCGCAGCCAGGCGCTCCTGGTTCAGCCGCTCGGCAATCAGCCGCGCCACATGCCGCAAGTCTTGCGCGGGTTGGGCAGTGCGCACGGTCAGCTCACCGGTAGGCGGCACATCGCGGCGCTTGTCCAGATGCCACACGAGTTGCAACGCGCACAGCCCACTTTGGCGGCCTAGCAGCCAGGCGTGCAATTGCACCAGCAGCAAGTTAACGCCAGCCATCAGCGCGGGCGCGTGGATGACCAGCGCGTCAAGTTCGATTTTTTGCTCAAACCGCTCTGGCAGCACGCGCCACACATAAGCCTCGGGCAGCGCGCCCCGGGCCTGGTCAAGCGCTGCCAGCAGCGGCGCGCCAAAGCGGCGGGCCACGCCCTCGCGTGGCAGCTTTAGCAAGTCACCCCAGGTGCGGCAGCCAGTGCGTTCAAGCACCGTCAGGTGCGGGTGCGTGGCTGCCAGCGTGTACATAGGCATGTCGGCCACGCGCTCAGGAATTTTTTGGCCTGAGCGCAATAAATGTAGTCGCCCAATTGCTAATAAAGATGTAGCTGCTTGCGCTCGTATCAATTGGGCTACAAGGCTATTGTTCTTGAAAAATGCGTGTATTTTTGCTTCCAGCATTGCGGCCAGTTTGAGCAGCCCGCCAAACAGGCGCAGGCTGCCCGAGACCTCTAACACCACTGCATTGCCGCACAAGGTCACGCGCGGCGTAAAGCCAAGCGAGATGGCGCAGATGGCCTGCTGCGCAGCCGCGGCGCACATCGCCTGTTGCGCAGCCTCGCCCAAGCTGCCGGCAGGCTCAATGCTGCAGGCTTGCAGTGCGATCCAGCGCATGAAGCGGCTTTCTCAAAATGTCTGACAAATCGAACATCGCCGGTGTCGGTGTCGGTGTCGGTGTTGGTGTCGGTACAGGTACAGGTGCGGGTGAATGCTGGTGCACACGCCCCTTGCTGGCGGCCAGCAGCGCGGCCAGCCGGGGTGGGCGGGTGTCAATCAACACCGGCGCAGCCAGCAAAGGCCCACGGCGCTTGAACACGTCGATTTGCAGGTTGTGGATGCTTTGAGCAGTTCCCGCCAGCTTGAGGCGTAGCGGCGCGGGCGATGCGTCGTGCTGCGCCTGCACAGGCCTGAAGACAAACAACAGCTTGCCAGAGGTGAGCGCCGCAATTTGCAAGCGCCGTAAATGCGCGCTGCGTGCATCGGGCAGCCATGCCATCACTGCCGCAACATCTGCACATTGCAGCGCCTCTCGCGTGGCCCACAGCATGGCGGGTCCGTCGTTTTTAACGGTACTTTTGACAGAACTGATGCTCAACAGGCGCTGCATGTTGATTTGACGCGCGCCCAGCGCCGGGCCAAACGGGCAGTACGGCGCGCCGACCAGCACCACAAGGCCTGCAGGCGATGCAGATTGCAGCGCGGCCAGTGCAGGCGCGACCAACCCCCATTCATGCTGGCCCGGCTTGGCTTGCAGCACCTCCGTCATCGCGCCGCACGGCCAGCCGCCGCCGGGCAGCACGTCGTTCAAATCGGGGTAGCCCGTGCCGATGGTTTCTACGCTGGCAGTGCCTAGAGAGTCCGCGCGCCAGACGTGGTCCAGCAGGCCAAGCCTGGCTGGCCAGGCTTGGTCGCGATTGATAAGGGGATGCGTTGACAAAGAAAACTGACTGCAAAACTTGTTGAAAGACGCCAAATAACTGTTTATTTATACAGTATTTTGCATGGTTTTTCAAGATTTGCAACCCGCCCGAAAGCCCCGTTTTATCGTGCTCGGGTGCTATGGTTTACCGCTTGTACGGCGATAAAGATGGTTTTCTCGGGAAAATTCTGAAAGTGAAGCGCAAGGCTGTAAGAAAAAGCCAAAACGCCGATGAAACCCGTCTTTTTATGCGTTTTAGGTGGCTTTTAGGGCTCTAGCCCAATCAATTCGGGCGCAAGCAGCTCCTGTTTAGATAGCGCTGAGTTACTTCCCCTGTAACGCCTGCTCGGTAATGGCCGACAGGGTGGCACGTGTGGTGATGACTTCTGCGTCCAGCATCACTTCAATCAGGGTGCCTTCAGTTCTGCCAAGTGCGGCCAGCAGTTCGCCTTCAAACTCTGCCGTTTGGGTGATGCGTACGCCTGCGTAACCGTACGCGCGGGCCAGCGCAGCAAAGTCAGGGTTTTGCAGATGCGATCCGCTTGAATGATTCGGGTACTCGCGCTCCTGATGCATGCGGATCGTGCCGTACATGCCGTTATTAAGCAGCACGATGATGGTTTTGGCGCCGTGTTGCACGGCCGTAGCCAGCTCCTGGCCGTTCATTAAAAAGTCCCCGTCACCGGCCATCGTCAACACCACGCGCCCGGTGGTAACGGCTGCGGCAATACCTGCGGGCACGCCGTAACCCATCGCTCCGACCGTGGGGGCGAGTTGCGTTTTGTGCCCTTTGACCAGGCCGTGGTGCTTGTAAAAGCGGTGCACCCAACTGGCAAAGTTGCCTGCGCCGTTGGTTAGCACTGCATCTGGCGGCAAATGCTGTTGCAGCAGGCCAACGATGGCGGGCATGTCGATGTCGCCTGGCAATTTGTTCGGCTGCAAGTTGCCCAGGTAGTCAGCGTTCGCGTCCAGCGCCCATTGCTCCCAAGGTACGCTGACGGGGGCCGTCAACACCTCCAGCGAACGTGCAGCGGCATTCATGGTGGCGTTGATGGCCAGGTCGGCCTGATAGACGCGGTTGAGTTCTTCTGCGCTGCTGTGGATGTGTACCAGCTTTTGCTTCGGGCAAGGCGCTTCAAGCAGCGTGTAGTTATTGGTCGTCATCTCGCCCAAACGCGGGCCGATGGCAATGATCAAGTCCGCCGCTTTGACACGTGCAGCAAGCTTCGGGTTCAGGCCAATGCCAACGTCGCCTGCGTACAGCGGGTGGTGGTTGTCAAAGGTGTCCTGAAACCTGAAAGCATTGCCCACAGGCAAGCGCCAGTTTTCAGCAAAGCGCTGCAGCGCCTGCGCGGACTGCGGCGTCCAGCCGCCACCACCTGCAATCACAAGAGGGCGCTCTGACTTTAATAGCATCTCACGCAGCGTGCGCAGCGCGCCGGGGTCGCTCCAGGCTTGTACTGCCTCTACTTTGGCCAGCGGCTGCGCTGATGTCATGCGGGTCAACATGTCCTCAGGCAGCACCAGCACCACCCGGCCGGGCCTGCCGTTCATGGCAGTGGCAAAAGCGCGGGCGATGTACTCAGGAATGCGGTCAGCGTCATTAATACGTTCGACCCGCTTGGCAAAGCCTTTGGTACTGGGGCCAAAAAAGGCTTGGTAATCGACTTCCTGAAACGCTTCGCGGTCGCGGCAGTCGCTGGCCACATCACCTACCAGCAACACCATCGGCGTGGAATCTTGAAACGCCGTGTGCACGCCGATTGATGCGTTGGTCGCACCCGGCCCGCGTGTGACCATGCACACACCCGGCCTGCCAGTCAGCTTGCCGTGCGCCTCTGCCATGTAGGCCGCGCCGCCCTCTTGCCTGCAGGTGATGAAACGGATTTGACTTTGCCGCGCATGCAGGCCATCGAGCACGGCCAGGTAACTTTCACCGGGTACGCCAAAGGCGTGGGTCACGCCCTGGGCAATCAGACAATCAACTAACAGGTGTCCGGCGAGCTGTGGGGTCATGTGCGTGGTAATCGATCGTTTTTTGAGGTTTATTCAGGTGTTGTGTTGTCGCCGTCGGCACCACCGGCTTCGAGTGCCTGACGCGCCAGCTCTTCATCGCTCAAGGGCGGCGCTTGTTCCAGTGCGGCCAGCTCGTCCAGGAATTCCTGTGTTGGCTCTTCGTGCCCCAGCAGCACCTCTTCAAGTTTTTGCTGTCCCGTTTCGACATGCACTGACGGTGAATGCAGCGTGGTGGGCGGCACGGGAAATTTTTCACCCAACTCATACTTTAGAGCCTCGGATTTCTCGTCAACCCAGTGGGCAAAATCGCCATCTTTCGGTGTGTTTGAATCGCTCATGCAGCTCTCCTTGTGTTGGGCGGCCAGTGTTTGGCAGCAAGTGTTGAGCAGGCATCGCGCGAATGGCAAAACCTGCCCACAAGTTGATTATGCGGGCTGCGTGACAGGTGAAAAATTCGATGCTCCCGCGTTGAACGATACGACGCGGCCGCATGCCGGCTATGTACCGGCTATGTACCGGATATGTACCGGCTCTATACCGGCTGTACACCGACCGTGTGGCGGCGGCGATAAGGCTTATTTAAAGCGATACGACAAGCCGATGTAGCCCGTGTCCTGCGTCTTGCGCACCACCAGCGGGCTGTTGGTAACGGCTGAATCAAGCCACTTGCGGCGCAATTGCAGATTAAAGATCCAGTTGTCGGTCAATGAATAATCAGCGGCCAGGCCCAGTACAGGCGTAGTCGATGCGCCTGCGTTATATGCCGCGTAGCCACTGGCCAACGATTCAGCAGGTGTGACGCCGTACAGGTAATTGGTGTACTTGGCACTGCGGCGCTCGACGCCCAGTTGCGGGTAAAGCGACAGGCCGCCCAGCTTGATTTCAGCCACATAGGTGGCTTCCAGCAAGTTGCCGCGCGAACTGCCTGCGTCGACAAATGCGTTGACCATGAACCCGCCATACCGCGTTTGCTGAAACGTGCCAATACCCAGCGGGATCGGCGTGCGCCGGTCTGTCAGCCCGCCCAGCGGAGCAATATTGGCACGCCAGCCGTCCTGACTGACGCGGCCTACCAGTTCCAGATAGCCATTGCCGATGGGCAGCGCCTTAAAGCCAAAGGTGTCGACCCGCGCAAAAAACCGGCCGTAGTCCGCAAACAAATAGGGCAAGACAGTGGTGTCGTTGTTTTTGCCGCGAATCACGTTTTGCGTGCCGTACATCGCAGCGCCCACATCGCCCGTGAGTTTGTAGCTGACAGGGGCGGGCTGCGCAGCCACCGAGCCCGCCAAAAAAACGCCTGCAGCGGTGGTCGTCAAATTCAGTAAAGCGCGCATGCTGTGTCTCCGAAAAGTCGTCCCATCAGTATATGGCGGCGCGCCCGTCTGCTGCGTGTATTTACGCAACAGCCAGGGCCGTGCGCCGGACTTTTCTCACATTGAAAGCGCTGGCTACCAACACGGCTTGCAGCGCCACCATGCCCAGCAACACGCCCCGGTAGTGGCCTTGGTCCATCAGCAGGCCAAACACCAGCGGCGTGACGGCCTGGCCAATGTCCAGCCCGGCGTACACCACGCCGTACACCCGGCCTGAAGCATTGTCTGGCGTGGACCGCTTGACCAGCAAATCGCGCGACGGCCCGGCCATGCCAGACGCAAATCCCATCACCCCAAACAGCACCGGCACCAGCCAGGCCGCGAAGCTGCCAAAGGCCAGCACCAGCGCCGCACTGGCGGCAATGCCAAAACCCGAGCCCACAATGCGTTCAGAGCGCGTTGCATCGGCCGCCAAAAACCCGCCCAACACCATGCCGCCCGCACTGGCCAGCATGTAAATCGTCAGGCACATGGCCACCAGCGGCAAAGGCACGTTGTGCAACTGGCGCGCAGCCTCGGGCGCGAAGGTTTGAATCACACTGAGCACACCTGCGTACCAAAAAAAGAAGGTGAAGCACATCCACACCGCTGGGATTTTTAAAAAACCCAGCGGGTTTTCATCAGCCGCTGCGGCCTTGCTGGGCGCCACTGGCGGGAGTAATAATTTGTCGCGATTGACCAGCAACACCACCAGCACGCTAAACGCCAGCACACCCGCCGCAGCCAGCGCCACGCGCCATGAATAAGCCAACGTGATGGGCACCAGCATGGCCGGGGCCAGCGCCCAGCCCAAGCTTCCAGTGATGCCGTGCACGCTGTAGGCGTGGCCCAGTCGCTTGCTGCTGACTTTGCGGTTGAGCAGCGTGTAGTCAACCGGGTGAAACACGCCGTTGCCCATACCGCCCAACACCGCTGCGCCGGCCAGCATCCAGTAACTGCTGCTCAAGGCGTAGCCAAACGCTGCCAGGCCAATCAGCGTCAGCCCGGCAAACAGCACCGGGCGCGGGCCAAACTTGTCGACCACAAAGCCCGACGCCGCCTGCACCGCGCAAGACACCACGAAGAAAATCGTCATCAAAAACCCCAGCTCTGCATAGCTGACGTTGAACTCGGTTTTGAGCCACGGAAACAGCGGCGCCAGCAGCAGCTGGCTGAAGTGGCTGATCATGTGCGCTGCACCGACCAGGCCGATCACGCTGGCATCTTGTTTGAAAGGCACGCTGGCCGACGGAAAGTTCAGGGTGCTTGAGTTGTTCATGCGTTTATCTTAGTGTTAACGAGGGGTTTTCGCTCAGCCGGGTCTGACTGCTTCGGCTCAATGACGCAGGGCACCGTGATGCGGCAGCGGTGTCTTTCACTCATCCGCTTTTCCAGTCTTGCCGCGCCCCGCCTTGATGCTTGAGCGCAAACTTTTACCCTCCAGCCTGCGCTGCTTCGATGCAAAGGTTGGCTTGGTGGCGCGGCGGTTTTTGGGTGGCGTGGCGACGCTGTCGATGACTTCTTGCAGCCGGGCCAGCGCGTCGCTGCGGTTCATGTCCTGGGTGCGGTGCTGTTGGGCTTTGAGCACCAGCACACCGGCTTCTGTGATGCGGCTGTCGTTCAAAGCGTAAAGCCGCTCTTTCACGGCATCTGGCAAAGACGATGCGCTGATGTCAAAGCGCAAGTGGATCGCGCTGGAGACCTTGTTGACATTTTGCCCACCTGCACCCTGCGCGCGGATAGCGCTGATATCGACCTCGCGCTCATCAATCGGGTATTTTGAAGGGATCGTCATGCCTTGATTATTCAATGAACGAACGATTCCCTCAACACCGCGATGCGATCAGCGGCAAAACGGACAGCGGCAAAACGAACAGCCAGACCGGGGATGACCGTGCTGTCAGTCCCGGACCTGTTTTGCATGGCCCGTTAAATCAATATTCGCTATTAAAAAAGAAGCTGCTCGCGCCCGTATCTATTGGCCAAGACGGCAACATACCACTCAAATTACCCATTTGAAGGCTCTTTGGACTTCAACCCGGCGTGGGCAGTGGCCGCAACGCCGTCTTGGGTCTGAAAACCTTGCATACGTCTGCTCTGGCCTCCAAGTACGGCCCGCCAATCAGGTCAACGCAATACGGCACGGCTGCAAAAATGCCGGGCACGAGTTGCTCGCCCGCTTCGCTTTTCAGACCCTCCAGCGTTTCGGCAATCGCTTTGGGTTGGCCCGGTAGGTTAATGATGAGGCACTGGCCGCGTACCACCGCACACTGTCTCGAAAGGATAGCGGTAGGGACAAACTTCAAACTGATTTGCCGCATTTGCTCGCCAAAGCCGGGCATGAGTTTGTGGGCTACCGCCAGCGTGGCTTCAGGTGTCACGTCACGCAGGGCGGGGCCGGTGCCGCCGGTGGTCAACACCAGGCTGCAGCCTGCGTCGACCAGTTCAATCAATGCAGCGCTGATGCCCGCCTGCTCATCAGGAATAAGGCGTTCTTCAAACGTGATGGGGTTGCGCAAAGCCTTGCCGAGCCAGTCTTTCAATGCTGGCAGGCCTTTGTCAACATACACACCGGTCGACGCGCGGTCGCTGACAGACACGATGCCGATTTTTACCGCATCAAAAGTCATGCGTCTGGCTCGCTAGTCGACTGCATTTCAGCCTTGACCAGCTGAAAAATCTCCCGATACGACTTGCCGTGGCGCGGCGCTTCGCCTGGTTTTTCGGGTTTGTAATCTTTGCGGGCCTGGCGAATCAGCGCGCGCAGTTGCTGCGAATCTGTCGCGGGGTATTCGGTTAGCCAAGCTTGCAGGCTGTCATCATCCGCCACCAGCTTGTCGCGCCACTGCTCAGCCAGGTGCAGTTGCAGCGTCAGTTGCGCCGAGCCATTGAGCTGCTCATTGATGGCATCACGAATAGGGTCGGCATCCAGCGGGCGCATCAGCTTGCCGATGAACTGCATCTGGCGGCGCTTGCCCTCAAAGTTGGTGATTTTTTTCGCGTCTTTGATGGCGTCCAGCAGCTTTGTAGGCAGATCAAGGCGCGCCATCAAATCAGCACGCAAGGTCAAAAGTGCTTCACCCAACGCTTGCTTTTCATCGGCCTCGGCTTTGAGCATGGTTTTGCTGGGCGGGCCGACTTCTTCGAGTGCAATTTCTTCGGGTTTAACGAATCGACCGTTCGACCAGTAGCCTTTGATAGCCTTTGGCGTGCCCTTTGTATTCTTGGTCATGTCTGTGTCTTCATAGCAGCCCGTATCATAGCCACCCATATGACATCAAAAGCCCTCTCAAAATCGCCCTCCCCGTCTGTTCAACCGCAAAAAGGCTTCAGCTACAGCCGCCCGTTTTTTGAAGACCTGGTTGACACCGCTCTGGCCCATGCAAAAAAGCTGGGTGCGACCGACGCCGCCGCCGAAGCATCCGAAGGCTGCGGCCTGTCAGTCAGCGTGCGCAAGGGCGAGCTGGAGAATGTTGAGCGCAACCGCGACAAATCCCTTGGCATCACCGTGTACGTCGGGCAAAAACGCGGCAATGCAGCGACGAGCGACTTTTCAAAAGCCGCGATTCAACAAACCGTGAAAGCCGCGTTTGACATTGCCCGCTTCACCGCTGAGGACAAGTCAAGCGGCCTGCCCGCAGACCGCGACATCGCACGCGTTCAGCCTGATCTGGATCTGTTTTACCCTTGGGATATCACCAGTGAAGACGCCGCCATTTTGGCCCTGCAATGTGAATCCGCTGCCTTGGGCGTGAGCAAGCGCATCACCAACAGCGAAGGCGCTGGCGTGTCGGCCCAACAGTCGCATTTTTTCAGCGCGCATACCAAAGGCTTTCGCGGGGGTTATGCGAGTTCACGCCATTCCATGTCGGCATCACCGATTGCATCATCACCGGGCAAAAACGGCGACATGCAGCGCGACGCCTGGTATACCTCGATGCGCGATGCACACGACATGGCCAGCCCCGAAGCGGTAGGCCGCTACGCCGCAGAACGTGCCCTGTCACGCCTGAAAAGCCGCAAGGTCAAAACCTGCGAATGCCCGGTGCTGTTTGAATCGCCCTTGGCCGCAGGCCTCTTGGGCAGCTTCACGCAAGCCATCAGCGGCGGCGCGCTGTACCGAAAGAGCACGTTCTTGCTCAACTCCTTGGGCAAAGCCGCGTTTCCCAAATTCATCGATATTCTTGAGGACCCATTTTTAAAGAAGGGCAAAGGCAGCGCCCCGTTTGACGAAGAAGGCGTGAAGACCAAAGCCCGCATCGTGGTGGACGCAGGCATTGTGCAAGGCTATTTTTTAAGCACTTACTCAGCCCGCAAACTCGGCATGCGCACCACCGGCAATGCAGGCGGCTCCCACAACCTGGTGCTGAGCAGCCGCCAGACCAAACCCGGCGACAGCCTGGACACGATGCTGAAAAAGTTGGGCACAGGCCTGTTCGTTACAGAGCTGATGGGCCAGGGAGTGAACTACGTGACCGGTGACTATTCACGCGGCGCATCCGGCTTTTGGGTTGAAAAGGGGCAGATCGCCTTTCCAGTTGAAGAAATCACCATCGCAGGCAACCTGAAAGACATGCTTATGGGTATTACCGCCGTCGGCGCTGATACATACAACTACGGAGCTAAAACCGTAGGCTCCATTTTGGTCAACCGGATGAAGGTGGCTGGAAGTTGAAGGTTGACTTGGTACATCAAGATGTTTAATATTCAAGATATCTCATTATCTTGGATAATTAAATATGCAAACCCTAGAAGCAACGCTCTCCATCTGGGGCAAATCCACAGCACTTCGTATCCCCATGCCGCTAGTCAAAAAGGCGGGCCTAAAGATTGGCCAGACGATGCGTTTCGAAGATGGTGCGGACGGCAGCATCATTTTGCGGCCTGTGCTTGAACGCCCCAAGCTGGCCGACCTGCTGGCGCAAGTTACACCTGAGAATCTGCCTGACGAAGCCGATGTTTCTTGGGGCAAGCCTCAGGGTAGCGAGGCATGGTAAGCCGCGCCGAGCCTGCCCCAGCCAAGCGTAAACCAGCCAATCTCAAAGTGCCCCAGCAAAGCGAGATCATCTGGATAGACTTCGACCCGCAAAGCGGTCATGAACAAGCAGGCCGACGCCCTGCTTTGGTGATCTCCCAAACTGCTTACAACCAGCGCATCGGTCGCGCTTTTGTTTGCCCCATCACATCCAAGGTCAAAGGCTATCCATTTGAAGTGCCAATTAAAACGGCATCAATCGCAGGGGTGGTTTTAAGTGACCATTTAAAAAATCTGGATTGGCAGGCGCGCAGCACCACGTGTACAGGCGAATTTGCGAGCGCAACAGATTTGCAAAAAGTTTGGCGTTTGGTAGAGAGCGTGATTGGTCTAGATTGAGCGAACTTCTAATCACCTGTTTCAAGGCCGAGATGACGGCGTAACAACCGCCACTGCCTCGTCCTTCCACCCACCGCCCAGCACCTTGTACAGCGTCACCTGGCTTTGCAGTTGCGCCAAGCGCGTTTGCACCACAGTTTGGCGGGCTGCAAACAATGAACGTTGCGCGTCAAGCTGGTCAAGCTGACTAGCCACGCCGTTCTGGTAGCGCAGGTCGGCCAACCTGTAACGCGCGGCTTCAGCATCCGCCTGGGCTTGTGTGGCACGCAATTGCTCGGCGTAGGTGGCGCGGCCAGCGAGCGCGTCTGAGACTTCTTTGAACGCGGTTTGAATCACTTTTTCATAAGTGGCCACCGCAATGCCCTCAGCCGCTTTGCTCGACGCTAGCCCCGCTGAATTACGGCCTGCATCAAAAATGGGCAATAACAATTGCGGCGTTAGCGTCCAGCCCCAGGTACCCGCTTGAAACAAACTCGCCAAACGCGAGCTGGCGGTACCCGCGGTCGCCGTAAGGGAGATACGCGGGAAGAATGCGGCTCGGGCAGCGCCGATGTTGGCATTGGCAGCAATGAGCTGTTGCTCAGCCTGGCGAATGTCGGGCCTGCGCGTTAGCAGGTCAGATGGCAATCCGGCAGGCACATCTTGCAGTGTGGTTGTGGCAAACGAAGCTTGTTTGCTTGCCAAGTCCGCGCCGCCCGCTTGCCCCAGCAGCAAAGTCAGCGCGTTCTCGCTCAAGGCACGCTGGCGTGTTTGCTGGGCCAGGGCAGTGTTGGCGGCTTCCAGCAATGATTCAGCTGACCGCAAATCAAGCTCTGACGCCACGCCACTGTCAAACCGCAGCTTGGCCAGCTTGTACGACGCTTGGCGTGTGACGAGTGTTTGCTGCGTAATGGATAGCAGCTCATCGTCAGCCAGCAGCCCAATGTAGGTAGTGGCTACGCTGGCGATCAAACTGATTTGCGCGGTTCTACGCCCTTCTTCTGTCGCGAGGTACTGCGCCAGAGCAGCGTCCTTCAGGCTCGCCACGCGTCCAAAAAAGTCGAACTCGTACGCCGTGACGGCCAGGCCCGCCGTGTACACGCTGGTGATGCGGCCTGCGCCGTTGGCGGGCGCGGGGTTGGGCTGGCGTGAGCCCGTCAATGCAGCATTGACCGTGGGAAACTGGTCAGCGCGGCGGACTTGAAATTGCGCCCGGGCCTGCTCGATGTTGAGCACCGCAATGCGCAAATCGCGGTTGTTTTGCAGGGCAACTTCAATCAGCTGCTTGAGCCCGGCGTCAGTGAAAAAGCTTTGCCACTCGATATCTGCCGCGGCTGGGGCTGGGGCTGATGCAGCTGTAGATGCACCCGGAAACTGCGCGGCCACTGGAGCCGCAGGCCGGATGTAATCAGGCGCCAATGAGGCGCAACCGCCTGTAAATAGGGCGCAAGCAGCTATAAAAACAGGAGTGAAATTGATCTTACCTGGCATCATTGACTCCTGCCCCATTGCCATTGCTATGTCCATTGCCATGTCCATTGCCATAGTCATGCCCAGTCACGTCACGCTTTAACCCGTCGTAGTCCTCCGGCTTGCTGCGAAAGTGCCAGTCGTTGACCAGCTTGAAAAACAGCGGCACCAAAAACACCGCCAAAAAGGTGGCTGCCAGCATGCCGCCCAGCACGCCGGTGCCAATCGACTGACGAGCCGCAGCGCCCGCGCCGCTTGCAAAAGCCAGCGGCACCACGCCCAAAATAAAGGCCAGTGACGTCATCAAAATCGGCCGGAATCGCAGGCGCGCCGCCTCAAGCGCGGCGGCAACGGGTGTCATGCCTTCATGGACTTTGGCGGTCGCAAACTCCACAATCAAAATGGCGTTTTTGGCCGACAAGCCGAGCAGCGTGATCAATCCAATCTGAAAATACACGTCGTTGGTGAAGTGCCGCAAGTACACCGCCAGCAGCGCACCAAATATGCCAAACGGCAGCGCCAGCAGCACCGACAGCGGCAATGTCCACTTTTCGTATTGGGCTGACAAAATCAAAAAGATCATCACAATGCCGGCCACCAGGGCCAGCCCAGCTGCCCCGCTGCTGCGCTTTTGCTGAAAGGCCGAGCCGCCCCAGTCGTAGCTCATGTCTGTCGGCAACACGTTGGCAGCGGCGCGCTCCATTGCGGCAATGGCCTGGCCTGAGCTGTAGCCGGGTTTGGGGTCGCCCAAAATCTGAATCGATGGCAGCGCGTTGAAGTGCTGCACAGAGTCGGGCCCGCTTGAAAATTTGATGTCTGAGAGCGAACGAATTTGCACCATTTGCCCTTTGTTGCTGCGCACATACAAAGCACCAATGTCGTCGGGCTTGGCCCTAAACTCGCCTTCGGCCTGCATCAGCACCTGGTAAATGCGACCGCTTTTATTGAAGTCGTTGACGTAATAGCTGCCCAGCGTTGCGGCCAGCGTGTTGTACACATCGCCTACATTCACGCCCAGGCTTCTTGCCTTTTCAGTGTCAACATTCACCAATATTTGCGGCGAGTTGGCCTGCCACAGGCTTTTGACGCCTTGCAGCTCAGGCTGCTTGTTCGCCTCGGCCAGCAATGTGGGTAAAAACTGCGCCAGTCTGCGCACGCCGCCGTCGCCCTTGTTTTGCAGGTAAAACTCAAAGCCGCCGGTTTGGCCCAGGCCCTGAATGGCAGGTGGTGCAAACGCCAGCGGCAAGCCTTCTTTGATGCCGCCGGTTTTCATGTATGTTTCACCGACCAGCTCTTTGGCTGACTGCGTTCGCTCTGCCCAGGGCTTGAGCGGGAAAAACATCGTGGCGGCGGACGACTTCAAGCCGCCGCCGCCCAAAAAGTTAAGGCCGACCAAGCTAAAAACAGCTTCAATGTTTTTGTTGGGCGACATAGCGGCTTCAACTTTTTTGACCACCGCGTTGGTACGCTCCAGCGACGAGCCTTCGGGCAATATCACCGCGCCAATGTAGTAGCCCTGATCCTCATCCGGTACCAGGCCGCCGGGTACCTGCGTGTACAGCAAACCCGTGAGCGCGCCCATGCCCACAAACAGCATCAACCCCAGCACACCGCGCTTTAAAAAGAACGCCACGCCGCGCGTATAACGGCGGGTAAAGCGGTCAAAAGTGCGATTAAACCAGGTGAAAAATTTATTCTTGCGCTCAGCACCCGGCTTAAGCAACACTGCGCACAGCGCAGGTGTCAGCGTCAAAGCCACCACGCCCGACAGCACCACTGCAATCGTGATGGTGACCGAAAACTGCCGGTACAACTCCCCGGCCAGTCCGCCCAAAAACGCCACCGGTATAAACGCTGCGCACAGCACCATCACAATCGCAACAACTGCGCCTGAGACTTCATGCATCGCCTCAATCGCCGCGTCTTTCGGGCTCAAGCCCTGTTCGTGCATCAGGCGCTCAACGTTTTCCAGCACCACAATTGCGTCGTCCACCACAATGCCGATGGCCAGCACCATGCCAAACAGCGTCAGCGTGTTAATGCTGTAGCCCAGCAACTGCAAGCCCGCCATGGTGCCAATCAATGACACCGGCACAGCCAGCACCGGGATGATGGTGGCGCGCCAGCTTTGCAAGAAAAGATACACCACCAAAAACACCAGCACCATCGCCTCGCCCAGTGTTTTAAGCACCTCGGTGATCGACTCTGACACAAAGGGTGTGGTGTCGTACGGCGTGGCGTAAGTCAGGCCTTCAGGGAACTTGGCTTTGAGCTCTTGCAGGGTTTTTTCAACCGCGGCGCGCGTGTCCAATGCGTTGGCGCCAGTTTGCAGAAACACGCCAATCGGGACCGCCGCATGCCCATTGACGCGGCCATAAAAGTTGTAGTCCTTGCTGCCCAGCTCAACGCGCGCCACGTCTTTTAGCCGAGTCAATGCCCCGTTGGCACCGCTCTTGACCACGATGTTGGCAAACTGTTCAGGCTCCAGCAATCGGCCTTTGGCGGTCACGGTCAGCGTCAGCTCTTCGGTGTTGCCTGGGGGCGCGCCGATTTTGCCAGCGGCGTACTGGGCGTTTTGCTCTGTCACGGCGCTGGTAATGTCAGCCACCGTGATCCCCAGCTGGGCCATGCGGTCAGGCCGCAACCAGATGCGCATTGAATAGTCTTTTGCACCAAAAATCTGCACATTGGTGGTGCCCGGCACGCGCTTGACGGCATCCAGCATGTTTTGCGCCACGTAGTTTGAGATGAACAAATCGTTGTAACGGTCGTCAGGCGAATACACCGCCACCACCACCATAAAGTTGGCCGAGCTTTTGGCCACCGTCACGCCCTGGCGCTGAACTTCTTGCGGCAGCTTGGTGACCACCTGGTTGACGCGGTTGTTGATGTTTTGCGCCGCAATGTCCAGGTTGGTACCCACCTCAAAAGTAACGTTGATGCTGACCACGCCGTCGCCGGAGGAGGTGGAGTCCTGGTACAGCATTTTTTCAACGCCGTTGATGGACTGCTCAATCGGCGCCGCAACTGTCGTTTCCAGCACGTCAGCCGATGCGCCGGGGTAAATCGCCCGCACATTGACGACCGGCGGTGAGATTTCAGGATAGCGCGAGATCGGCAAGATGCGCATCGCAGCCAGGCCGGCCAGCATGAGGAACAGCGACAGCACGGTCGCAAAAATCGGCCGCTCAATAAAAAATTTGGAGAACATGGCAAGCGCTCCTTATTTAGAAGCAGCTGGCGCCGCTGGTGCGGGCGGTGCGGGCGGTGCGGGCGGTGCGGGCGATTTTGCCACTGCGCCTGACTCTGCTGTCGCACCACCTGGCGCGCCGCCGGGCGCACTAGTTGGTGCACTACCAGGCGCACTACCTGGCGCACTACCTGGTGCAGCACCTGCAACGTATGGCACTACCTTCACCGTCATGCCCGGCTGATTGGCCTTGATAAAGCCCTCGACCAGCACCCGGTCGCCGTCCTTCAAGCCCTTGGTGATGACCCAGTTTCCACCCGTCCAACCGTCCAGCTCGACCGGCTGCGGCGCCAGCTTGTTGTCTGGCGTGACTTTAAAAACAATCTTGCCAAACGGGCTGTCGATCACCGCGCGCTGCGGCACGCTGATGGTGTTGGGCCGCATCGCACCGCCCAACAACACTCGCACAAACTGGCCAGGCCGCAAGCTGCCGTCGGCGTTTGGTATCTCGGCCCGCACATCGATGCTGCCGGTTTGCGGGTTGACGCGCTGGCCTGAAAAGTTCAGCTTGCCGGCCTGGGGGTGCAGGCTGCCATCGGCCAACTTGACCTTTACCGCAAAACCTAGATTGCCGCCTGAATTTTTGCTTGAGGCGATTTGACTTGGCACATTCAGCGTGCCTTCTTTCACGCGCTTGTTCAAGTTGATGAAGTCACTCTCGCTCACGCTGAAGTTCACAAACATCGGGTTGGTTTGCACGATGGTGGTAAGCAAGCTGTCGGCGGCAGTGACCAGGCTGCCGTCAGATTTGTTCGCAGTCGTCGTGATGCCGGCGATCGGTGCGATGACCTTGGTGTAGCCCAAATTGAGCTGTGCCTCGCGCGCTTGCGCCTGGGTTTGCTTGAGTGTGGCCTCGGCAACATCAAGAGCGGACTTGGCGTCGTCAAACTCTTTCTGGCTGATGGCTTTTTCGGCGATCAGTGGCACCAGCCGACTTTGGTCACGCCGGGCTTGCTCTACTTTTGCCTTGGCCAGCGCGACCGACGCATCAAGCGACATGGCTTGGGTCTGGAAGTTGGCGGGATCGATTTGAAACAAGGCTTGACCCGCCGAAACGCTGGCGCCTTCAGTAAACAAGCGCCGCTGCAAAATACCCGCCACCCGTGCCCGCACTTCGGTCTCCCGCGAGCCTGCTGTTTGCCCCGCGTACTCCAGCTCAATCGGCTGGCTGGACGCCTGCACCGTGATCACCGACACCTCAGGCGGCGGCATGCCTGCGCCGGGGCCACCGGGGCCGCCCGGGACCACGGGTGCGCCTTTGCCGCAACCTGACAACAGGGCAACCATGACGACGGTCAAAACGGCGATGGGTGTTTTGCAGGTATGAAAAGAGGATGAATCAGCGGTAAAAAGAGTAAGACGCAGCATGTCAATTGCTTTCAAATTCAAAACGGCAAATAGGACGCGGAAATCACAAAAAGGAACTAGCATAAGGGTATTCCCGCGAGTTGGTGTAAGGCAGACAGCCGAAGTAGGACATCAGCGCGGAAAACGCCGAGCTCACAACAGAGTCAATACAGCGTAGCAAACCACTCATTTGGCGCCGCAGCCCTGCCTGAAGCACTGGCCACCATCTCTTACCGCAGCCGCGCGGTGCACCCGTTTTCTGAGCTGCAACTGGCGCAATTGCTTGAACCAGCACTTCAATACAACGATGCCAACGGGCTGACTGGTTTGCTGGTGTATGACGAAGGCCGGTTTTTTCAGTGTGTCGAGGGCAGCCCTGAGAAATTGGCAGAAATCTGGAAATCCATGCAGCGCGACCCGCGCCACACTGACGTCCAGATCATGGGCAACAAATGCGTGCCTTTGCGGTTTTTTGGTGACTAGGACATGCGGTTTTCGGTGCGTAAAAAAGGCTCTGCACCGTCAGCAGCTGCGTCAGGCGATGCGCCCTGCGCCAGCTTTGCAGCCAGCTGATCGAGCCTGCCGCGCGCGGCCTGGGTGACTTGTGGGGCAGCGACGATTGCAGTGAAGTAGATGTGACGATTGGCCTGTCGCGCCTGCAATCGTCGATGCGTGAAAACGCCAGCGGGGTGGTGCCGCTGGTCAGCACTGATGCACCAGCGGTGTTGATTGTCCCGCAGCCGGGCGAGTTGCATTTGCTCAGCGCGGTGCTTGACGCTAAATCAGTGCACCAGCGCGGCTGGGCGCCCAAGGCAGAGTTTGCGGTGTCAAACACGGCCCTTCAGGGCACCTTGTCTGGCACCTTGTCTGGCACCTGGACTGATGCGCTGGACCTGACGTTGAGCACTGCGTTTACCCGAGACCACTGGATGCCACGCGTGGCAGAAACAATTGCGCAGATGCGCAAGGCATCGCGAAACCCGGCGCTGGTGATCATTGTGGGCGGACGTGGTTTTATGGAATCGACGCAAAAGGCTCAACAAGTTGGCGCGGACTACAGCAGCCAAACGGCATCAGATGTCGCACCGCTGATCTTGCAGTCACTGCGCAAGCTGAGTGCCAGGACGTCTGGCTAAGTTAAAGTTATCTGCTATTTAGGGCTGTAGCCCAATGAATACGGGCGTAAGCAGCTCCTGAATCGATAGCATCTATCAACAGCATATTCATGGCCAACGTGATACCCTGATACTGCCCACGCACCCGGCAGCATCACTTCGCAGCCTCAGCCACCAACCGGGCTTTCAGCGCGGGCAACGCCGCCAGCATCGCCGCCCTGCCCGCATCAATAGCCCTCTGCCGTGACGAAAAATCCGCACTCTTCAAGCCTGCCTGCGCTGGCCGCACCACCACATCGGCGGCCTTCAGCTCAAAGTCGTTGATGCTTTTGCCCATGATGGCGAAGGTTTGCAGCAGAATTTGCAGGCTGCCCTCGACCGTGTTGCCCTCTGGCGAGTTGGAAATATCGACCGCGATCACCACGTCCGCCCCCATTTGCCGGACAAACCGCACCGGCACGGGCGACACCAGACCGCCGTCGACATAGTCGCGGCCGTTGATTTTGACCGGCACAAACACCGCCGGCACCGCGCTGGACGCTCGCACCGCTGTGCCGGTATCGCCTGTTTGAAACAGCACCGCACGGCCGTTGCCCAAATCGGTGGCGACGATGCCCAGCGGTATCACCATGTTTTCAATCAGCCGGCCCGCCACCAGCTCGTTGACGTATTTGGCCAGCGCATCGCCCCTGAATATGCCGCGCCCGATGATGGGCAGCATCCAGTCGGTGATGGCGACTTCTTCCATGCCCAATGCAGTTTGCCGCAGCTGGGCGCTGGTTTTTCCGCTGGCATACAGGGCGGCAACCAGGCTGCCGGCCGATGTGCCAACGACGAGCTGCGGCCGCAAACCCGCTTCTTCCAGCACGGCGATCACGCCCACATGCGCAAATCCGCGCGCCGCGCCGCCGCCTAGTGCCAGGCCGATTTTGACCGGCTTTTTAGCGCTGGTCTCCGATGACTTTTGCGGTGTGACGGCAGGTGCAGCGGTCGGCGCGGCACAACCCGCCAGCGCAATAACCCCTCCCGCCATAAGACAAATGAGAATAGTTCGCGTTCGTATGAGTAGAATCAAATCTTTTAATACTTTCGGAAAAGTCGACATGTTCAAAAAAGCTCCTTTGGTGATCAGTATGACCGTCACGGCGGCTGCTTTGCTGGCCACAGCCAGCAGCGCCAGCGCTCAGGACCAGGTTCTCAATTTGTATTCTGCCCGCCATTATTCAACCGACGAGGCCTTGTACACCGACTTCACCAAGGCCACCGGCATCAAAATCAACCGCGTTGACGCAGACGATGCCGGTATTTTGGCGCGCCTGAAAGCAGAGGGCACCGCGTCCCCAGCCGATGTGATCATGCTGGTGGATGTGGCGCGGTTGTGGAAAGGCGATGCAGACGGCCTGTTTGCACCCATCAAATCAACGCTGCTTGAAAAAGCCATACCCGCGTCCCTGCGCGCCAAAACCACGCCTGATGGCACCACCTGGTTCGGTTATTCGACCCGCGCACGGGTGGTGGTGTATGACAAAGCCCGCGTGCAAAAAGCCGACGTAGACACCTACGAAGAGCTGGGCGACGCCAAAAACAAAGGCTTGCTGTGCACCCGCTCTGGCTCGCACCCATACAACCTGTCGCTGTTTGGCGCGGTGGCTGAGCACATTGGCGACGTGAAGGCGGAAGCCTGGCTCAAAGGAATGGTGGCCAACATGGCGCGCGCACCCAAGGGGGGCGACACCGACCAAATCAAAGGCGTGGCGTCTGGCGAGTGCGGCGTTGCCATCACCAACACCTACTACGTGGCGCGCCTGATGCGCTCGACAGCGCCTGAGGACAAGGCCGTGATGGACAAGGTCGGCGTGGTGTTCCCTAACCAGGACAGCTGGGGCACGCATGTCAATATTTCTGGCGCGGCGATGGCCAAAAATGCCAAAAACACCGCCAGCGCCGTCAAGTTTATGGAATACCTGGCCAGCCCCGCCGCGCAGGAATACTTTGCCAACGGCAACAACGAGTACCCCGCAGTGGCAGGCGTGAAACTGAGCAACACCACGCTGAGCACCATGAGCGGCGGCAGCTTTAAACAAGAAGCTTTACCCGTCGCCGCCATTGGCGCCAGCCAGGTGAAGATTCAGCAGATGCTTGACCGGGTTGGCTACAAGTAAGTTTTAACGTACCTAAAAAAGCCCGGTCATGTGCAAGTTGGCCAGGCTTTTTTATGCGCCATAATTTAAAGTTACTTTTACGTCAACGTCAACGTCAACGTCAACGTCAACTTCAACTTCAAATCAACAGGACAACATCATGGACATCGCAGGCAAAGTTTTTATTGTTACTGGTGGTGCATCGGGTCTGGGTGAAGGCACGGCGCGCATGCTGGCGGCACGCGGCGGGCATGTGGTGATTGCTGACATGCAGGTTGAAAAAGGCGAAGCCATCGCCCGGGATATCGCCAAGGACACTGGCGGTGCCCAACAGGTGTGCTTTGTCAAATGCGACGTGAGCAACGAGGCCGATGGCCAAGCGGTGGTGGCCAAGGCTGTGTCTATGGGCAAATTGATGGGGCTGGTCAACTGCGCGGGCATTGCCCCGGCTGAAAAAACCGTCGGCAAAAACGGCGCGCACAGCCTGGCCGTGTTCAGCAAAACCATCACGGTCAACCTGGTTGGCAGCTTCAACATGATTCGCCTGGCAGCAGAGGCGATGAGCAAGAATGAACCCGAGGCCACCGGCGAGCGCGGCGTGCTGATTTCCACCGCCTCGGTGGCTGCGTACGACGGCCAGATGGGCCAGGCCGCCTACAGCGCGTCCAAAGGCGGCATCGTTGGCATGACGTTGCCGATCGCGCGCGATTTGGCACGCAACGGCATTCGCAACATGACGATTGCGCCGGGTATTTTTGGCACGCCGATGATGTTTGGCATGCCCAAAGAGGTGCAGGACTCGCTGGCCGCGTCGGTGCCCTTTCCCAGCCGCCTGGGTACGCCACAAGACTACGCCAAACTGGCCCAACACATTTTTGAAAACGACATGCTCAACGGCGAGGTGATTCGCCTGGACGGCGCGATTCGCCTGGCGCCGCGCTAAACCTTCAGCCACTACTGATTTAGGAGCTGCTCGCGCCCGTACTTATTGGGCTGCAGCCCTAAAATCACACCTAAAAGCCATCAGACAGCGCATTTTTGTGCTGTTTGATGGCTTTTTTCTTGGTGGCGTAATATCGCGGCATGTTTTGTCCATTGAGGAGATGCTTCATAAACCGCCTGCTGGCCACCGCCACCCTTGCCGCCTTGCTGACTGCTTGCGCGACCGCACCTGCCCCGTTTGCCTACACCGCCCCGGCTCAGCCCGAAGGCTCGTCTGGCTACACCCCCAAACCGGGCTGGGCGACCACCAAATTTGCCGTGGCGGCCGCCAACCCGCTGGCCACCGACGCGGGCTTGCAGGTGCTGCGCGCAGGCGGCTCGGCGATCGACGCGGCGGTGGCGGTGCAAATGGTGCTCACGCTGGTCGAACCGCAGTCCAGCGGTATTGGCGGAGGCGCTTTTTTGCTGCATTCAACCGGCAGCCAGGTCGAAGCCTTTGATGGCCGCGAGACCGCACCCGCGGCAGCTGATGAAAAGCTCTTTATCGGCGCTGACGGCAAACCCATGGCGTTTTACGACGGCGTGGTCGGCGGCCGGTCGGTCGGTGTGCCCGGCACCGTCAAGATGCTGGAAGCCGCACACAAGCAATACGGCAAGCTGCCATGGGCGCAACTGTTTGCACCCGCCATCAGCTTGGCTGACAATAGTTTCAAGGTCAGCCCACGGCTGGCCGCGCTGCTGAAGGACGAAAAATACCTCAAAGCCGACCCGATGGCAGCCGCCTACTTTTACAACGCCGATGGCAGCCCGCTGGCCGCTGGCACGCTGCTTAAAAACCCTGCACTGGCCGATGTGTTGCGACAGATTGCGGCCCGCGGCTCCAGCGCGTTGCTCGAAGGCACGGTCGCCCAGGCGATAGTTAACAAAGTGCAAAGCCACCCGACCAACCCAGGCAAGCTGGCCTTGGCTGACCTGGCCAGCTATCAGGTTAAAAAGCGCGAACCCATTTGCAGCGACTACTACGCCGCCCACAGCGCCTACAAAATCTGCGGCATGCCGCCGCCCAGCTCAGGCGCGATTGCGGTGGGGCAAATTTTGGGCATTTTGGCCAATACCAACGCGGCCACCCTGCCTCCGGTTGCGGGCATGAGCGGCGTGGCCGGCAGCGCCATGGGCAGCGCCCAAACACCATCAGCCGACTGGCTGCACCTGTACACCGAAGCGTCGCGCCTGGCCTTTGCAGACCGTGGGCAGTACCTGGGCGACCCAGACTTTGTGACCGCGCCCGGCGGCAACTGGATGAGCCTGCTAGCCCCTGACTACCTGGCCGAGCGGGCCAAGCTCATCGCCCAGCAACCCGGCGGCCCGAGCATGAAAACCGCCAAACCCGGCGTACCAGCACCCGTCAAAACCGCCTACGCCCCCATGCCTGACCAGCCCGAGTACGGCACCTCGCACATCAGCATCATCGACGGATTTGGCAACGCGATTGCCATGACGACAACAATTGAAGACCAGTTTGGCTCACGCCTGTTGACCGATGGCGGCACCGGCAAAGCCGGCGGCTTTTTGCTGAACAACGAGCTGACGGACTTCAGCTTTACGCCCACCGATGCAGAAGGCAAACCAATTGCCAACCGCGTGCAGCCGGGCAAGCGCCCCCGCTCGTCAATGGCGCCCACGCTGGTGTTTGACAAGTCGACCAACCAGATCGTGATGAGCGGCGGCAGCCCTGGCGGCGCAATGATCATTCACTACACCGCCAAAATTTTGTTCGCCACCATGAACTGGGGGCTAAACGCCCAGCAAGCGATTGACCTGCCCAACTTCGCCTCATTGAACGGCCCCAGCCTGCTGGAAGAAAA
>JANYED010000219.1 GCA_025363315.1 Polaromonas sp.
GCCCGCCTGATCCAGCCAATCGCCCAGCGCTGGCGGGCTGTCAAATTCGGCTGATATCTCGCATCGCTGCGCACCCTCGCGCACCACGCCTGCATCGGCCCGCGCACCCAGTGCCAGCTGCAGCGCATCAATCAGTATCGATTTGCCAGCGCCGGTCTCACCTGTCAGCACAGTAAAGCCGCCCGCCAGGTCCAGGTCCAGCGTGCGGACGATCACAAAGTCCCGCAGTGAAATACTTTTAAGGCTCACGCCACTCCCTCGTTCCAGTGCAGCTTTTTGCGCAGCGTGTCAAAGTAGCTCCAGCCTTTGGGGTGCAAAAACCGCATTTGGTAGTCAGACCGCTTCACGGTAATGCGGTCGCCGTGCATCAAACTGGCCAGCGACTGCATGTCAAAGTTGGCACTGGCGTCGCGCCCCGCCACAATCTCAACCGTTATCTCCCCCGTGTCCGCCAGCACGATTGGCCGGTTTGACAGCGTGTGCGGTGCTATCGGCACCAGCACCCAGCCCGCTATCGACGGGTGCAGCAGCGGCCCGCCTGCCGACAGCGCGTAAGCGGTCGACCCGGTAGGCGACGCGATGATCAAACCGTCAGCCCGCTGGTTGGCCAAAAAGCGGCCATCCACCTCTACCCGAAGCTCGACCATGCCCGACGTGGCCCCACGGTTGACGACCACATCGTTCATGGCGGTGGCGTTAAACACGCAGCGCCCGTCGCGCATGACTTGCGCCTGCATCATCCAGCGGCGGTCTTCTTCAAAATCGCCCTTCAGCATCGGGCCCAAAACCGTCTGGTAGTCGTCAAAAGCAATGTCGGTAATAAACCCCAGCCGCCCCTGGTTAATGCCGATCAGAGGCACACCAAACTTGGCCAGCACGCGGCCAATGCCCAGCATGGTGCCGTCACCACCCACCACCAGCGCCAGATCACATTGCGCACCAATGGCGGCTACGTCCAGAATGGGGTATTGCGTCAGCCCCGTGCTGGTGGCGGTGTCTTTTTCAATCGCCACATCACAGCCCTGCGCATTTAGAAACTGGGCAATTGTCTCCAGTGCCGAGCGCGAACCTGCTGCGTGGTATTTACCGATGAGAGCCACGTGGCGAAATTGCGATTTCATTTTCAAATTACATCACAAGAACCGTGACAAGCTCCTTAGAATCACCGAATGCTGGACGATCGTGCAAGACTGTTGTTAAAAGCGCTTGTTGAGCGTTACATCGCTGATGGGCAGCCTGTAGGTTCGCGCACGCTGTCAAGGGCGTCGGGGCTCGAACTGTCGCCCGCCACCATTCGCAACGTGATGAGCGACCTCGAGGACCTGGGCCTGATTGTCAGCCCGCACACGTCTGCTGGCCGCATACCTACTGCGCTTGGTTACCGGCTGTTTGTAGACACCATGCTGACCACTCAGGCTGACCCTTTCATCAGCACATCTGCCCTGGGCGCCGCACGCCTGGCGCCTGATCAGCCGCAAAAAGTGCTCAGCAGCGCCGCACACATGCTGTCCAGCCTGTCGCAGTTTGTGGGCGTGGTCATGGCGCCCAGGCGCAGCTCAGTGTTCAAGCACATTGAGTTTTTGCGGCTGAGTGAGCGCAGGTTTCTGGTCATCATCGTGTCGCCCGAAGGTGACGTGCAAAACCGCGTCATTTTTACCGAGGCTGACTACACCCAGTCGCAACTGATAGAAGCCGCTAACTTTTTAAACTCGCATTACGCCGGCATGGCAATTGAAGAGGTGCGCGAGCGCCTTAAAAACGAAGTAGAGGCGCTGCGCAGTGAAATCGCCACGCTCATGCAAACCGCTGTTCAGGTCAGCTCTGAAGCCATCGAGTCTCGCGACGAAGTGGTGGTGTCTGGCGAGCGCAATCTGCTCACCGTCAGTGACTTTTCAAGCGACATGGGTAACCTGCGCAAGCTGTTTGACCTGTTCGAGCAAAAAGCCCAGCTGATGAAACTGCTCGACGTGTCAAGCCGGGCCGAAGGCATTCGTATCTACATCGGCGGCGAAAGCCAGGTCATACCGTACCAAGAACTGTCAGTCGTCACCGCCCCGTACGAGGTAGATGGCCAGGTAGTGGGCACCTTGGGTGTAATTGGCCCCATGCGCATGCCGTACGAAAAGATGATCCAGATCGTAGACATCACCTCAAAGCTGGTCAGCACCGCACTCAGCCACAACAAGTAGGCACTTACAATATAGGCTGGTTTGGGCCGTTAGCTCAGTTGGTTAGAGCAGAGGACTCATAATCTCATACATTGGATTTTCCTAAGCCCTTGAGCAGCTTGGAGAAAACCAGAAATCTTCTCCTAAGTCGTTGATTTGTAATTGAATTAATCAACGCTGCACTTCGCCTGACTTGGATGGGCTTGGTTGAACTTGTAGGCTGGATGTAGCCTACTTGTAGCCTAGGAACCGTCCAAATGCCAAAGCTCACGCAATCTGTCGTCAAATCGCTTACCCTCGCTCCAGGGGAGTCTCAAAAGTTCTATATGGATGATGAGCTGACTGGGTTTGGTGTGCGGGTATCCCCGACCAAGAAGGTGTTCTACCTGCAGATGCGGGTGGGTCATAAAGTCATGAAGCGTCGGCTTGGTGAATACGGAGTCAAGTCTGTGGATCAAGCCCGGAAGCTTGCGTTGCAAGTGAAGGCGCAACTTCAGTCCGGAGTCGATCCCTTCGCCGAAAAAATCAAGGGCTTAACTGATGGGACATTGGCGGAATTGTTCGCCGAGTACACGAAAGACGTCGAGCACAAGGAAAACACCCGCATCAGCGTTGAACGCGCGCAGAAAAAATTCTGCGAGGTTGTTGGTCAAGCTTTCAAGACGAAGCCGAATGGTCGCAGCGTCGAAACTGTTGAGCTGGTACCGGTGCAGTTGGCCAGTTGGATGAAACGTCGTTATCGGGGCATCACTCAGGACGAAGTCCTTGCCCGATTTGATACGATTTCTCGAATGCTTCCGGCTCGCAAACTCGGGGGCAAGCCTGCACCCATCACGCGGACGGCCAACCAAGCTTTCAAGTATCTACAGGCTGCCTACAACTACGTCATCAGAAAACACGGCCTGATGAAGGTGGGTTTTGATAATCCCGTAGATATTCTCAAAACTGCGCGACGGTGGAGTCGTATCAATCGGCGAAGTCGCTTCCTGGACACCAGCCAGCCTAGCTTTGTTCAGTGGTGGAAAGCCTGTGAGGAATATGAATGCCGTGTCGCAGGCGACTACATCTTGTTTACGCTATTGCAAGGCGGTAGGTCAATCGAGTGCGCAACGCTGAAATGGGACGATGTCGATTTCAAGAAGCGAGAGGTGGTGTACCGCGATACCAAAAATGGCTTGGACTATGTATTTCCGTTGACTCCGCTGGCAATGACCATCCTGGAGCGGCGCAAGAAAGAGAAGATCAATGATTTTGTCTTTGGCTATAAGGGGTCGAAAACAGGGCGTATTCCATGCCCGCCCCAGCAAGCCATCAAGAAAATCAGACTGGCGTGCGGCGAGTATTGGTCCATGCATGACTTGCGACGAACCTTCACGACGACCATGACCTCCCTGAATGTGCATGCGTTCACGATTGCTCACCTGATGAAGCATTCGCCAACAATCACTATGACGCTCTCGTACGCGCCGCCAACCAAAGAGCAATTGCTGGATGCATTAACGCGATTCGAGCAGTACGTGTCTACGCGGGTGTGATCTGCAGTCGTGCGCGCTCCGACTTTACCGGAACGCGCTGCCGTGCTGCGCATTAAGCTGCCCATGGCATCTCGCCTCTTCGGCTTCCATCGCTGACGCCTCCAGCCCTCTCTGCGTTCCAGGCCTGCGCGCTGCACTTTTCTCCAGGGGTCGGCTTGCAGCCCACCCCGCCGCGCGGACTTGGCGCCCCAGAATACCGCCAAACAGGCTATGCCTGATCGGCCTGTGCATGGTGCCGATGTCACGCTACGCGCTCTGGTTACTTCCAGCCAGGCGTGCCTGCTGCACGCAGGGGGCCCGCCAACGCGAAGCTGGCGGCGCTAGCCTGCAGCCCTCACAATCCGACAATGGCCAAATTGAAAGAACCTGAAATATCGACGCTTCTCGCGTTGAAGGAACGTCATCTCGACGCGCTGCACAAATTCGGTGTAATAGAGCGGGCCATAGAACTACTGGCGATCATTTCAACTGACTGGATCAATGGAGTCGAAGTCGCAGCCGCAGAATTCCGTCGCGATCATCGCCGAGATAATGCCCTTTTACGGTGGCTGGAAGAACGGCGATTTATCGCCAGCGAAGGGAAGTCGCCGTATGTGCCGGAGTTCAATGCCTTCTGTGCAATTCTGGTTGCCAGGAAGCGCATCGCCGTGTCTTTGTTCTTGCAAATGAAGCTGATCGTCAGCAGATCCCTTGAGTTGCTACACCGAGAACCCTTGCGCACTCAGGTTCGTTTTGACGAATTCACGGCTCAGTTTCCAATCTCACCGCAAACCATTCCCGCAGTGAAACTACTTGGAACCGCGTCGCTTGGAATTTATTTAAGCTCTGCCAGCGGTGTGCAACTGATCCAGTTTTCAGAAGAGACGCTGAAAGGGAAGAAACTTCTTGGCTACATCAGTGGCCACTTGGACATGATCACCCGATCCGCGAACGGCCTATTCGCTTTGCCGCAGCCGATGGGGCAAGGTCTCAACACCTTCTCAATCGACAAACTACTGCTCGTCGCGGACGCCCACGAAAAGGCCGACCGGGCTCTATCTCAGTGGAGCAGCGCTCCTGACACCGCCATCTCTTCGGCCAAGTCGGCTCTGGAAGCCACCCTCAAGTACATTGCCCATGCAGAAGGGTTGCCGATGTCCGGCGCCATCACGATTCCACAGCTCCTCACACTTTGCAAACCAGTCTGTGGCTTAGGCTCTGACCCATCCCACAAGATGAGTCGTTCCATCGCCAGTCTGTGTACCGAGATTGCCGAAGCCCGCAATGTTCTTGGCGATTCACACGGTAAATCTCCCGCTGCTCCCGTTCCGACACGGTCCGAAGCGCGGTTCATCGTTGGTGTGGCCCTGCATCTGGCAGATTGCTTGTTAGAACGCTATGAGGCGCATCGCATGACGTCGGACATACCCCACAAGAAGAAATAGCGAAAGACGCCGTCCCCCAGGCGCGGTGCGTGTTCAGTGTTGAGTTTGTTGGTTTGTGTCAGACCACAGTGCGTGCGGAAACACTTCAAGCTGAAGGTCTGTGTCTGCAGGTCCCAACAGACCGACCTTTATCGAATCATTGGCGTCTTGGGAAACGATGACTACAGAATCACCTGTAATACCCGGAAACAGGAATTCAGCCGGGAAGGTACCCGCTGCGACAGTTTGACCATTGAAGTCAAGAGGTCGCCACTCAACTGATCGAAAGCGCGGGTGGATGGTCAATATCGCATGTATCTCCATGACTTCGATTGGCCCACCGTCCAGTGCAATGTGAGTGCCTTCCGGAACACGAAAGCTGAAGGAGAAGTGATCGGTCTTTTTAAGGATTGCCCCAAGATTCGACATGATCTTCCTTGTTAGTCCACCTTGCCGTGCCACCTCCATGACCAGTTGGCCGAGAGGATGCTCAATGCTTGGGCCATGCACGACGACATCGGCATTGACTTGTAGAGCGGAGGCGCTGTCAGGGTTGGAGCGAATTGTCACTGAAGCTTCACGCAGTGAAAACCCGACATCCGCTACTGTGCCGCCTTTGAGTTTGGTAAAAAGTGCTTGCCACTTGAACGTCTGCGCCTCGCCGACCGTTAGTAGTGTGATGTCATCTTTCTTCGCCTTCTTATAGACCTCTCGTGTGAAGCCAGACTCGGATACGAGCACTGTCTTGGCGATAGGGAGATCCGCGTGCTTGGCTCGCATCTCTCGATACCACTCGATTGTCGCTTTCCTTTTGCCCGCGGTGCACTCGACTCCAATCAGGACCTTGTGGCCGCCAATGGCTTCCTCGATCACGATGTCAACTTCGACCGAGCTGCCGGTGTCTTTGTCCTGGAGCATGCGGGATTCTTTGACTGTTCCTGCGCGCGACAAGTGACCTTGAATGGCGCGGACAAGGTGTTGAAAGGCGTTAGAACGTGCGGGCATGGCATCCAGAGTTGTTAATGTTGATCTGTGCCAAAGCGCGAGAACCGTTTGCACGCAGGCACGTTAACCATAAAAGCATGGGCTATGTCCCCCTGTCACAGGGCAAATTTATAGACTTGCACGACGTTTCCTCGTTGCGTTATATCCTTTATGCATTATGTTTTTTATAGGGGGCAAATTGCGCTCCAAATAAAACTTGCAGATGAAGATGCTATCCGGTCTAGTTTGGTCGCATCGATATTCGACACAGCAGCAATATTTACTGCACAGTGAATTTTGTTGACCCACGCTGGGCGTCCCGGCGTTGCCGCCGTCGGGCTCGCGGGCGTTGCCCCATGCCTCGTGCCGAGTCATGGCCATACGGCTTTGATCCCTGACGTCTCCGGCCTCTACTTCGTTCCCGGCCTGCGCGCTGTGCTTGCTATTCGTGACTTCATTGAAGGTGGGTTGGGCTGTCTTGCTGTGTCCCTTTACCGTACCACGGCGTGCTCGCCGTCAAGGGCTGCGCGCCTCTGGCGCTTGCGGCCCGTGGCCGTCTGCGACCCCTGACTGCTTGCGCTGCGCCGTGCTGGTGTCGGTTCCGGGCAATTCCGCCCGAGTAACCGGAGAGCAATCATGAACGACAAATCACACGTTTCGCTGGAACAACACGCCTGCCTGGTCTGCGGGATCGCCTATGACACCGGCGGCATTCTGCTCGACAAGCGCCTGCGAGCGATTCTGCAGCGCCACACGACGACAGGCTGGGGCCTGTGCGCCGAACACCAGAAGCTGTCGGATGACGGCTTTGTCGCACTGGTCGAATGCGACCCACAGCGCAGTGGCAAGGCTTCAGGCACTGATCGTTTGAAGCCGGAACAAGCCTATCGGACAGGCCGACTGGCTCACCTGAAGCGCGCCATGTTCGCCACCGTGTTCAACGTACCGATCGCAGCGGATCAAGCCTGCGTCTTCGTCGAACCGGGCGTGATTGAGCAACTTCAGACGATGGTGGCACCGGTGTCAGATTGATCGTTTGGTGTAAGCATCCCGTGCACCGCTCCCGCTGACTAAGGGAGCGGCGTTTTTTTGCTGCGCCTGATGTCGATTCCTCCGACCCTGCGGAACTGCGCGCTGCGCTTACCTCCAGGGGATCGGCTGGTCAGCCCATCCCCGCCGCACTCCGTTTGGCGCCCCTGCAATGCCGCCGAACAGGCGTTGCCTGATCGGCCAGTTCTTCATGCGCATGCCGCGCGATGCGCTTGGCCCATCTCCAGCCAGGCGTGCCCCTGTTGGCAGGCACACGCAGGGGCGCTCGCCGCGCGGCGTGGGTCCGGCGCGCAAGTGCTCATTGGATCTGTCGTAGGCCGGTCATCCGTCCTTATCCCTCCTTCATCGCTGATCCCGCGACCGTAGCCGACGGTGCCTGGCCGTCAAGGCGCGCAGGGCCGTGTCCTCGCCTGCGGCTGCGGGCCGCACCCACCCTGCGCTTGATTCCTTGACAGCCAGTCCCCGCCGGCCCGGTTGTTCGCGGGCGATGAACTCAGGAAAGACGGCGGCAATAACGGCGACCAGCCCAGATCACTGCGCCGAACCCACCAAAGCCCACACCGGGCTCCGAATCTTGGAATCCGGTCAGTTTTGGAAACAACAGGAGGGCCGTGCATGCAAACAGACAGAACGTGAATCGACATCGAGTTTTTTATTCCTTTTCAGTTTTCTTCTCTTTCAACGTCCCATAGGGACAGGAGCTATCACCATGAATACCGCTACCCTTCAAGAAACCACTGCCATCGCCGCAGCCGCCGTCGCGGCTTCGCAGCAACTGCTGCTGATTCCGTTATCGAGGCTGCGGCCATCGAGTCGCAACGTGCGCAAGAGCGGCGGCGCGTCGATTCCCGAACTGGCCTCCAGCATTGCCCGTGTCGGCTTGCTGCAAAACCTCACCGTGGTGGCCGCACCCGATGGCGAACACTACGAAGTCGTCGCAGGTCGGCGGCGATTGGCCGCGTTGAAACTGCTGGTCAAGCGTCGCAAGCTGGCGAAAGACCATGCGGTACATTGCCTGTTGGTGCCAGACGATGCGGCGCGCACCGTCAGCCTGACCGAGAACGTGCAGCGCGAGGCCATGTCGCCCATTGAAGAACTGTTCGCGTGGAAAGACCTCGCCGCCGAGGGGCGACCCGTGGAAGACATTGCCGCCGACTTTGGCGTAACACCCTTGGTGGTGCAGCGGCGCTTGAAGCTTGCCAACGTCTCGCCCCGGCTGCTGGCGGACTTCGACACCCAGGCCGTGACACTGGAGCAGTTGATGGCGCTGGCCATCACCGACGACCACGCCGCCCAGGAAGCGGCGTTCTACGACTCGCCGCAGTGGCAACGCAACCCGGAAGCGCTGCGAGACCACCTGACCAGTGAGGAAATCGATGCCAACCGCGATGCGGTGGCACGCTTCGTGGGACAGGAGGCCTACGAGCAGGCTGGCGGTGGCATTCGCCGTGACCTGTTCGCGGATGAGAGGAATGGCATTTTTCTGACGGATGGTGCGCTGCTGGAGTCACTGGCGCGAGACAAGCTTGCCTCAAAGGTCGAGCAAGTACAGGCGGAGGGCTGGGCATGGGTGGATGCCGCCCCGCGTGCCACGTCTGCCGACCTGTACCAGTTTCAGCGGGCGCGCAGCACGCGCCGCGAACCTAACAAGCTCGAAGCCAAGCGCATTGCCAAGCTGGAAGCACAGCAAACCAAGCTGCAAGACCGCGTCGATGACGAGAACGAAGACATGACGCACGAGCAGGCCCAGGCGCTGCACACCGAAATGGACGAGTTTGGCAACGAACTGGAAACCATCGAGCGCGGGTTGATCGAGTACCCACCCGCCGTGGTGGCACTGGCTGGGGCCGTGGTGTCAGTCGATCATGCGGGTGCAGTTGTGGTGCATCGCGGGTTGCTGCGGGAAGATCAGGCCAAGGCGCTGCGAGCGCAGGAACAGCAGGAATCCGGTGCGGCGGGTAATGGTGGTAGTGGCCCGGATGCGGGTGCTGCCGAGCCAGCCAAGCTCAGCATTTCGGAGAAGCTGGCGAAGCGGCTGAGTGCGCATCGCACGGTAGCCTTGCAGGCCGAAGTGGCGCGGCATCCGCAGATTGCACTGGTGGCTGTGGTGCATAGGCTGGCATTGCGTGTGGTTGGCGATGTCTACCGCCTGGAGGGGTCGCCAGTCAATATCAGCGCTTCGCCGCAGGATGGACTCGGATTGCATGCGCCGGATATCGCTAAGTCGCCCGCTGCCATCGGTATGGCCGAAGTCAGGCAGGCGTGGACAGACCGCCTGCCCAATGACCCGGACGCGCTGTTTGCCGAATTGCTGGCATTTCCGCAACAGGAATTGCTGTCCCTGCTGGCCGTGTGTGTCGCTTCAACGGTTGGCGCTGTCACCACGCGGGAGAGCGACACGCCTGCTGCCTTGCTTGCGCAGGCGGTGGGGCTGGATATGCACGACTGGTGGACACCAACGGCGGCGGATTACTTCGCGCATGTCTCGAAGGCCAAGACACTGGAAGCGGTGCAGGTGTTCGCGCCGGAGCAGGTCAACCGGCTGGCCAAGCTCAAGAAGGCCGAGATTGCAAGTGAGGCGGAACGGCTGGCAGTGGGTACGGCATGGCTGCCGGTGATGTTCCAGAAAGCGGCGGCGGTGGTGGCCGAAGTGCAGACCGTATCGGAGACGGTGACTGGCGGTGAAACCGGCGACGATGCCGCGGTGATAGACCGTGAGGATATGCGCACGGTGGCATAAGCATGAAGCCCCGGCCTTGGCCGGGGTTTTGCGCGGGCGACAGACTCTCCACGAGGAGAGTGGGGTGCCTGGCGGCGCAAGGCAGGTGCTCAAAAAGGGACGTCAAGCCAGTCGTGGCCGGAACGCTCCCATGCGGGACCAACCACGTCCCCGCCAGACTTGACACCCCTTTGCCGCCTGGCTTATCCCCCGAGTCCCTGCACGGTGCTGCGCACCCTGCAGAAGGCAGAACAGACAGAACAGGCCGGACTCCCGTCGCCCTGCGACTGCCTGCGCGGTGTTGGACCCGCTGCGCGTAGTCGAAGTGCCAGCTACGCTGGTTTGCGCCCTGATGGATTGGTCGCGCGAAGCTATCGCGCGAGCATCAAAATTTGTTTCAGTCACTCCGCGTTCGCGGATTTGCTGGAACGGATCACTTCCGACAACTTTCCCCAAATTCCCATGAACCATCAAGGCATCAGCGAAATTTTCTTCGAAGAAACCTACAGCGTGCCGCCTGAGCAGACGGCACGTGCCTTGTTTGCCCGGCTTCCGCATGGAAGCGATTACGCATCCAAACTGATCGAATGCCTGGCAACCGGCTACCTGGTTGCCGTTGTTGAATCGATTTGCATCCGCGAGATGCAGCGGCATGTAGATGCTGAATTGGAAGTCGTGGTGGGCCGGACTATCCAGCTTGAGCATAAGGGGCCGATCCCGCCGGGATCGTCGCTGAAACTGAGAGGGTGGGTTGAACGGTTGGGAGCGCGAAGTGCGACGTTTTGCGTTCAGGCGTCCGATCACCACGAAGTCGTTTGCGAGAGCTCCGTCACGCTGGTAGCGGCGCAGCGGGCTTTGATGGAGTCTCGGATTGCTGCGAAAGTTGGGGCGCTTGTGGTCAGCCCTGCCGGGGATTTTGTGGGCGGCGCGCGCGGCAGGTGTGCCCCGCGTGCTTTGACTTCCAGCAGCCGGGAGCCCGAAACTTCCTGAACACGCCCCGCCGCAAGGCGGGGCATCAGAGTGGAATCGCCTCTGCTGTGCCAGGTTGTGCAATGTCGCACCGCCCTCTCTGCTGGCGGGCAGGTCGCCATGAATGACGATGGCTCACCGACGGGCAGTCCACCATGTCCAAACGGACCACGCCGAGACCGATCAAGCCAGCACCGATGCGGTGGGGCATTCATCCTTGCTGCTGCGGAACTGACCTGGACTGCGCCTGGGTACGTGCCGGGATACGTCTTCACGGTGGTGAATGCCTGGGCCATGCGTCCTTTAGGGTCAGGATCGCACCCACAGCGGCCTTGTATTTGTCGTGAATCCTGGCACGGGCACGGCTTCGCCTCGGGCTTGTTCGCTGCAACCGTTCGGCCCAAACAATTTCCCCGTCGCTGCGCGCCTTCCTCGCGAAACAAATTCTTTGGGCCTACCGGTCCTTCACTGCGTTGCGGCCTCATCTGAGGTGCAGCGCGCCCGGACCCGCGCCACTCGGATCACGCCAAGGCCGCAATGGTTGCGACCTGGTTAACTTCTAAAGGACTTCATCATGTCAAATATCGGCAACTTCACCGCACAAGGCGACAGCTTCACCGGCAGTGTTCGCACCCTGACGCTCAACGTCAAGGTCAAATTCGTTCCCAATACCAAGGAGAGCGACAACGCCCCAGACTACCGCATCGTCGCAGGCACTTTTGAGATTGGTGCGGCGTGGAAGAAAGTCAGCAAGGCGGATCGGCCTTACCTGTCGGCAACCCTGGATGATCCGTCGTTCCCGGCGACCATCTACGCCCGACTGGTCGAAGTCGAGGACGGCACGCACAACCTGATCTGGTCGCGCAGCAAGGGCGACTGAGCGTCGCCCTGACGCCCCGCCTTGCGGCGGGGCGTTTTATGAACCTCGGTAAGTGAGTGGCCCGCGTCTGTTGCGGGCATTTTTATGTTTCACCTTTTTTGTTGATTTGCGGGTTTGCGGATGTACGGCTTGACGCAGATAGGTAAATCCGGATTCGTGCATGGACACAGGGTCGCTTTTACGAATATACGGTTCAGTGGGTTTACGCAGATGCGTGAAGCTGGTTTCGTGCTTCTGCGGTTTTGAACAAAGACGCATTGCAGATTCCACGGATTTCTGTGCGTCCCCCGGCATGCCGGGTCGCGCTGTCGTGCTGCGCATCGAGCCACCGATGGTGTCTCGCCCCTTGGGGCTTCCATCCCTGACGCCTCCGCGCTTCGCTTGCTGGATTCGGCCTGCACTGGAGTTGGGGAGGGGGGGCTGGCTTGCTGTTCCCTTCAACGTACCACGGCGTTCTCGCTGTCAAGGTCTGCGCGCGTTGCGCACTGGCGTCCTGCGGCCGTCTGCGAACCCTGACAGCTGCGCTGCACCGTGCTTCTCCCGGTCTCGGGCAATCCCGCCCTGAATCCTTCCAAGGAGAACACCATGACGAATCTCATCACCGACGTGCAACGCGCTCAATTACTGGCCAACGGCCGACAATCCCTCACAGACGAGGGCTTTGACCCACTGCCCGTGGTCAAACTGTTCACGCCTGATGCAGGTGCGACCTGGCTGCTGACCGAGATTGATCCAGGCGATGAAGACCATGCCTTTGGACTATGCGACCTGGGTCTGGGCTTTCCTGAGCTGGGCTATGTGAGCCTGGCCGAGTTGACGTGCGTGCGGGGGCGCTTGGGCCTTCTGGTTGAGCAGGATCTGCGCTTCACGGCCTCGAAGCCGATCAGCACCTATGCACGCGAGGCCCGGTTGGCGGGACGCGTCGTGACGTAGCGCTCTAGCGCAGGCGCTGCTGCTAGGCAGCGCCTTTACTTATCCTGCTGGACTTGGATGCCTGCCAGCTCGCGCTGCACGCGCTCGAACAACTTTTCCCTACTCTTGCCGTCGCCGACATAGGCCAACGTCATCAACGTGAGCGGATGCACCTCCAGAACCTCGCACAGCTCGGCGACCTTGTTCAGGGTCGGACTCTTCAGACCGCGCTCCAGCGAACTCAGATACGTGCGGCTCGACACGTCAGAAAACGACTCCTGGCTGAGACCACGGGCTTTTCTGACTTGTTTGAGGGCCGCAGGGAATGAGTTCTTCGGTGTCATGCGTTCGTTTTGAATGGAACGTTGATGACACCTGAATGCACCTCATAGGGCTACAATCTATAGTGTTCATTTTGGTGCGGCGTAATTTTGAAAGCAGCGGTATCTCAATTCTGCGCAATACTGTTTCTTAAAAGCACGAGATTTACCTACACCAAATCCTGCCCCGGCGAATCCATGATGTAGTGGGTGTGCCTTGCTTTGACCTAGGGCGACACGCTCAAAGGAGGCAATTATGAGACTCACCACTGAAGAACAACGCGCGCAAATGCTGGCCAACGGCGCAGTCCGCGCGCGCGGCGAAGCCATCGATCCGTATCCAGTAATCAAGCTGCACACCCTGGATGCCGGTGCCATCTGGTTGTTGGTCAGTTTGGATGCAGATGGAGACCAGGCCTACGGGCTGTGCGATGCCGGAACCGGATTCCCTGGGCTGGGGACTGTAAGCCTTTCCGCGTTGGAAGGTGTACACGGGCCGCGCGGCATGCGCATCGTGGCTGATCCGCATTTCATACCACGCCAATCGCTGTCGGCTTATGCGGTTGAGGCGCTGCGCGATGGGTCGATCAACGACTGATGCTGCAGTGATCGTTGGTGCTGACAAGTTTCACTTTGTGTTACTTAAGCCGGCAAAAAATTTGACGCAACTCGTGGCACCCTTCCTGAAAATATTTAAGGGAGCCATCGCAATGACGATCAATCACGACTCTGCCGACTTGTCAGCGCCTTGGCGCGCGGCAGCAACCTACCTTTACACGCTCGACTTGGACGGTCCAGCGCTAGCTTGGGAATACCTGAGACGACACGCAGGCTACCGGGCCGACTGGCTGAGCGGTAAACGCAGCGCCTCACACGGATCAGAGTCCAACTGGGGGTTGCAGAGTAGCCGAAGATCCGCAGCTCGATGCCCGCCAGGCGCGCCCGCTCTGGACTGCACCGGCTGACGTACTGTTGCATGTACGTGCAGCTTTCGCGCACGATTCACCTGCTGGTTTGGCCTTCGACCTCTGGAAGATTCCAGGTCGCAAGCGCCTGGTGCACTCAAATGCGCAATTGAACATCACGGCGGAGCATGGACCGCACTGCCTGCGGGCCTCGCTGTCCACGGAGGTGGAGGACGGCGCGGCTTATGGCTTGACTGTGCCGCTCGATGCCCACCTGCGCACGCGATTAAGCGGGTTCCATGTGCAGGCCAATGCCATCCGGGGGCAATGGCCTGCTGTAGCCGCCAAAAAAGTCACGCGTGCTTCCCTGCTGCACCTGCATGCCCTGCAGGCGCTCGATGCGTCGCAGGCGGGCGCTCACCATCGCGAGATTGCCGGGGCGCTGTTCGGCGTTGATGCCGTGCGCAAGCGCTGGACAGCTGATAGTGAGCTTCGTGCGCAAGTTCGCCACCTCCTGAACCGTGCAGAGGGTTTGATGCGCGGCGGTTATCTGGCCTTGGCTGGGGTACGCCAACAGCACACCAGTACCCCCGGAGACGAACCCGCGCACTGAATATCTCCCTTCGCAGTTAGCCAGGCTTTCCTGAGACTCCCTCCATCTGGCGGC
>JANYED010000221.1 GCA_025363315.1 Polaromonas sp.
AAAAACCGCCAAACTGGCGAACATGCATGCAGCCAGCCCCCAAAAGTTGTCAAGACAGCGACTGTCATTTCAGATCAATAATCAATACTGCATATAATATCAAAAATGATTATTATGGATACCAATGTTCTGGTTGCAGCACTGCGGTCACGCACCGGTTGGTCAAGGAAAATGTTGTCTCAGGTGCTTCGCTCAGAGTTACTAGCGGGTGTTTCGGTACCCTTGTTCATTGAATATGAAGCAGCTCTACAACGCGCGGAACAACGCACTGCATTTGGCTTGAACGCTGACGAGGTCGATGAATTTTTGGCTGGCTTGGCAAGTGTGCTGCAACCCATAGACATTTCTTTTTTGTGGCGACCGCAATTGAAAGACCCCGCAGACGAGATGGTGCTGGAAGCTGCAGTGAATGGTCAATGTACCTATTTAGTGACGCGGAACCTGCGCGATTTTGCGCAAGCTGCGCCTCGGTTTAACCTGCAATTGACCACACCATCAGCTTTCTATTCAACCCAAGCTCCCTCAAGCTCTCATAAACCGCAACAGGATTAGCAACGATGCAAACCAATAATTTCGCCCTGCGACTGCCTCATTCCATGCTGGACGCTTTGCGCCAAGCCGCTGCAGACGACGGGGTTGCCATTAATCAATACATCAATGTTGCAGTCGCCGAAAAGCTGGCCTGCCGCCGCACGGCTGCACAGTTTTTGCAAGCGCGCGCGCAAGGCGGGTCAGCACAGCGGGCGATGGAGATATTGGCCAAGTCGGGGGCTGATGTCGCGGAAGTGTGAGTTGGCATTGTGCAATTGACTTGAGCTATAGGTCATTCCAACCTTAAACCTCAGCCGCCTCTACCAAAAACCGCACCCGCCGCACGCCCTGCCACTCATCCGCATCCAGCCTGAAGGCCAAGGTCACCCGTGCTGGCAGCGGCTCGGTATGGCCGAACCAGATGCCGTCTACTGGCTGGCCTTGGTGTTTCAGCTTCAGGGCCAAGTGCTTTTCACCGACCAGGCGTTGGGATACGACCTCGACTTCTTCACTGAACGTGGGCGCGGCAAAGCCTTGGCCCCAGACTTCCTTGTGCAGGGTGTCGACTATGTCGGTGCGGCGGTATTCGGCTGACAACGGGCCGTCTGTGTCTATGCGGCGGGTGAGCGTGGCGACATCCAGCCATTCGCGGGCTACTTGCTGGAGCGTGTGCTCAAACAGCTCAAAGTTTTTTTCTTCAATCGTACAACCCGCCGCCATGGCGTGGCCGCCAAACTTGAGCAGCACGCCGGGCTGGCGTTTGGCCACTAGGTCCAGCGCGTCGCGCAGATGAAAGCCCGCAATTGAGCGGCCTGAGCCTTTGATTTCATGCTGCTTGCCCTCTGCCTGGCTGGCGGCAAACACGAAGGTGGGGCGGTGCAGCTTGTCTTTGATGCGCGACGCAACGATGCCAACCACGCCTTCGTGAAAGCTCGGCTCGTAAATCGCTATCGCGGGGGGCGGCTCGTCGTCTATGTCGATCATCGCGTCGGCAGCCAATTGGGCTTGTTCACGCATGTCGGCTTCAATGTCACGCCGCTCCCGGTTGATGCCGTCAAGCGTTTTGGCCAGTTCATCGGCCCGGGCTGCGTCATCAGTCAGCAGGCATTCAATGCCCAGCGTCATGTCGGCCAGGCGGCCTGCGGCGTTGATGCGTGGCCCAAGCGCAAAGCCAAAGTCGAAGGTGGTGGCGACGCTTGCTTTGCGCCCTGCCGCTACGAAAAGGCTAGCTACTCCCGCCGGTAGATAGCCAGCTCTGATGCGTTTTAAGCCCTGTGCGACGAGGCGGCGGTTGTTGGCGTCTAGCTTGACCACGTCGGCTACTGTGCCCAGTGCGACGAGTGGCAGCAGCGCATCGACCTTGGGCTGATTTTGAAGGGTGAACACACCACGTTCACGCAGCTGTGCCCTAAGCGCCAGCAACACATAAAACATCACGCCGACACCGGCAATCGATTTGCTTTCAAACTCGCAGCCGGGCTGGTTCGGGTTGACGATCACGTCGGCGTTGGGCAGGCCCATCACGCCATTCGTGCCGTCAGTCAAAGCCGGCAAGTGGTGGTCAGTCACCAGTACCTGCATGCCCAGGGCTTTAGCGCGCGCTACGCCATCAAAGCTTGCGATGCCGTTGTCAACCGTCACCAGCAGGTCCGCGCCGCTGGCTTTGACACGTTCGGCAATGGGCGCGGTCAGGCCATAGCCGTCCAC
>JANYED010000229.1 GCA_025363315.1 Polaromonas sp.
GCCGCCCATGCCCTGGCGGCTACCCAGCATTTGCATCTGGTCGGCGCGTATTTCGGTGGTGAACTTCTCGACGCCGTCCTTGTCGGTCCACTTGCGGGTACGCAGGCTGCCTTCGACATAGACCTGCGAGCCCTTTTTGAGGTACTGACCAACGATCTCGGCCAGACGGCCGTTGAAATTGATGCGGTGCCACTCAGTGGCTTCTTTCGTCTCGCCGCTGGTCTTGTCCTTCCAGCGGTCGGTGGTGGCAATTGACACATTAGCGATTTGGTCGCCATTGGGAAAGCTGCGCATTTCGGGGTCTTTGCCCAAGTTGCCGACGATGATGACTTTGTTGATCGATGCCATGGCGAATGCTCCAAAAAAACTGGTTTTTGCAGTTTAACTCGCGCCTGCGGCAACGTGCCTAAAACGCCCGCTAACCAAATACTGGTGCTGCGGTGCCTGCGGCGGTAGCAGGCACAGTCACAGTGCGGCCCACGCTGGCGGTGTAGGCTGGCAGCTTGATGCTGCTGACATAAACGTATTCGCCTTTGACGGCGGCTGCGGTCACGGTCATCAGCAAATAGCCGCGCTGGCTGGTGTCGGCATAGTTCACGTCGTCAATCAACCCCAGGCCCGCAGCCACTGCGCTGCTGCCCAGTTGCGGTACCAATGCACTGCCGTCAATTGAGCTGCCCAGCGTGCCCAGTCCAACGCTTTCAAAGCCGGTAGACGTAACCGACGTGCCGGCAAACTCCACCCCCACCTTGTCGCCGGCCAGCGTGGTCAGATTGTTGAACCATCCGTCATGTGAATCGCCAGACAGCGTGACCAGCCGCTTGCCTTGAGTTTTGATGTTTTGCAAAATGGCCTCCCGCTGGGCCGGGTAGCCGTCCCATGAGTCCAGGTTGTAGGGCAAGCGCGGGTTGACCGCCGGGTTAAGCAAGCCCGCTTGCGCAGGCGTCAAAGCCGCCGCGCCGCCAGCAGCCCGAGTGGCTTTGGCGGTTAAGAAGGCGCTGATGGCGGCGGGTGCGCCGGCCGGATTGCTGGCAAAAGCCGACAGCACTGAGCCCGGAAACCACATCCTCGCCATGATGGTCTGGTTGCCGACCAGCTGCCAGGTCGCGGTTGATGCGCTCATGCCGCTGGCCAGCCAGTTTTGCTGTTCGCTGCTCATCATTTGTCGCGACGCATCAGGCCTGAAGCCCGCTGCGTTGGGCGTGAGGCCCGCCAGGTAGCGGGCAATACCGCCGTCGGTATCACCATAGTCGTCATACTGGCGATCCCGGCCCTCAATGCGAGTGTCCAGCATGTGCAGCGTGAAGATGTTGCCAAAGTCAAATCGGCGGTAAATCTTCAGCAAGTTGTTGGCATCAATGGTGCGGATTGGCATCCACTCGTGATACACCTTGGCCGCGATGTTTTTGCGCGTGACCCAGTCGCCCTGCGTGGCCGGTTTGTGGTTTTCAGCGCCGTTGACGTAACCATTGTTGGCAAACTCATGGTCGTCCCAAATCGTGATCCACGGCATTTTGGCGTGGGCCGCCTGCAAGTTGAGGTCTGACTTGTACAGCGCGTGGCGCGTGCGGTAGTCGTTCATCGTGACAATGTCATTGGCCGGGCTGGCAATGCGGTTGCCGGGAATGGTGGTGTTGCCGTACTGCTTGGGATCGGCGCCGTATTCATAGATGTAGTCGCCCAGATGCAGCGCGTACTGTGCGTCTGACCTGGCCGCGGCGTCGTACGCATGAAAATAGCCTTCAGAGTAGAGCGAGCATGAAAACACCGCAAACTTGACCGATGCCGCGCTGCTGGCGGGCAGCGTACGCGTGGTACCAACGGTCGACGACGCTCCTGTTGCGTCCCGGAAGCGATAAAAGTAACTGGCGCCCGCCGTCAGGCCCGTCACGTCAACCTTCGCTGTAAAAGACGATGCCTCGGTTGTCGCCAAGGTACCCGTGCGAACGATGTTGGCAAAAGCCGCGTCAGTGGCAACTTGCCAGGTCAGGCTAACGTCGGCCGCGCTGTTGGGCACTTTGGCATGCGACCAGAGGATGACGCGGTCCGTCAAAGGGTCGCCGCTGGCGACGCCGAAGGCAAACACCGCAGGTGTCGCGGGTGTAGCGGTCGGGGCAGGGACTGCAGGGGCGGCAGCCTCATCACCGCCGCCGCAAGCCGCCAGAGAACCTGCCGCGGCGACGGCCATCGCGCTGGAGGAGGACTTGACCAAAAAGTCGAGAAAATCGCGGCGACTGCCGTTGACGGCCTCGCGCGGATCGGTTGCGAGGTGCGGCGCGCGCGCAGGGTTTTTCTTGAACACAGCTATTGCTCCTGATAAAAATTTGATTGGAAGCTGTGGATATGACAAGCGTGTGAAAGGCGCTGGCGCAGCGCGACTGCCGATGAAGCGCTGTTTCGCTATGATGGAGAGTTGTCTCAAACGCGGTTAATAGCCTTGAACTCTCCCACCGACAGTCACTACCTGGCCAGTGTTTTGGCCAGCCAGCGCATCAGCATTCGCGGGGCTCGCACCCACAACCTGAAAAATATCGACCTGGATATACCGCGCAACCAGCTCGTTGTGATCACGGGTTTGAGCGGCTCGGGTAAATCATCACTTGCGTTTGACACGTTGTACGCCGAAGGCCAGCGCCGTTATGTTGAAAGCCTTAGCACCTACGCACGCCAGTTTTTGCAGCTGATGGACAAGCCCGATGTGGACATGATCGAAGGCCTGTCGCCTGCGATATCGATTGAGCAAAAGGCTACTTCACACAACCCACGCTCTACTGTCGGCACCGTCACGGAGATTCACGACTATTTGCGCTTGCTGTTTGCACGCGCAGGCACACCGTTTTGCCCAGAACACGATTTGGCGCTGCAAGCGCAAAGCGTGAGCGAAATGGTCGACAGTGTCTTGGCCTTGCCAGAAGACACCAAGCTGATGATTTTGGCGCCCGTTGCTCGCGAGAAAAAGGGTGAGTTTGTTGAGCTGTTTGCCGAGATGCAGGCCCAGGGCTATGTGCGCTTTCGGGTCGATGGCAAGGCCTATGAGTTTGATGAATTGCCCAAACTCAAGAAAACCGAAAAGCACAACATTGACGTGGTGATTGACCGCCTCAAGTCACGCGCGGATCAAACCCAGCGCCTTGCTGAAAGCTTTGAAGCCGCCCTGCGCCTGGCCGACAGCAAAGCCATCGCGCTTGAAATGGACACTGGCAAAGAGCATTTGTTCAGCGCCAAATTTTCTTGCCCGGCGTGCAGCTATTCGTTGGCTGAAATGGAGCCACGCCTGTTTTCGTTCAACTCGCCCGTGGGCGCATGCCCCAGCTGCGACGGCTTGGGTCACAAGGAGTTTTTTGACCCAACGCGCATCGTCGCGTTTCCGTCACTTAGCCTGGCCAGCGGGGCTGTGAAGGGCTGGGACAGGCGCAATGGCTACTATTTTTCAATGCTGGAAAGCCTGGCCAAGCACTACGCTTTTGACATTGAGGCCGCGTTTGAAGATTTGCCCGAACGCGTGCAAGAGGTGGTGCTGTGCGGCTCTGGCGATGAGGAAATCAAGTTTTCTTACATCATGGACTCGGGCGCGTCGCAGGGCAAAAAGGTTACCAAGAAGCATGCGTTTGAGGGCGTGATTCGCAACTTTGACCGCCGCTACCGCGAGACAGATTCAAGCGTGGTGCGCGAAGAATTAAGCCGCTACCGCAGCGTGCAGCCCTGCCCAGATTGCCAAGGCACTCGCCTGCGCAACGAAGCGCGGCATGTGTACCTGGTGGGCAGTCCAGATGAAGGCGGATTGGCAAAAAAACGCGCGATTTTTGACATCAGCCGCATCACGCTGCGTGAAAGCTTTGCCTATTTTGACCAGCTCAAAATGTCAGGCGCGAAAGGCGAGATTGCAGGCAAGGTGGTGCGCGAGATTGGCTTACGCTTGAAGTTCTTGAACGATGTGGGATTGAATTATTTGAGCCTGGACAGAAGTGCTGAAACTTTATCTGGCGGTGAGTCGCAGCGCATTCGCCTGGCTTCGCAAATCGGCTCCGGCCTGACGGGCGTGATGTATGTGCTGGACGAGCCCAGCATCGGCCTGCACCAGCGCGACAACGACCGCCTGATCGGCACACTGAAACACCTGCGCGACATTGGCAACAGCGTGCTGGTGGTCGAGCATGACGAAGACATGATTCGCGCGGCTGACCACGTGATTGACATGGGGCCCGGTGCGGGTGTGCACGGCGGGCGCGTGATGGCGCAGGGCACGTACGAGGAAGTGCGTGACAACCCGAATTCATTGACCGGCAAGTACCTGGCGCAGACTTTGAAGATTGCCGTGCCTACCCACCGAACGCCGTGGCTTGCGACAGTTAAAAAAGTCGATGCCTTTGCAGGTAAGAAACCATCACGCTTTGCGCTTAGCCCCGCGTACGAGCGCCGCGCGGCACGCGAAGCGCAGCACCAAGCCACGCTGGGCGACATGCAGGCGTTGCGCGTCATCAACGCTACTGGCCACAACCTGAAAAGCGTCAGTGTTGAATTCCCGGTCGGCTTGCTAACCTGCGTCACGGGCGTGTCAGGCTCGGGCAAATCCACCTTGGTCAACGATACGCTGTACGCTGCGGTGGCCCGCACGTTGTACCGCGCGCACGAAGAGCCGTCAGCGCACGAGAGCATCGAAGGCATTGAGCATTTCGACAAAGTCATCAACGTTGACCAGTCGCCCATCGGCCGCACGCCCCGCAGCAACCCAGCCACCTACACCGGTTTGTTCACGCCCATTCGCGAGCTGCTGGCTGAAATGAACACAGCACGTGAACGTGGCTACGGCGCAGGTCGCTTCAGCTTTAACGTGGCCGGTGGCCGCTGCGAGGCCTGCCAAGGCGACGGCATGGTCAAAGTTGAAATGCACTTTTTGCCCGACGTGTATGTGCCGTGCGAAGTGTGCAGCGGCAAGCGTTACAATCGCGAAACGCTGGAAGTGAAATACAAAGGCCACAGCATCGCCGACGTTTTGGACATGACGGTCGAAGAATCGCT
>JANYED010000235.1 GCA_025363315.1 Polaromonas sp.
CGCATCGCGCAGGATTTAGTGGTCAACGACAAGGTCAATGTACTTGCCGGTTTTGGCCTGACGCCGATTGCACTGGCTGTCGCTCCGATTGCCACGCAGTCCAAAACCCCGCAAATCGTGATGGCAGCAGCCACATCGATCATCACCGAGGCATCGCCTTACATCATTCGCACCAGCTTCACCATTCCGCAATCAGCGGTGGCGATGGCTGACTGGGCCCCTAAAAACGGCATCAAAAAAGTCGTGACGCTGGTCAGCGACTACGGCCCGGGGATTGACGCAGAAAAGTACTTCAAAGACCGCCTGACGTTCAATGGCGGTCAGGTCATCGAATCACTGCGCGTGCCCTTGCGCGGCCCTGACTTTGCACCATTCCTGCAAAAAGTGCGCGACCTGAAGCCCGATGCGCTGTTTGTGTTTGTGCCGTCAGGCGCAGGCGCAGCGGTGATGAAGCAGTTTTTGGAGCGCGGGATGGACAAAGCCGGCATCAAACTGATTGGCACCGGCGACTTGACCGACGACGACCAGTTGAACGACATGGGTGACGGCGCACTGAACGTGGTCACGTCGCACCACTATTCAGCCTCACACCCATCAGCGGTGAACAAAAAGTTTGTCGAAGCGTTTGAAAAAGCCAACAAGGGCCTGCGCCCCAACTTCATGGCCGTGGGCGGCTACGACGGCATGCGAGTGATTTATGAAGCCCTGCGCGCTACCAAAGGCGCAGGCGGTGGTGATGCCCTTTTGGCCGCCATGAAAGGCCAGATTTTTGAAAGCCCGCGCGGCCCGATGTTCATCGACGCGCAAACCCGCGATGTGGTGCACAACATGTACCTGCGCAAGGTCGAAAAGAAAGACGGCAAGCTGTACAACGTGGAATTTGATGTCATCAAAGACATGAAAGACCCAGGGAAGACTAAGTAACCCCCCGAAGCGCCGCTGCGCGTCGCCTCCCCCCAGGGGGCGACGCTGGCAGCCCAGCAAAGCTGGTTCTGCGGCGTCTTGGACTAGAGCCATCACATGCTGACCATCCTCTTCGACGGCATCGCCTACGGCATGCTGCTTTTCATCCTTGCCGTTGGCCTGGCCGTGACCATGGGTTTGATGAATTTCATCAACCTTGCGCATGGTGCATTCGCCATGGTGGGCGGCTACATCACTGTGCTGCTGATGCAAAAACTCGGCGTGCCGTTTTTGGTCTGCCTGCCGCTAGCGTTTTTGGGTTCGGCGCTGGTCGGCGGTGTGCTGGAGCGCACGCTGTACCGGCCCATGTACAAAAAGCCGCACCTCGACCAGGTGCTGTTCTCCATCGGCCTGACGTTTATGGCGGTGGCCAGCACAGACTATTTTATTGGCTCCACCCAGCAAATCATGCAGTTGCCCGAGTGGCTGAAGGGCCGTACTGAAATCGGCGAAGGCGCGTGGATGCTGGGCATGGGTCACTATCGCCTATTCATCATCGCCGTATGCGCAGCGCTGACGATTGCGCTGCAATTCGTATTGGCCAAAACACGCTTTGGCAGCCGCCTGCGCGCGTCGGTAGACGACCAGCGCGTGGCTGCTGGCTTAGGCATCAATGTGAATGTGGTGTTTTTGTCAACCTTTGCTGTTGGCTCTGGCCTGGCGGGCCTGGGTGGTGCGCTGGGTGCCGAGGTGCTGGGCATGGACCCGACCTTCCCACTCAAGTTCATGATTTACTTTTTGATTGTGGTGGCTGTGGGCGGCACGTCGTCGATCACCGGGCCTTTGCTGGCAGCGCTGCTACTGGGTGTGGCTGATGTGGCGGGCAAGTACTACATTCCCAAAACGGGCGGCTTTATTGTGTATGGCCTGATGATCGCGATTTTGATCTGGAAGCCGCAGGGACTTTTTGTGCGTGGGGGTGGCAAATGACAACGCAACTCAAAAAAGACATCGCTCAGTCGCTGCAAAACGGCAGCCGCTGGAAGGCGTGGGAGCCGGTGTTCTGGCTGTTGGTGCTGGCGTCACCGTTTCTGCTGGGCAAGCACACGCTCATCATCAATGAGATTGCCATCGTCGCGCTGTTTGCCATATCGCTCGACCTGGTGCTGGGCTATGCCGGTATTGTGTCGTTGGGGCATGCCGCGTTTTTTGGCATGGGTGCTTATGCTGCGGCGCTGTTTGCCAAGCTGGTCATGCCGGACCCGCTGGTGGGCTTGGCGGTCGCCATTGCGGTATCTACCTTGCTGGGGGCGCTGTGCAGCTTTACCATCTTGCGCGGCAGCGATTTGACGCGGCTGATGGTCACGCTGGGTGTGGCACTTATTCTGTTTGAGCTGGCCAACAAGCTGGATTGGCTGACGGGCGGTGCCGATGGCCTGCAAGGTGTGGTCATGGGGCCGCTGTTGGGCAAGTTTGCCTTTGACCTGGCGGGCCGCACGTCTGCCTGCTATTCGATTGTGGTGGCGTTGATACTTTTTGTACTGGCACGCCGGTTAAC
>JANYED010000239.1 GCA_025363315.1 Polaromonas sp.
CCTTGGACTTCTGGAATTTAGATTGGTACGGGGATTGGGGGCAGGTCAGCTGGACACGCCGGGCGCGCCGCACTCGGGCGCATCCAACTGCTTTTTTTAGCTTCAATCAAAATTTGCAAAGCAGGCAGGAATCAATTACATTCTATATTCGCGATTCAAGAATATGGAATTTAATGCATCTCAAGCCCCAAGATTTTGTTGTAGCCCTTAAGCTGGTAGCTTGGGGCAATCAGCGCTGGACATACGCGCAGCTGGCCCAAGAGCTGGGCCTGAGTGCGTCTGAGGCGCATGGAGCGGTCAAACGCGGGATGCAGGCCGGGTTGTTGTTGGAAAACCGGGCGACGCTGCCGCAGCCCATGGCGGGTGCCCCAGTCTCGGCGCTTGGCGTGCAAGAGCCAGCGGGTATTTACCGGGTCACACGCAAGAGGGTGCCCCGCCATGCGCAGCCGCTAGATGACGTAGCTGCCGCTACTGACAACCCAGTGCGCCCACACGCGCACAACCTGGCCGAGTTTGCCTTGCATGGTGCCAAATACGCCTTTCCCGGCGTGCGTTTGCCGCTGGCGGTGGGCGTGCCTACCAGCCACAGTGCGCCCGTCTTTGCGGGGATTTTTGCGCCGGGTAGCACAGACTTTGTCTGGCCGCACCCCAATGGCACAGTGCGCGGCGTGGGGGTCAAGCCCCTGCATCCGTCCGTGCCCTTTGCGGCCATGCAAGACGCGAAGCTCTACGACCTGTTGGCCCTGTTCGACGCTCTGCGTGTGGGCAAGGCGCGCGAGCGTGGCATGGCGCTGGAGCAGCTACAGGCGTTGATTGACCCGGATGCACCCAGGCCAGTAAAAGGGGCATTACGTGGCTAACCCTAACATGGCCCTATTGGTAGCCATTGCACAGGCCATGGGCCCAGTGTGCGATCAATTGGTGTTTGTAGGTGGCTGTGCCACTGGCTTGTTGGTGGACGATGCCGGGCTGATGGACGTGCGCCCCACGGAGGATGTGGATGCCATCGTCGAAGTGGCATCCTTGGCGGGCTACCACCGCTTGACAGATCAGCTGATGCAACGTGGCTTCAAGCAAACAATGGCGGACAACACGCCACCGTTCCGCTGGTATTGGAACCGAATGCAGTTGGACCTGGTGCCGCTGGATGAAAAGATCCTGGGCTTTGCCAACCCTTGGTACCGGGTGGGCTTTGAAGCGGCGTTGGTCGCAGATGTGGCTCAAGGGCTGAAACTGCGGCATTTGTCAGCCCCCCACTTTTTGGCCACCAAATTCGAAGCCTTCAAAGACCGGGGGCAAAATGACGTGTACCTGAGTCATGACCTGGAAGACATCTTGACGGTCATCGAGGGGCGGTTGACAGTGGCGTCGGAGGTGAACGCAGCCAGCGCAGATGTGCGTGGGCACGTGGGGCGTTCGGTGGCAGCGTTGCTTGATATGCCTGCTTTCCACAACGCGCTACCGGGCTTGCTGAGCGACCCGGAGCGAGAGCAAACCGTCAAGGCACGGTTGAACCAAATTGCACTATTGAAAGAAACATGAACTCAGCCACCATTGTCCAGAAACTCTGGAACTACTGCAACGTGCTGCGCGACGACGGCATGAGCTACGGCGACTATGTTGAGCAGCTCACTTATCTGCTGTTTTTAAAAATGGCTGACGAACGCAGCAAACCGCCGTTTAACCTGGCTGGTGAATCACCCAGCCCGATTTTGAAGGGCTATGACTGGCCTTCGCTGCTAGACAAAGACGGTGACGCGCTGTTTGACCACTACCGCCACACACTCGAAAAGCTGGGTCTTGAGAAGGGCACGATCGGACTGATTTTTGCCAAAGCTTTGAACAAGTTTCAAGACCCTGCCAAGCTGCGCCGCCTGGTGGTGGACTTGATTGATGGCGAAAACTGGTCAGCCATGGGCGCAGATGTGAAGGGCGATGCCTACGAAGGCTTGCTTGAGAAGAACGCACAAGACACCAAAAGCGGTGCAGGCCAATACTTCACGCCGCGCCCGCTAATTCAGGCCATGGTGGACTGCATGGCGCCCAAACCGGGTGAAACGGTGTGCGACCCGGCTTGCGGCACGGGTGGCTTTTTATTTGCAGCCCATAACTATGTGGCTGAACACAACCCTAACCTGACACGCGTGCAGAAAAAGCACTTGAAAGAAGAAGCACTGCGCGGCTATGAACTGGTTCAAAGCACGGCTCGCCTGGCTGCGATGAACATGATGCTGCATGGCATTGGCAGTGACAAGTCAGTGCCGATTGTGGTGGCTGACGCGCTGGCCGCAGACCCGGGTGACCGCTTTGACGTGGTGCTGGCCAACCCACCGTTTGGCAAAAAAAGCAGCACCATGATCACCGGGGCTGAGGGCAAGGTAACGACCGAGAAGGATGTGATTGAGCGAGACGACTTTTGGGCGACCACCAGCAACAAGCAGCTCAACTTTATGCAGCACATCAGAACGCTGCTCAGGCAGCAGGGCCGTGCGGCGGTTGTATTGCCCGACAACGTGCTGTTTGAAGGTGGAGCGGGCGAGACCATTCGCAAAAAGCTGCTGCACGACTGCGATGTACACACGATTCTGCGTTTGCCCACGGGTTTGTTTTACGCGCAGGGTGTTAAGGCGAATGTGGTTTTCTTCGAGCGCAAACCCGCCAGCGAAACTCCCTGGACCAAAAAGCTGTGGATTTACGACCTGCGCACCAACCAGCACTTCACGCTTAAAACCAATCCGCTGCGGCGCGAGCACCTGGACGAGTTCGTCAAGCTTTACAACCCAGCCAATCGACATGACCGCAAAGCAACCTGGACACCAGAAACGCCAGAAGGCCGCTGGCGCGCCTACGACTACGCTGACCTGATAGCGCGGGACAAAGCCAGCCTGGACATTTTTTGGCTGAAAGACAACAGCCTGGCCGACAGCGACAACCTGCCGCCGCCAGACGTCATCGCGCAAGAAATCGTGGACGACCTGGAGGCTGCGCTGGAGCAGTTTCGCCTAATTGCGGGTGACTTGACGGGTGATTTGATGGCTGATTCTGTGCTGTAGACCAATGAATGCGTGCGCCAGCAGCTATTGATTGAGTAGCAAAGAGTGCGCACCGGGCGCGCTAGCCCACGACCCTTACCAGTGATTGGCCTGCCAGCCAAGCCTCCAGGCTTTCAGTCACGCCAGCCGCAAAGCGCTGGTAGACAGGTTCAGTAACAAAGCCCAGATGCGGTGTGAGCAGCACGTTGGGCAACTGTCTGAGCGGGTCATCCAGAGGCAGGGGTTCTGTGTCAAACACGTCGAGTGCCGCAAAGCCGGGCTGGCCTTTTTTGAGCGCCTCGACCAGCGCTGCGCCATCGACCAGTGCCGAGCGTGACGTGTTGACGAGCAAACTGCCGGGCTGCATCAGCGCCAGCTTCTCGGCGTTCAGCAACTGCAAGGTGGATGCTATGGCGACCAAATGCAGGCTGACGACTTTTGATGTGGCCAGCAACTCGTCAAGCGATACAAAAGTCGCACCTTTCTCAAGAGCGCGCTCGGTCGTCATACGCGGGCTCCAGGTGACGACTTTCATGCCCAGGGCATTACCCACTTTGGCTAC
>JANYED010000249.1 GCA_025363315.1 Polaromonas sp.
CGGTGGTGTACCGCCCGGCGTCGGTGGCTTTTTTAAAGCCTGAAAGCTCGGGCGATGATGTGGTTCAACGTGTGCAAATGCTGGACGCCAGCGGCGCATCCTGGCTGGCGGTGTACAGCCTGCAGCGCCAAAAAGACAAAACCTGGCGCATCAGCGGTTGTGCATTGGTTGAGAACAAAGGGCGCATGGCGTAAGCAAGGGCCGGCTGGCCCGAATGAAGCGGCGCGACAGTCCAGGCCGACCCGCTAGTCCGCTTATTCATAGTGCGTCCACATTCGCAAGACACGAACAACTCGTTCGTTTGGGAAAACCTCATAAACAATGCGGTGCTGGATGTTGATGCGACGCGAATAGGCGCCAGCGAGGTCTCCGACCAGCTTCTCAAAAGGTGGCGGTTTTTGCATCGGATTGGCCGCAAGAACCTCAAGCAGCTCTAGCGCCTTTGGCTTGAGCCCGCTGGCAGCAAGCTTTTTTGCATCCTTGAGCGCCTGCCTGGCAAAAACCACTTCCCAACTTACCACTCGAGTGCCTTGGCACCATTGGCTAATGGTTCCGCCATGCCCGCCTTGATGGATTCGCGCATACCTGGCACTGCAAGCAGGTACAAGGTTTCTTGTATGGCATCCCAATCTTCAGCCGAAAGCAAGACAGCGTTGGAGCGTTTTCCGGAAATGATGATCGGCTCGTGCGACGCTGCTGTTTCATCAATGATGCGGTAAAGGTTGGCGCGAGCTTCGCTAGCGGTAAGTGCCTGCATGTTCAAGTTCCTCAAAGTTGAGTCAAATGGTACGTAATTACGTACGTTATGTCAACTGCGAAAAGTAGACTTGAAGAGCAAGGCTAACGTCAAAGGTCAGCGGGCGGCGAAGCCGTCCGCTGGGCCGCAGGGTTAGAAGGCTGTAGCTGGGTGATGCCTTGTTGAACGGCCTGCTGCCACCCGTTTCTCGGCTCGAACAACGCTACATAAACCATATGGTCTTGCCCGCACGCTGGGCAAGAAGCAACTGACAGGAATGGCCAACCATTAGCTAAAGACTTGCTGAGGATGCCAAAGTGTTCGCGGACATGCTTGCCTTGATCCGGTCCTAGTACGCTCTCTGGATCATGAGAGTTCCTACCCATGCAATTTACGACGTCGAGCGCGACGCGCGTATTGCAGTTTGCGCAGAGGAATGATTGCGAGCGCCCCGCCTCGTTGTAGACGCTGTCATATATCGGCTTGCGGCCGATCTCGGGCTGAAGTACTTGGCGGCCAAACATGGAGCCTTCTAACGTTGGAGGCCACCAGCACGCAGCAACTGCCGCGTAGCGGCATCCTGCTGCTGTGTGTCTGTGTGGGGCGACCTGTTAGCCAACATCAACGCCTCTCGAAAGCAACTTGCGACGAACCAAGAAGGTGGTTGCTAGTGATATCGGTAATGCGAAAACCAACCAGATTATTGCAACAACTCCAAACCATGCAGAGAACTCTGAGGTGTTCTTTTCTCCCTGCAAGGGAAGCCAATAGGTAATCCAAGCAATACAGAAAGGGAAAATCAGCGCACAAGCGTAAGCAGCCCACAACTGCTTTATTCTGGCCCAAAAGAAGCTTGCCAGAAAGGCCGTAAAGGCAACAAAGAATGCACCAGACAACAACATAATGGCTAACGTTTGAGTTCAGGGGCTGCCGAAGGCAGTCCACTGGAACGATGGGTTAGAGCTTGGTGGCAAGAATCACCCCGCTCGCCCATGACATCTTTGTGATTCGGAAATCGTTCCGTTGCTCCAACGAGGAAACTAGATCCGCGACCTTCGCTGCGTGCCCTTCCGGCCAGTTCGGCTGGGGCAGCATGTCGTCGATAACGTAAAGCCCTGACCGGCCAACAAGCAATAGCGCTTCATCAAGAAGGCGGTATTTTCCGGCCCAGGTATCAGCAAAGACTAAGTCGAACACTTGATCTTTTAGCAAATGCAAGAAGTCATCGCCGTCGGAGCACACGACTGTCAATCTTGGGTCGTGATCCAGGTTCTTTCGGAGAACAGACAACAGGGCTTCATCGTTGTCTACGGTGGTTAGGTGAGAGTTGGAGTCCATGCCGTCAAGGAGCCACGCCGTGGACAAACCGGTACCGGACCCAAGCTCAAGGAAGCGCCCTCCAGGCTTTGACGCCGCCAATGTGCGCAGCAGGGAGCACGTCAGTGGCTCGGACGCCATTGTGAATCCCGCGGCATGCGTATCGGCCCAGATTGCAGGAATGTGATTTGGCTCGTTGAGATTTGAGTGGTCATTCATTGAGGAAAAGCTCTAACTTTGATATATCCGGCAAAACTGCCGATTAACGCGGACTACGGTCGGATAACACCGGTTGAAAACACCTAAATAATTGTTTGCAATCATCACCTTGCCTCAATATACTGTATAAATGTACAGTTATAACAGGAACGAGAAAATCGCCGCCCCTGCTTTGCAGTCGATTCGCCTACTGGATCAGGTTCGCGAGCGGGTCCGGTATCTTCACTATAGCCTTCAAACTGAAAAAGTTTACCTGTACTGGGCGCGTTTTTTCATCCGCTGGCACGGTAGAGCTGGGCAGATGCGCCATCCACGCGACATGGGCAAAGCCGAGGTGGAGTCCTTCCTGACCATGCTAGCCAACGAGCGCCAGGTAGCGCCCGCTACGCACAGGCAGGCGCTGAACGCGCTGCTTTTTCTGTACCGGCAGGTGCTTAATCAAGACCTGCCCTGGCTGCAATCCATTGGCCGCCCGCCTGAGCGCAAACGCATTCCCGTGGTGCTGACTGTGGCTGAAGTGCAATCTGTTTTAGCGCTGATCGATGGTGTTGAGGGCGTGCTGGCTCGCCTGCTGTATGGAACAGGCATGCGTTTGGCAGAAAGGCTGAGTCTGCGCGTGAAGGATGTCGACTTTGAGCGGCAGGTGATCGTGGTGCGCAGTGGCAAGGGCGACAAAGACCGCGTGGTGATGCTTCCGCGCGTGCTGGCGTTGCCGCTTCGTGAACAGCTGGCGCGGTCGCGGGCGTTGTGGGCGGCAGACCGCGCCTCGGAGCGGAGCGGCGTGTACCTGCCCCATGCACTCGACACGAAGTATCCGCGCGCGGGCCAAACGTGGGCCTGGCACTGGGTGTTTCCTTCGCCGGGCTTGTCGATTGACCCACGCACCGGCATCGAGCGGCGGCATCACTTGTTTGAAGAGCGGCTGGGCCGCAAGATAAAAAAGGCGGTTGGACAAGCGGCGATTGCCAAGCATGTCACGGTTCATACCTTGCGGCACAGCTTTGCAACGCATCTGCTCCAGTCGGGCACAGACATTCGCACCGTGCAAGAGTTACTGGGCCACAGTGACGTCAGCACGACCATGATTTACACGCATGTCATCAAGGCGGGAAGCGGCGCAACCCAAAGCCCGCTGGACGTGATGATGGCTTAGCCACAATCGTCCCAATGCTATTTATTAAGGAGCTGCTCGCGCACGTATCTATTGGCTTGCAGCCCTTTTTAATACCTCAATACGTACCAATATAGTCTTTCTTACCCACTTCAACACCGCTGTGCCGCAAGATCGAATAAGCAGTCGTAGTGTGAAAGAAAAAGTGCGGCAGACCGTAGTTCAACAGGTACGACTGGCCAGTAAAGCGCTTTTCTTTGGGTGTGCCGGCCTGCGTGATGATCTCGCGGGTGGCGGCTTCGTCAAACTTGGCGGCGTCCAGCCCGCCGATAAACGCCAGCACCGTGTCGATGCGGGTTTGCAGGTCGGCAAAGGTCTGTTCGTTGTCGTCTAGTTTGGGCACGTCCACGCCTGCCAGCCGGGCTGACACGCTTTTGGCAAAGTCGCTGGCGACCTGCACCTGGCGCAGCAGGGTGAACATGTCGGGGAAGAGCCGCGCTTGCAGCAGTGCGTTGGGGTCAATTTTTTTGGCTGCAGCATGCGCCTCGGCGATACGCAACACGTCTTTGAGGCCGCCGAGCATTTGTTTGAAAACAGGGACGGAGGTGGTGTAGATGGGGCTCATGGCGTTGGCTTTCGTGAAGAATGGGTGTTGACTGACCGGCAGGCAACTGGATGCGTCAGGTACACATTTGTTGCCTGTCCTACAATTTTACGTCTCAGCATTTTTCAGCATTTGAAAGGCTCGCCACCATGAACGCCCCACTCCCTCCAACCGCGCTGAAACCCGTCATGGCTGCGGACCTGGCCGCCAACCTGGCTGCCTTGAGCCTGATTGAAAAATGGGTCGAGTTTGCATCGGTCTCGCGCGACAGTAATTTGCCGCTTATTGAATGGACGCGTGAGCTGCTTGAAACGCAGGGCGTGCAGTGCAGCCTGAGCTATGACGACAGCGGCAAAAAGGCGAACCTGTGGGCCACCCTGCCCGCCCACGACGGCGAAACCAAAATTGGCGGCCTGGTGCTGTCAGGCCACACCGACGTGGTGCCTGTCGACGGTCAACCGTGGAACACAGACCCTTTCAAAGCGCAAATCATCGGCGACAAGCTGTACGGGCGCGGCGTGACCGACATGAAAGGCTTTGGCGCAACCGCTTTGATGATGGTGCCCGAGCTTTTGAGGCGCAAACTCAAAAAGCCTGTGCATCTGGCCTTCAGCTACGACGAAGAAGTGGGCTGCATTGGCGTGCGCCGCCTGATTGCCGACATGCTGGACCAGGGCTTTCGGCCTGCGGGCTGCATCGTGGGCGAACCCACCGGCATGCAGGTGGTGATTGCGCACAAAGGAAAGCACGCCTACAAAACATCGGTGCGCGGCTTTGAAGCGCATTCGTCCCTCACGCCGCAGGGCGTCAATGCGGTTGAAATTGCCTGCGAGTTTGTGGGCAAGCTCAAGGCCATGCACCGCAGGCTGGAGGCCGAAGGGCCGTTTGATCCGCTGTTTGATGTGCCCTTCACCACCATTCACACCGGTGTGATTGCTGGCGGCACCGCGCTCAATATCATTCCGCGCGACTGCGACGTGACCTGGGAGATTCGCCACCACCACCTCAACTCGCCCGTGACTTTGTTCAACGAAGCCAAAGAGTTTGCCGACAGTCTGCTGCCCGCCATGCAAGCTGTTGCGCCTGGCACGGGCATAACGCATCACTTGGGTTCGGTACTGCCGGGCTTTGCCACCGATGCCGACAGCGACATTGCGCGCTTGTGTTTTAAATGTGCAGAGGTTGACAGCGCCCATGGCGCAGGCAAAGTGTCGTTTGGCACAGAAGCTGCGTTGTTCCATCAGGTGGGCGTGCCGACGATTGTTTGTGGCCCTGGCCACATTGCCCAGGCGCACCAGCCTAATGAATGGGTGACGCTGGAGCAATTGGCTTGGTGCGAGCGTTTTATGCGCCGGCTGGCTGATGAAATTTGTGTTTCTTAAATATTAAATATTGAATATTAAATATTGAATGACTAACTGGATTGAAAAAATGATGCAACGCAGAAGTTTTGTTGTCGCCCCGCTGGCTCTGGCGGCCGGTGTATCGACGGGTATATCGACGGGTATTTCATTCGCCCAACCCAGCAATAAGGTCGCACGCATTGTTGTGCCGTTCGCAGCAGGCGGCGTGCAAGATCTGTTGGGCCGCGCCATATCGACCGAGTTGGGTGTGGCGCTCGGCCAAACCGTGATCATTGAAAACCGCCCCGGCGCAGGCGGCACGGTAGGCACGGGATTTGTGGCCAAGTCTGCCCCCGACAGCGGCGCCATGGTACTGGCCGCAGCCAGCCACAACATTGCGGGCAGCCTGTATACCAAGCTGACCTACGACCCGCAAAAAGACTTTGCGCCACTGGCCCACATTGGCACGGCTGACTACGTGCTGATGGTGCACCCTGACGTGCCCGCCAAAACAGCGGCTGAGTACATCAGGTACGCCAAAGCCAACCCGGGCAAGATGAACTACGCCACCGCAGGCGTGGGCAGCGCCACGCATTTGTCGATGGCTTACTTCAACGGCCTGGCAGGTATTGATGTGGTGCATGTGCCGCTGAAAGCCACGGGCGAGGCGATCAACGAAGTGATTTCAGGCCGCGCGCAGGCCGTGATAGCCGCCAGCATTGGCGCACTGGCGTTTGCCAAAGACAGCCGCATTCGCCTGATTGGTGTCACGTCACCCAAACGATCAAAATATCTGCCTGATGTGCCCACCATTGCCGAGAGTGGCTTGCCCGGCTATCAGTTTGACTCGTGGTTTGGCCTGTTGGGCCCGGTGGGCACACCTGCGGCCGAGGTCAGCCGCGTCAACTCAGCGATGGCCACTATCCTCAAAGACCCGATTATTCTGGCGCGGCTCGACAAGCAGGGCATTGAACCCTTGGCCATGAACAACAGTGATTTTGGCAAATTGCTGGCCATTGACTACGAACGAATGGCAAAAGTGGTGAAAACGTCCGGTGCGAAGGTTGAATAGTCCCAAAGGTATGCTGACCACGCTCCGCCTCGCTTGCCTCTGCCTGCTGACTTGCATTAGCTTGGCTGGGCAAGCGCAAGAGGTTTTTTCAAAGCTGACCCCTGGCCAGGCCATGCCCAAAGACTTCCGCATGGTCAGCTACCCCAACGTCAAACCCAACCAGTTTGCACTGGTAGCTGACGAAGGCAAAACAGTTTTAAAGGTTGACAGCAATAACAGCGCAGGCAGCATGGCCGTGCCCGTAGCGCTGCTGGGCGGGCAAACCAGCACAACATTGCAATGGCGCTGGAAGGTAGACCGGGTGCTGGACAAAGCCGACATGGACGAAAAAATGGCCGACGACCATTCTGCGCGGCTGTATGTTTTTTTTGATGTGCCGCTGGAGTCACTGTCGTTTGCCGACCGTACCAAAATCAAACTGGCCCGCAGCGTTGCTGGCGTAGACGTTCCCACCGCAGCCCTGTGCTACGTGTGGGACAACAAGCACCGCGTGGGCTACACCACATCAAGCCCATTTACAAAACAGTTGCGCAAAATCGTTTTGCAAAGCGGGCCAGACTCCGTGGGCCAGTGGCGGCTTGAATCGCGCGATGTGGCGGCAGACTTCAAACGGGCTTTTGGTTTTGAAGCACCCGCTGTCACCGGCATATCGGTAGGCAACGACACCGACAACACCAACGACCGCGTGACGGCGTGGTTTGGTGATGTGGGGTTTAAGAAGTAGGTTTGAAGTCGCAAACTGCTTGCTATCAGTTCAGGAGCTGCTTGCGCACGTATCTATTGGCCTAGAGCACGATTTGATACTCTAAAACGGCAGTTTTTCAGGTCTCAAACCACTTTTTGGCTCAGTTTTGACCCGTCTGTTGTCACAAAA
>JANYED010000289.1 GCA_025363315.1 Polaromonas sp.
GCTGCGCGCCGTGCTGCGCCAACACGCCGCCAAAGCCAAACGCATCGCCTGGATAGACCTGCACACCGGCTTGGGCGCAAGCGGCGTGGGTGAGCGCATCTGGGCCGGGCGTGATGATGCCGTTGCCATTGCGCGGGCGCGCGACTGGTGGGGCGGCGGCAAAGACGAAAACAACACACAGGCCGCCACACCCATCACGTCGATTTACGACGGCTCATCTACCTCGGCTTTTTTAACCGGCCTGATGTGGCATGCGATCTACCAGGAAGCCCCGCAGGCTGAATACACCGGCATTGCGCTGGAATACGGCACGCTGCCCATCCTGGACATGATGCAGGCCCTGCGCGCCGACCATTGGTTGAACAACCATCCCGACGCGCCGACGGCACTGGCAAGCCAAATCAAGGCGCAAATGATGACCGCTTTTTACACAAACACAGACCTGTGGCGCGGCCAGATCATCAGTCAGGCTCGGCAAGCGATGTTTCAGGCGGTTGATGGGCTGGGTTGACGTTTAACAGCTTGCGCAGCGAAACGTCAAATTAATCCGCCTTCGCCCCAGCAAGGCATGCTCGCCTTCTTCAAGCGGCATCACACCGTGAAAAGCCAGCCGCGTCGGCCCGCCCCACACCACCACATCGCCGTGCTGCAGCGGCACACGCTGCGGCTTGTCGCTGCGCTTGAGCCCGCCGAATAAAAACACCGCAGGCAAGCCCAGCGACAGCGACACGATGGGCTGGCTTAAGTCGTGTTCATCGCGGTCCTGGTGCAGCGACATTTTGCTGCCCGGCGCGTACTGGTTGATCAAACAGGCGTCCGGTACAAAACCAGGGTAGCCAGCAGCGGTCGCAGCCCGACTGGCCAGCGCCAGCCAGGAAGCGGGCATGCAGGGCCATGGGTTTCCTGAAATCGGGTCTGCTGACACATACCGGTAGCCGCGCCTGCTCGACACCCAGCCCAGCTGGCCACAATTGCTCATCGCGACCGACATGGTGAACCCACCGGGCGTGACTAGGTGCCTGAACGGTGCCTGGCTGGTGATGGCTTCAATGTCTGCAAGCATGGCAGTACTTGAGCCTTCATTTCCGCCGTCACTTTCGCCTTGCACAAAGCCTCGCAGCAGCAGCGCGCCGGGCGCCAGCTGCCTGGTAGACGGCTCATCTGGCGCGGTATCGTCAAACAGATTTAAGGTCATGGCTTGGGGCTGGGGCGCTATAACAGCATAAATACAATCTGTAGAGGTGTTGTAAACTGATTTAGGTAGCAAATAAGCCGATAACCCAATGAATACGAGCGCTAGCAGCTCCTGAATTTATAGCGTCAGCTTTATGCGCACGGTATGCACCTAAACTCTAGGCATGACGTTTAACAACTTGGGCTTTTCGCCCGCGCTTTTGCCATTCCTGCTGCGCGCCATTGAAGAAAAAGGCTTTACTGAGCCGACCGCCGTCCAGTATGCCGCCATTCCCGCCCTGCTGTCAGGGCGCGACGTGCTGGCTTCTGCACAAACCGGTTCAGGCAAAACGGCGGCGTTCGGGTTGCCGCTGCTCCAGCGGCTAAGCGATTTACCCATGCGCTCTGGTCGCACCACGTCTGCCCTGATTTTGGTGCCCACGCGCGAGCTGGCAGCGCAGGTCGGCGAGGCCATGGTTGGCTTTGCCAAGCACTTACCACGGCAAATCAAGGTAGCGGTGGTGTTTGGCGGCGTGTCCATCAACCCGCAAATGATGCACCTGCGCGGCGGCGCTGATGTGGTGGTGGCCACACCGGGGCGGCTGATTGACTTGATAGACCACAACGCCCTAACCCTGGCGCAGGTCAAAACACTGGTGCTGGACGAGGCCGACAAACTGCTCGACATGGGCTTTGCCGACGAGCTGGCGCGCATTTTGGCGCTGCTGCCCGCCAAGCGGCAAAACGCGCTGTTCTCGGCTACTTTTCCGCCCGCCATTGAGGCACTGGCCGCAGGCATGATGAACGACCCCTTGCGTATCGAGATCAAGCCCGAGCCTGAAACCGTACTGCCCTCTTCCATTTTCCAGCGCGC
>JANYED010000311.1 GCA_025363315.1 Polaromonas sp.
TGGTGGGAGATGCAAGTTTCGAACTTGCGACCCCTGCAGTGTGAATGCAGTGCTCTACCCCTGAGCTAATCTCCCTTGCGTTTTAGGCAAGCCCTAAATTATATGCCGTTTACGGCGCGATGCTTTTCACGCGAAAGCAGCACGCCACACGGTTTTGCCCTTGCTGACCTTGTCAATATCGATCAGCAAATTTTCATGTGCAGCCAATTCATCAGCGTTGGCGGCAAGCAGGGGCAATACAAACTGGCTCAAATCAATCAGTGGAACACTTTCGTCACCGTCGGCGGCAGTGCTTGCGTCCATCATCAAACTGTTTTGTCCCCGTGTGAGGTTGATGTATACATCGGCCAGCAGTTCAGCGTCCAGCAGCGCGCCGTGTAGCGTGCGGCCGGAGTTGTCGACCTCCAGCCTGTCACACAGCGCATCGAGCGAATTGCGTTTGCCGGGGTACAGCTCTTTGGCCATCATCAGGCTGTCCGTGATTTTGCCGACATGAGCGCTGATGGGGTGCTGACCGCAAATCTCTAGCTCTTTGTTTAAAAAGCCCACATCAAACGGCGCGTTGTGAATGATGATTTCAGCGCCGTTCAAATAGTCAAGCAGTTCAGCCGCAATCACGCCAAAGCGCGGTTTATCTTTCAAAAATTCGTTGCTGATACCGTGCACTTTCAGCGCATCTTCATGGCTGTCACGCTCGGGGTTAAGGTAAAAATGTTTGTTATTGCCAGTCAGCTTGCGACCCATCAGCTCGACGCAGCCGATCTCGATGATGCGGTCGCCGTTGTCAGGCGACAAGCCAGTGGTTTCGGTATCCAGAAAGATTTGACGCATGGGTGTTTAAGGATGTTTTCGCGCCGGGCCGCCCCAAGTGAAAAAGCGCCCCCTCGCGGGGTAGGCGCAGGGCGCGTTGTGGCAAGCGTGGGGGCTAATGCAATTCTTTGGCGTGGTTGATCGTGTACTTCGGAATCTCAACAGTCACATCGCTTTGCGCCAATATGGCCTGGCAACTCAGGCGCGAGTTGGGCTCCAGACCCCATGCGCGGTCGAGCAAGTCGTCCTCGGTCTCATCAGGCGCGTTCAGTGAACTCAGCCCCTCGCGCACGATGACGTGGCAAGTGGTGCAGGCTGCGCTCATGTCGCAGGCATGTTCAATGTTGATTTTGTTTTCTAACAGAGCTTCGCAAATTGATGTGCCAGCAGGCACGGTGATCTGAGCACCTTGCGGGCAATATTCGGCGTGGGGGAGGATTTTAATGATTGGCACAATGTTCTCAGTGACTTAAATCGTTTCAATGTTCCTGCCGGCCAAGGCCTTCTGAATACCCCGGTTCATGCGTTCAGCGGCAAAGGCTTCTGTGCGTTTGGCCAGCGCTTGGGTGGCGGCTTCAATCGTAGCTGCATCGCCGTTTTCTCGGGTGTCGATTAGGCCGACGATCAAACTGTCGATTTGCGCGCGCTCGTTGGGGCTGAGCAAATCAGCATCGGCATTGAGTGCAGTGTTAACGGCCAAAACCATTCTGTCTGCATCAACCCGTGCTTCGGCCATCGCACGCGCAGCCATGTCAAGCTGCGCAGTTGAAAAGCTGTCTTGCAGCATGCGGGCAATCTCGTCATCAGACAAACCATACGACGATTTCACATCAATGCGCGCCTCTACGCCACTGACCTGCTCTTTCGCATCCACGCTTAGCAACCCATCTGCATCAACGGTAAATGTGACACGAATGCGCGCTGCACCGGCAACCATAGGCGGTATGCCGCGCAGCTCGAATCTAGCCAGGCTACGGCAGTCAGCTACCAGGTCACGCTCGCCCTGCACCACATGCAGAGCGAGTGCGGTTTGACCGTCTTGATAAGTCGTGAAGTCCTGCGCCATGGCGGTGGGGATGGTCTGGTTGCGAGGCACGATTCGCTCGACCAGACCCCCCATCGTCTCGATGCCGAGTGACAGCGGAATCACATCGAGCAACAGCAAGTCATTGCCTGCGTTATTGCCCGCCAGCTGGTTGGCAGAAATAGCCGCGCCGAGTGCCACCACTTCGTCGGGGTTCAAATTGGTCAGTGGTTCGCGGCCAAAAAAGCTTGCGACAGCTTTGCGCACCTGCGGCATGCGGGTAGAGCCGCCGACCAGCACCACGCCTTCGATGTTGGCCTTGTCCAGCTTTGCATCGCGCAGGGCCTTGCGCACCGCTGTCAGTGTTCGCTGGGTCAGGTTGGCAGTGGTAGTTTCAAAATCTTCAGCCTTCATTTCAAAGTTAACCTGCGCCTTGGCGAGTTGAACTTTGAATGTTGCCACAGGTGCGTTGGAAAGAGATTCTTTGCAAGTGCGCGCGGCACGCTGCAGGGCGGCCTTGTCAGTTGCGCTTAACGTATCCGCCGCCAGGCCCGCCTTGGCCAGCACCCAATCGGCCAGCGCACGGTCGTAATCGTCACCACCCAGGGCCGAGTCGCCCCCAGTGGCTATCACCTCAAACACGCCCTCGGTCAATCGCAAGATAGAAATGTCAAACGTGCCGCCACCCAGATCGTAAATGGCAAACACGCCTTGGCTGGCGTTGTCCAGACCGTAAGCAATCGCCGCTGCAGTGGGCTCATTGATCAGCCGCAACACATTCAGCCCAGCGAGCTGCGCCGCGTCTTTGGTAGCCTGGCGCTGGGCATCATCAAAGTAAGCGGGCACGGTAATCACCGCGCCGTAAATGTCATCATCAAACGTGTCTTCAGCCCGAAAGCGCAGTGTTGCCAAAATCTCGGCACTGATTTCAACCGGGCTTTTTTCACCGGCCACGGTTTGCAGCGTGACCATGCCTGGTTTGTCGTTGAGCAGATAAGGCAACTCAGCGCGGCTGCCAATGTCATTGATACCGCGCCCCATCAGCCGTTTGACAGACGAAATTGTATTGGCTGGATCGCTGACTTGTGCGGCCAAAGCGTCGTACCCAATCTGACGCTTGTCGCCCTCAAGGTAGCGCACCACGCTTGGCAAAATAACCCTGCCTTCATCATCGGGCAGGCATTCAGACACGCCATTTCGCACACTTGCCACCAGCGAATGGGTGGTGCCCAGGTCAATGCCGATGGCAATGCGCCTTTCGTGCGGGTTGGGGGCTTGGCCCGGTTCAGAAATTTGGAGAAGTGCCATGTCGCTTCGAAGATTTTTGTCTATTGTTGCAGTTGATCAAGTCGCGCATCGACTTCCTGGGCAAATCGCTCAACAAACATCAGGCTTCTGACGTGTTCAACAGCCGCTTTAAAGTTGTTCTGCAAGTCAATTGCCTGCTCTATTTTTAGGAGCTGGTCGCGCCCGCATTCATTGGCTTGCGACGCTATTTTTTCTATACTTTCAGTTGTTCCTGCGTCATCAAGCTCTTCACGCCACTCTATTTGCTGCATCAAAAAGCCGGCTGGCATGGCGGTGTTGTTTTCAGCATTGACCGGTGCGCCATTCAGCTCGCAAAGGTAGCTGGCACGCTTGAGTGGATCTTTCAGGCGCTGGTAGGCCTC
>JANYED010000369.1 GCA_025363315.1 Polaromonas sp.
TGGCCCGAATACTCAAACCTTGGGCCTGAAAGCTTGCAATAGCGATTCGCTCTTCATATTGAAGCTGCTGGTAGTGCTGCGGTTTAGTCATTTCTACACCTTAGTTGATTTAAGGTGTTGCACTTCAGATTTGATTTCGCCCTGGGCTACAGGCATATTTGATGGGCAAAACCGGATCAGGCAGTGTTTTTCAGCGCGGTAACCTCAATTTCAATCAGCATGCGCTCGTCCAGCAGCACCGCGCAGATCATCATCGCGGCTGGCCGCACGTCGCCAAAATACTTTTGCAGTACCGGCCAGCAGGCTTCAAACTGCGCCGCATCCGGCAGCACATAAGTCACCCGCACCACATCAGCCATTGAGCCGCCTGCCTGCTGCAAAGCGGCTGTCATGTTTTTGAAGCACTGCTCGGTTTGCTCAACGATGTCACCTGAAATCGTCATGGTGTTGTAGTCAAAACCCGTTGTGCCGGATACAAACACCCAGTCACCTGCCACCACCGCGCGGGAGTAACCGATTTGTGATTCAAATTGGGAGCCTGAGCTGATGAGGGTTCGCTTCATAAATATGCCGGGTTGGCTTCAAGATTTCATCAGCAAAGGAAACAGCTTGCCCAACCCATCGGCCATCACCTCAACCGCTAGCGCGGCAAGTATCAAACCCATCAGCCGCGTCATCACGTTGATGCCGGTTTTACCCAGCACGCGGGCAATCGGCTCGGCCAGTGAAAAGCACAGCGCGGTTGCCAGGCCGATGACCACGCCGTAGCCAACCAGCGTGCCGAGCTGCAGATAAGTTTTGGCTTTTTCGGCGTAGATCACCACGGTTGACATCGTGGCCGGGCCTGTAAGTAGCGGGATAGTGAGCGGCACGACGGCGATGCTGGCGCCCATCGCGGCTTTGGCGGCGCCGTCTTCCATTTCGTGGGTTTGCGTTTTGGCTTCTGCGGGCTGGGCGTTCAGCATGTTCATTGAGCTGATCAGCAGCAGCATGCCGCCGCCAACCTGAAAGCTGGCCAGCGAGATACTGAAAAATTCCAGAATTTTCAAGCCCGCCAGCGCGCTGACGGCAATCACCACAAAGGCGCTGAACGATGAAATCAAAATCGTTTTCTGCTTTTGCGCTTTTGAAAAGCCTTGCGTGTAATGAATGAAAAACGGCACGATGGCCAGCGGGTTGACGATCGCCAATAAGGTCACGAGGGGTTTGAAGTCCATCAGCGACCCCCCGCGACGTCGATGATGGCGCCTGTGGTGTAGCTCACATTTTCACCAAGCAGCCAGACGATAGCTTCGGCCACTTCAGCCGCCGTGCCCGCGCGCTGCATCGGCACCTGGGGGGCCAGATCCTGCGCGCGGTTGGGCAAGCCGCCCGATGCGTGGATGTCCGTGTCGATGATGCCGGGCCGCACGGCGTTGACGCGAATGCCCTCCGCTGCAACTTCTTTGGCCAGGCCGATGGTGAACGTGTCGATGGCGCCTTTGGCCGATGCGTAGTCCACATACTGGCCGGGCGCGCCTAGCCGGGCTGCGGCGCTTGACACGTTCACAATGCTGCCGCCCCCGCCTTGGTACCGCGTGCTCATACGCTTGACCGCTTCGCGTGCGCACATGAAGCTGCCGAACACGTTGATCGCGAACATCCGCTGCAGGCGCTCCAGGCTCATTGCGTCAACGCGGCTGGCATGGTCGACCACGCCTGCGTTGTTGACCAGCGCGGTCAGGCGGCCGAGCTTGGCATCGACTTTTTTGAACATCGCCAGCACGTCAGCTTCAACTGCTACGTCGGCTTGCACGGTGATGGCCGTGCCACCGCCAAAGCGGATCTGACGCACCACCTCATCGGCGGCCAGCGAATTGGCGGCGTAGTTGACCGCGACTGCGTAGCCCTGGCTTGCCGCCAGCAAGGCGGTGGCAGCGCCAATGCCGCGCGAGCCGCCGGTCATTATTAGGACTTTGCTCAATGAGACCTCCCGAGTAATTGCTGATTTGCTATAAACGCATACTGTACCTAGCTAACCTCCGGAGTTTTCACCATGGGCCAATTCATTCATCTCAAAGCCGCTGACGGCTTTTCAGTCCCGGCTTACCTGGCTTTGCCTGCGGGCCAGGCGAAAGCGGCCATTGTTGTGATTCAGGAAATCTTTGGCGTCAACTCACACATTCAGGCCGTGACCGACCGCTTTGCGGCGCAGGGCTACCTGGCCATTGCACCGGCCATGTTTGAACGCGTCACGCCCGGCGTGAACCTGGGCTACCAGCCCGACGACATGACGGCTGGCATCGGCCTGAAAACTGCCGCCACCGACCTGCCCGGCCCGGGAGTGATGCTGGACATTCAAGCGGCCATTGACTACGCGGCGCAGCAAACGGGCGGCAAGGTCGGCATGATTGGTTTTTGCTGGGGCGGTTTGCTCACCTGGCAGTCTGCGTGCACGTTGACTGGCCTGAGCGCCGCCGCGCCCTACTACGGCGGCGGCATGACAGTGGCATCAGAAATTGCACGCCTGCCGAAGTGCCCGGTGATGGCGCACTTTGGCGAAAAAGACCATTACATTCCGATGGATGGCGTACACGCCTTTGCTGCCGCGCACCCGGAAGTGACGGTACACAGTTATGCAGCGGACCACGGCTTTAACTGCGACCAGCGCGGATCGTACAACCAGCCAGCGGCTGATTTGGCACGCGACCGCACGCTGGCGTTTTTTGCTGAAAAACTGGGTTGAAGCTTGCCAGGGAGCCTGAAGATGCGTCAACAATTCGGTTTTCAGGTGAGTTTTAGGCCTGTAGCCCAATGGATTCGGGCGCGAGCAGCTCCTGTTTTTATAGTGATGGTGCTGGCTTTCTTTACGCCAGCCCACGCCGCCGACTACACCGGCCCGCTGTTTGACGCGCATCTGCACTACAACGCAGAAGCCTTCAATGGCCCGCATCCATTGGCCGATGTGCTGGCGCGCATGCAAAAGAGCGGCGTGAAAGCCATCGTTGCCAACAGCCGCCCCAACGATGGCAGCAAGGCGCTGGCAGCATCGCCCCAGACACGAGGGGCCGGCGTGGCAGTCGTGCCGTTTATTCGGCTGTACCGCAACCGGGCCGACTACGACAGCTGGTTTAAGGACGAATCCATTTACGACATGGTGCAGGCTGAGTTCGCTCGGGGCGTGGTGGGCGACCAAGCGGGGCCGTTTAAAGGCATTGGTGAATTCCATCTGTACGACAGCGCAAATGCAAACGGCGCGGTGGCCAAAAAGCTGATGCTGTTTGCGGCTAAAAATAAGCTGGCTGTTTTGGCACACGTGGATGACGTGGCCATTGATTTGTTGATGGCACATGCACCTGATGCCAAGCTGGTTTGGGCGCATACTGGCATTGGCGGCGCGCCTGTTGCGCGGGTGGATGAGCTGTTTAAAAAATACCCGCTGCTGATGGGCGAGCTGTCGTATCGGCCAGGGTTGACGTGTGAAGGGGGCAAACTGTGTAGTGAATGGCGCACGCTGCTGCTGAAGTACCCAACGCGCTTCATGATCGGCTCAGACACATGGGTCAACCAGCGCTGGCAGTACTACGAAGAACTGATGAAAGGCTATCGGGTGTGGCTGGGCGACCTGCCGCCGGATGTGGCGCGCAAGATTGGCTGGAGCAACGGGGCCGATTTGTTTGGCGTGAATTAGGTTGTGCACTGAAAACTAGGCGCGGCGCAGCACCCGCCCCGCATGGCTGTGAACGGTACGGCCCTGCTCACAAGCCAGCACACCATTGACAAATACTGCGTCAATGCCGCTGCTGACCCGTGTCGGTTGCTGGTAGCTGGCGCGGTCTGCGACTTGATGTTCATCAAATATCACCACATCTGCAAAATTACCAACCGCCAAAACGCCGCGTCCTTTGAGGCCAAAGCGGCGTGCGCTCAAACCAGTCATTTTGTGGACGGCCAGCTCCAACGACAGCAAGCGCTGTTCACGCACATAGCGCCCCAGCACGCGTGGAAAGGTGCCCCACAGCCGCGGGTGTGGCTGCACGTCGTGCGCCAGACCGTCAGAGCCAATCATGGTGAGTGGGTGCGACATGATGCGGCTAACATCACCCTCGTCCATCGCAAAATAAATAGCGCCTGCAGGTTGCAGTGCTTTGGCCACGTCTTCGGGGGTTCGATTTCTTTCCTTCGCAAGCTCAAACAGTGACCGGCCAGCTGCCAGCGGTTCAGTTTTTGACCAAGTCACCAACACTTCACTGGACTGGTGCACGCGCGCGGGCAGCAGCATGGTGCTAGACGCGTTGTAGGGGTAGCAGTCCATGCACACGCTTTGGGTTTTAGCGGCTGCATCAATAATGCTGAGCGTTTCAAACGAGCGGCCATGGTTGGCCGTGCCCACCAGCTTGTGGTGCGACAGCACGGTGGTGATGCCGAGCGAGTTGCCCACGTGCAATGCTTCGCGCAATGCGGCGGTAATCGCGTCGCCCTCGTCCCGAATGTGCATGGCGACCATGCCACCTGCAGCAGTAAGCGGTGCGCCTACGGCAACCAATTCATCGGCTGTGGCGCTTTGTGCGGGCGGGTAGTACACGCCGGTAGACATGCCGATAGCGCCTGCCTGCAAAGCGCTTGCCAGGTCAGCAGCCATGCGGGCGCATTCGTCTGGTGTAGCGGCTCTGGTCAACTGCTGCATGTGCTTGACGCGCAGTGTAGAGTGGCCGACCAGGCAAGCGGCGTTGACGATGGGCTGGGCCTGTTCAAGCGCGTCCAGATAATCGGCAAAGCGGTCAAAGCGCCAGTCGCTGGTGCCCAGTAAATCAAGCGGCGCGGGTGGTGACTGAGTCATCAGCGGTGCCAGGCTGATGCCGCAGTTGCCGGTGATGACCGTTGTGACGCCTTGCGACAGCTTGGGGTGCGCACCTTGCGGTGCATGCAGCAGCAGGCAATCGTCATGTGTGTGCACATCAATAAAACCCGGCGCGACGATGCGGCCTTTGGCACTAACCCTTTGGCGCGCGGGCTGGTCTGCCAGCAAGCCAATGGCCACCACCTTGTAACCTGCGATGCCTACGTCAGCACGTCGGCGCGCAGCGCCCGTGCCGTCAATCAGCTCGCCGCCTTCAATGACCAAGTCAAACATGGCTTCAGTCAATCCGCGCCCCTGAGCGCTTGATAACACCGGCCCACATCGGTGTCTCGCGCAGGGCGCGGTCTTGCAGCCACTCGGGCGGGCCGATGGTGCTTTCCCACGACACAGCCACCAGCTTTTCGTTGGTTGCAGGGCTGCCCAGCACCTTGTTGATGTCTGCGTTGATACGCAAGGCAATCTCGCGCGGCGTGCCCGGCGGCGCCACAATGCCGCCCCAAGCACTGGTCTCGTACCCGGGCACAACTTCGCCAATCGTCGGAATGTCTTTAAACAGCGGGCTACGCGCGCGACCCGACACACCCAGCACCTTAACGCGCCCCGACTTGATGTGCGGCGCAATCGACGACAAGTTGTCAAACATCATGTCAATCTGGCCACCCATCAAGTCTTGAATGGCCTGGGGGCTGCCCCTTTAGGGCACATGGACCATGAAAGTACCGGTCATGCTTTTGAACAGTTCACCGCCCAAATGCCCTGTGGTGCCGTTGCCCGCCGAGCCCATCACCAGCTTGCCGGGTTTGGCTTTGGCCATGGCGATCAGTTCTTTGATGTTGTTGACACCCAAGTCCGCGCGTACCACCAATGCGTTTTGCACATAGCCGAGTAGCGCGACAGGCACGAGCTTTTCGGGCTCGTAGGGCAGCTTGGCAAACAGCGACTTGTTAATGGCCAGCGTGCCTACATTGCCGTAGCCTAGCGTGTAGCCGTCAGGTGCAGCGCGAAAAACCTCTTGCATACCAATGTTGCCGCTGGCCCCTGGCTTGTTATCAATCACGATGGGCTGGCCTAGCAGCTTGGCCAGCTCGTTGGCGATGATTCGGCAAATCACGTCGGGCGCACCGCCTGCGGCTGAAGGTACAACTAGGCGTATCGGGCGGTCTGGCCAGGCGGCGCGAGCCAGAGTAGGCGCGACCAAGGCGGTGACAGCGGCCAGCTTGAGCAGTTGGCGACGGTCGGTATTGAAAGCATTTTGGAGCATGGTCATTTGAGTATCCGTGAGGTTGCGAATGGGGCAATGATGCGCGGACGCTACTTCATCAGCAAACGATGTTTTATGGTTCATGCATGATTTTTTCTCATGCGTGATATGACCGAAAACGTTATGCTTTGCACCCATGTCGGGCTTGTTACGCGCACCCTCCACCATGTCACTGCTGTGCCTGGAGGGCAGTGCACGCCTGCATTCGTTCACCGCCGCCGCAACAGAGCTGCGCCTGACGCAAGGCGCAGTCAGCCGGCAAATCATTGCGCTTGAAGCGCGGCTGGACACCAAGCTGTTTGTGCGCAGGCGCGACGCGCTGGTTCTGACCGAAGCCGGGCGTTACTACCTCGATGAAATCGCCCCGCTGCTGCAACGCCTGGAGCGCGCCACGGCCAACGTGATGGCACTCAAGGGCCGGGGCGGTTTGCTGACGCTGTCGGTTGGCGCATCGCTGGGCAGCTACTGGCTGGTTCCGCGCCTGCCCGCCTTCACCCGAGCGCATAGCGAGATCACGCTGAACTTTGCCACCCGGGTAGGCTCTGTGGACTTTGCAGACACCAACGTTGATGCGTCGCTGGAGTTTGGCGAAGGCCAGCGCACGCATTTAAAAAACGAATTTGTATTGCCGCTGCTTCTGGCGCCCTATGCAGCGCCCTCATGGATCGCCCTGCATGGCAAAGCGGTGAACAACCGTACACCCACGTCAGCTTTGATCCATCACAGCACCGTACCCGAAGCCTGGCAAGCCTGGTTTGATCTGGAAGGAATTAAAGCGGGCACGGAACTACAAGCATCACGAACGCAAGGGCCCCGCTACGGCCTGATGTCGATGGCGCTCAATGCCGCCGTGGCCGGTCTGGGTGTGGTGCTGTTGCCTGCATTTATGGCGCAAGACGCGCTGGCCATAGGCCGACTCAAGCGCTTGTCGAAGCGGCTGTGGCGGGCGCCGCGCGGCTACTACCTTGTGTATCCGCCCGAGTCAGCGGAACTTAAACCTCTCAAGGTGTTTCGCGATTGGTTGCTGGTTCAGGCAGCCAGCGAGCACAACTGACCGCAATTGCGGGAACGCAGCACGTTTGTTTACCTCGGAACCGCAATCGTGCCGTTAACTGCGAAAGTTTCTGTGCCGCTGTCTTTCCAGCTGACGTTGCTGAATGTGATGGTTTGAGCCGCCACGTCAAACGTCAGACCGTTACATGAGGTGGCAGGCGTGGCACTACAGCCAAAAAACGTCACGGCATTGTTGGCGCCTGAGAAAATCAGGAAAGCATCTCGAACGGTGTTGGCAGTGCTGACGGCCATTTCTGTTCCCAACTTGCCGTCCGTAGAAAGCCCACTGAACCCAAATGCAACGCCTGCCGCCAGGTTGTTGGTGAACCGGGTGACTGGCAGTGTGTACGCGCCGTTCTGACTGGCGTTAGTGGCTGCAGATATTGTCAGCACGTTGGGCACGGTTACGACGGGCACAACAACAGCCGGCACAACAGCTGCCGGGGTTACCGGACCACTGCCACCGCCGCAAGCGCAAAGAAAGGTGAGTGAAAGGAACGCAGCCGGCACAAGCCTAAGAACGCTGAGTTTCATGTTTAGATCCAAATGTCGTAGCTGATCAAGATGGATCAGATTAATTTTTATAAATCGCGACGCACTTATTTGGGGATGACGATCGAGCCATTGACAGTCAGGGTTTCGGTACCGCCGTCTTTGGTCCAATTGGCATTGGTGATGGTGGCAGTTTGCGTCGCTGCATCAAACGTTACGGCAGTGCAGGCAGTTGCACGGCCGCCGCCGCAGCCGAAAAAGCTGATCACGTTGTTCGCGTCAAAGTAAAAGATAGAAAAATCTCGAACTACACCGGCCGTAGTAACTGCGAAGTCTGCCTCCAGTTTTCCGTCAGTTGTGTTGCCGTTAAACCCAATATCCGTCAGGTTTAGCGGGTTGTTTGTATACCTTGCACCCTTGATTGTGTAGACGCCGTTACGGCTTGCTGTCGTGGCAGCGGTTACTGTCAGGACGTTAGCGCCTGTTACGGCCACCACGACGGGCACCACAACAGCTGGCGCCACCACAGGCGGAGTTACTGGGTCGTTACCACCGCCGCAAGCCACCAGGCAGCTGGTGGTTACTACCCCAGTAGCGAAAAATTTATATGCTGAGAGTTTCATGTTTGATGCCTGATGCCTGTTGTTTCGGCGAGTCATGATTGACCACGCCAAGTTATAAAAAAGAGTTGGTGTTGAAGGTATGTTTGCAGTTGATGTTGTTGGCTCAAGGCGCGGCGAAAATCAGCACGCCTGACTCACCGGCCAGCACGGGCGATGCGCCGGGATACGTCACATTGCCGCCCAAGCCGTAAAACACGCCTGACAACACGCTTTTGGCTGTGCCGGCTGTGGTGATGATGAGCTGACTGACAGCAAGCGCTGCGACCGGACCCGCGCCAGTCCCACCGGCTATGCTGTAGGTCGTGAAAGCAGGTGTTCCATTGACTGCGCACACGCCGCTGGCTGGGCAGGCCACTTTGGCTTTGCTGACGGTGCCCTGCAACATTTCAAGCGAGCCATCACTGGCGACGCGCAGCGTGTAAGCGCCAGCCGCCAAAATGTCGCGCCGAAACTCCACCACCGTGCCGACGACGGTCGAGGTGATCTTGCAGCTGCCGTTAACTTGCGGCTCAATCTTGATGGTGGCGCTTGAATCGGCCGCCAAGCAATCCGACTTGGTCACTTTAACGTTGTAGTCCCCCACGATACTGCTGATAGCGCCAGTAACGCCGCCCGCCCATATGCCACCGGCGCCCGCTTCAGCGGCAGGCAGCGCAACCGGGTCATTCCCGCCGCCGCATGCGGCAAGTGCCATCGTGGCGACAGTGACAATAGCCGGGCAAAAATGCTTGAAACGCTTCATTGGTAGCTCCTGAACAGGTTGCAGTTGACACGCTTACCGTGGGGCAGCGCGACGCTGATTTGTTGATAAATTTGGCAGACCTGTTAGTTTATGTAAACACTTGTTGCAAAGATACCCCCTCTCTTGGGGGGGTACCACGGATTGCAGAAATTTCAAAAAGTAGCCCCTCGATAGCAGAACACGTGGACCACTGAAGTAGAAAAACTGATGTCAAATACTGCTTTCTATTTGTTTTTAGCATCGTTGCCACAGCGTTCGCATGATCAAACTCCACTATTACCCCAGCACTGCGTCGATGGCGCCGCACATTTTGTTGCGTGAACTGGACGCACCGTTTGAGCTGGTGCTGGTTGACCGCACGCAAAATGCACAGAAGATGACCAGCTACCTGAGGCTCAATCCCAACGGACTGATACCCGTTCTGACGGACGGCGACTTGGTGCTGTATGAGTCAGCGGCGATTTGCCTGCACTTGTGTGACATGCACCCCGCAGCCGGATTGGCGCCAGCTGTGGGCACGCCAGAGCGGGCACAGTTTTATAAATGGCTGATGTGGCTGACCAATACGCTGCAAGCCACGCTGATCGTCTATTTTTACCCTGAGCGTTGGGTTCGGGCAGGCCATGTTGCGGGCGCTCTAGACGTCAAGGCGCAGGCTGCACTCAAAGTCGGTTTGCTGCTTGACCAGCTGGATGCCGAACTCGCCAAGCAAGCGCTTCGGCATCCAGCGCCCTGGCTGTTGGGCGCCAGCTATTCAGCGGTCGATGCCTACACGCTGATGCTGTGCAGGTGGACGCGTCACTTCGAATCCAAACCCGCAAGCGCACGGGCTGATCTGGGGCCGTATTTGCAGCGCATGCTGGAGCGGCCTGCGGTTGTCAAGGTGTTTGAGGCAGAGGCGTTGGCGCAGCCTTGGGTTTGATGCATTCATTAAGGCGATTTTGGGTAGCAATTGGGTCTGTAGCCCAATAAAATCGGGCGCAACCAGCTCTGTTTTTTATAGCATTTGGTTTGATCGCCATGGCATCACGGTGCCAGTGTTTTGAAGACGGCACGCATGGCTTGCCCATACCTTCGGCTCTGTCGCCTCAGCGGAGGCAGCGCATGACCCACAACTACCCACGCATGCCGCCTTAATAACCCTTTAACAGCCCCTTGGCAGTCCTTCATCCAGCACCTCGACCCAATGCCGAACGGGCGTGGCGGTGCCGCTTTGCAAATGCGTGATGCAGCCAATGTTGGCGGAAACAATCACCTCGGGTTTCATTTCGCTCAAGTTGCCAAGCTTGCGGTCACGCAACTCGTAGGCGATTTTGGGTTGCAACACTGAATAAGTGCCGGCCGAACCGCAGCACAAATGCGCTTCACAGCTCGCGGTTTTGACGTTGAAGCCTAAAGCGCCCAGGTGCTGTTCAACACCCCCGCGCAGTTGCTGGCCGTGCTGAAGGGTGCAGGGTGGGTGGAACGCGATTTGGCCGGGCTTGGCCACAACTTTGCCCGCCAATTTTTCGACCAAATCGGGCAGCAGCTCACTCAGATCACGTGTCAATTCACTGATGCGTTTGGCCTTGGCGGCGTACTGTGCGTCGCCTGCCAGCGCGTGGCCGTAGTCTTTGACCATGCTGCCGCAGCCTGATGCGTTCATGACGATGCTTTCAACATCTGCTTCGACATGCGGCCACCATGCGTCGATGTTGCGGCGCATCTCGCCTTTTGCGCCGTCGTGGTCATTGAGGTGAAACTTCACAGCACCGCAGCAACCGGCCTTTTTGGCGACCACCACTTGCAGGCCAGCAGCATCCAGCACTCTGGCTGTAGCCGAATTGATGTTCGGCGACATGGCGGGTTGCACGCAGCCTTCCAGCATCAGCACCTTGCGCGCGTGGCTGCGAGTGGGCATCAAGCCGGCAGATTGTTTGGCGGGCACTTTGTTTTTGAGCGAGGCGGGCAGCAAGCCGCGCACCGCCTGGCCAACCGCCATGGCGGGACCAAACAGCGGCGACGGCAGGCCTTCCTTGAGCGCCCAGCGCACGGTTTTCTCAACCGCAGGGCGCTCGACGCGCTCGTCCACCAGCTTGCGGCCAATGTCGATCAAATGGCCATACTGCACGCCGCTGGGGCAAGTGGTTTCGCAGTTGCGACAGGTCAGGCAGCGGTCCAGGTGCAGCTGGGTTTTGCGGGTGGGTGCCTCGCCTTCCAGCACTTGCTTGATGAGGTAAATGCGGCCACGCGGGCCGTCGAGTTCGTCGCCCAGCAGCTGGTACGTGGGGCAGGTGGCGGTACAAAAACCGCAGTGCACGCACTTGCGCAAAATGGCTTCGGCTTCGAGGCCTTCAGCCAGGTTTTTAAATTCAGGGGCGAGGTTGGTTTGCATAGGGGTTGTTTCTACCAGTCGGCGTGCATGCGGTGTGGGTTGAACACGCCGGCCGGGTCAAATTCGCGCTTTAACCCGCGGTGGATGCGGTCCAAAGGCGGTTTTAGGACATCAAATCGGGCTGTAGCCGCCTGTTGACGGGCGCGAGCAGCTATGAATAGCGTAGCGCTTCCGCCCGCAATAGCGGCCAGTTCGCGCAGTTTTGGGCCTTGCGCAGCGTCTGCGCGCACCCACCGCTGGCCGCCATGCCACTCAATGAGCGGCGAGTCGGGCAAATCCAGCGGCGGCGTGGTTTGCGGTACAGACAAGCGCCACAGGTCTTGCGTGTCGGTGCGCGCCTTAAACCAGGGCAGCTGCTGGTCGCGGCACCGTATCCAGTCGGCTGCAGCCTGGACGTTGCTCAGTCTTTGACCGCCGAGCCTGGCGCAAGCTGCCTCAACCGCTGCTACAGCGCCGCGCAGCCGCAGGTACAGCGTGCCCTTACGGTTGTTTTCGCCTTCTTCAAGCCAGCAGCTGGCATTGAGTGGCAGCGGCTGGCCGCCCCACGTGTTGAGTTGGCTCAAAGCCTGGGCTTGAGGCATTTCAAACTTCAAAGTCGCCTCCAGCGGCGCAATGGGCAGCACTTTCAAGCTGACCTCAAGCAGCAGCCCGAGCGTGCCCATGGCGCCGACCATCAGCCGCGACACGTCGTAGCCGGCAACGTTTTTCATGACCTGGCCGCCAAAGGTCAAATGCTCGCCTTTGCCGTTGATGAGTTTGACGCCCAGCACGTAGTCGCGCACGGCACCAACGCTGGCACGCGCCGGGCCGCTCAGGCCAGCCGCCACCATGCCGCCTACGGTCGCTGCGCTCCCTGCGGCGGTTCCGCTGTGCTGGGTAGCGCCGCTTGGAGGCGGCGGAGTGCTATTTGCACTGAAATGCGGCGGCTCAAACGGCAGGCATTGGCCTTGCGCCAGCAGCAGCGATTCCAGCTCGGCAAGCGGTGTACCAGCCAAGGCAGTGACGACCAGTTCGCTGGGCTCGTAACTGATCACGCCGTTCAGGGGTGTGATGTCAAGCACGTCGCCTTCCAGCGCCTCACCGTAAAAGTCTTTGCTGCCGCCGCCGCGTATGCGCAATCTGTCGCCCGACGCTGCAGCGGCACGAATGCGGCGCACGGCGTTTTCAGTGAAATCTGTGACTATGACCATACCCTGATGTTAAGCGGCGTCCGCAACGACTGGCCTGAATTTTTTGAACAGGCTTTGTTCGGTTTTTTACGTGCTAACTCATGCGGTTTTTTTAGTCGGCGTAAAAATTAACCGGCAGCCCCGGCACATCTACCCGCCTGGAAAACACGCAGCCTGATTGCGGGTACGCCCGTAACTCAGCGTCACTGCGGTTGTAGCAAGCCGTGGTGACGTACAGCGTTTTCAGATCATCACCGCCAAAGCAGGGCATGGTAGGACATTGGGCGGGCACGGGAATGCTGGCCAGTTCAAAACCTGAAGGTGACAGTTTGCAGATGCGTGCGCCTTCAAACATGGCGACGTAGTAGTTGCCTTCTGCGTCAACCGCTGCGCCGTCGGGCCTGCCGCCATAACCAGACTGACCAAACTGCCAGCCGCCAGGCTTGCCTGGCCATTGTTTGAAAATGCGCTCGTTTGTCATGGCGCTGGTGACTGCATTGAAGTCCCAGGCGCGCACAGTGTGCGCAGGCGTGTCGGCCCAGAAGACGGTTTGGGCGTCCGGCGACCAGGCCAGGCCGTTGGCGATGGTGGCGTTGCTGACTTTTTGTTCCAGCGCAGCGCCATCGAGCATGAAAAGCCCCGCGCTGGCAGACGTGCGAGGTTCGAACATCGTGCCCGCCCAAAACCTGCCCGCCGGGTCTGCCTTGCCGTCGTTAAAACGTGTGGTTGCTGTGTCGTGGTGGGCAGCGGCCAGCTTAGTGAGCGCGCCGCCCCACTCATGAGCCCGGTAAATGCCATCACGCAGCGCAATCACCAGCCCACCCGATTGCGCAGGCGCAATACTTCCCGGCTCAGACGGCATCGCCCAGGTTTGCACGCTGCCCATGTAAACGTTGCAACGGTAGATGTGCTGACCCGGAATGTCAACCCAATAGAGCATTTGCTCGTGCGGGTGCCAAAACGGCGATTCGCCGAGTTCGTAGGTTTGCGGGGTCAGGGCTTGCCAGGTCATGGTTTATATCCGCCGCTCTTCTACCGCATGGCACGCCACCTTGATGCCGTGCAAGCTGAGCAAGGCAGGCCGCTCGGTGCGGCAGCGGTCGTCGGCGTGCGGGCAGCGCGGGTTAAACGCACAGCCTGTGGGCGGATTGAGTGGGTTGGGCACTTCGCCTTGCACGGCAGTGCGGGCGCGGCCTGTGTCGTGCATTTTGGGAATGGCATCGAGCAGCATGCGCGTGTATGGGTGGCGCGGCGTGGCAAACAGCGATTGTTTGTCGGCCAGCTCCACCAGGCGGCCCAAGTACATCACGCCGACGCTGTCGCTGACGTGGCGCACCACGGCCAGGTTGTGACTGATAAAAAGGTACGTTAACCCGCGCTTTTTTTGCAGGTCTTTCATGATGTTCAGCACCTGCGCCTGCACGCTCACGTCAAGGGCGCTGGTCGGCTCGTCGCACACCAGAAACTCGGGGTTGGTGGCCAGCGCCCGTGCAATCGAGATGCGCTGGCGTTGCCCACCTGAAAACTGGTGCGGGTATTTGGGCCCATCGAGCGGGCTCAGGCCGACTGACTTAAGCAGCTCGCCGACCTTTGCCTTCAACTCAGCTGCGCCGGTGATGATGCCGTGCTCTTTGAGCGGCTCGCCAATGATGTCTTCAACAATCCAGCGCGGATTCAGCGACGCATACGGGTCCTGAAAAATCATCTGGATGCGCTGGCGCAACGCCAAACCTGCAGGCCCCTTGTAAGTAGCATGCGCATCCACGCCGTCAAACGTCATATTGCCGCGTGTGGGCTGATACAAGCCCACCATCAGCTTGGCGACTGTGCTCTTCCCGCAACCGGATTCACCAACGAGAGCCAGCGTTTTGCCTTTTTCAATCTCAAAACTCACACCATCAACAGCGTGCAAAAAGAGTTTGGGCTGACGCTCAATCACACGCGTGAGCAGGCTGGGCGAGACGTCGAAGGTCATCGCGATGTCGTTGACCGTGACCAGAGGCTTCACAACAGCGCTCATGTCGATACTCCAGCAAGCCAGCATGCTGCGCGCGTCGCGCCTGCATCCACCAGCTCGGGCCGTTCAATTTTGCAGCGGTCAAACACTTTGGTGCAGCGCGGGTTAAAGGCGCAGCCAGTCGGGATGGCGTTCAGGCGCGGCATGGCACCGTCAATCTGGTTCAAGTATTCGCGGTCTTGCGTGATGTCGGGGATGGATGCCATCAAGCCTGCGGTGTACGGGTGCGCGGGGCGATTGATGACCTCATGCACTGGGCCAATTTCAACAATGCGGCCCGCATACATCACGGCCACACGGTCACAGGTCTCCGCTATCACGCCCATGTCATGGGTGATCAGCATCACTGCAGCGCCCCGGTTTTTACAAATGTTTTTTAACAGGCTGATGATCTGCGCTTGAATCGATACGTCGAGTGCAGTCGTCGGCTCGTCAGCCACGATCAGTTTGGGTTCAGCCGCCAGTGCCAGCGCAATCACCACCCGCTGGCGCATGCCGCCTGAAAACTGATGCGGGTAGTGGTCAATCCGCTGTTCAGCGGCGGGGATGCCGGTGTCTTTAAGCAGGTCAATTGCACGTTTGCGCGCCTCGGCATTGCTGACCGGCAAGTGAGCCTGAATTGTTTCCGTCAGCTGCTTTCCGATGCTGTAGAGCGGATTCAGTGAGGTGAGCGGGTCTTGAAAAATCGCGCCAATCTTGCGGCCACGAATATGCCGCAGCTGGTCGTTGTTCAGGTTGTCAATGCGCTGGCCATCCAGCAGCACCTCACCGCTGGCGATGCGGCCGGGCGGCTCCAGCAGGCCAATGATGGATGCGCCGGTCAGCGACTTGCCCGCGCCCGATTCACCCACCACACCCAGGATTTCACCGGGCGCAATGTCGAAAGAAATACCGTCGATGGCGCGCAGTGTGCCCCGGCGATTCGGGAATTCGACGACCAGATTTTTAACTTGAAGTAACGACATCGTGGCTAACGTAATCTGGGATTCAGCGCATCACGCAGCCAATCACCCAGCAAATTGACGCTGAGCGCAATGATGATCAGCATCAGCGCGGGGAACACCGTGATCCACCATTCACCCGAAAACAGGTAGTCGTTGCCGACACGAATCAGCGTACCGAGCGATGGAGAAGTAGGCGGCACACCGACCCCCAAAAACGACAGCGTTGCCTCAGTAATGATGGCTGTGGCGACCTGGATCGTGGCCAGCACCAGCACCGGACCCAGCACATTGGGCAGCACGTGACGCGTCATGACTCTCAAAGGCGCTACGCCTGTGACGCGAGCGGCTTGAACGTATTCCTTATTGCGCTCCACCAGGGTAGAGCCGCGCACGGTACGCGCGTACTGCACCCATCCCGTGAGTGAAATCGACACAATCAGCACGCCAAAGGCCAGCGATTCATGCGCGTTGGGGAACATGGCACGACCCACGCCGGCAATCAGCAGTGCCACCAAAATAGCAGGAAAACTCAGCATGACGTCGCACAGGCGCATCAAGAAACTGTCAACCCAGCCGCCCATAAAGCCGGCCAGCAAACCCATCACCACGCCAAACACAACCGAGATGATGACTGATGCAAAACCCACCGCCAGCGAGATGCGTGCGCCGTACATCAGGGTCGACAAAATGTCCCGGCCCTGGTCGTCGGTGCCGAGCAGAAAGCTGCGTTTGCCCTCCGCATCCCATGCTGGCGGCAAACGCGCGTTCGACAGCTCGAGCGTTGTCAGGTCAAACGGGTTGTGCGGCGCAATAAAGCCCGCAAACACGGCGCACACCAGGCAAACAAAGGCCGCCGCTGCCGCAGCAATGGCCATGGGCGAGGTTTTAAAGCTGTAGCCAACATCGGTGTCAAGCCATCGGGAGATTGGATTAGCCACGGCTTACTTGACGTTCATCCATTTAAAAAACATGAAGTTGTCGGCCATCTGCACCAACTCGACTTTCTTGTTCACGCCCCAGGCCAGCGCTTGCTGGTGCAGCGGCAGGTGGCCAATGTCGTCGCTGTGGAGTTTGAACGCCTCGGCAATGTAGGCTGCGCGTTTGGGTTTATCGGTCTCTGACTGGATTTTGGCAATCAACTCATCCACCTTCGGGTTGCAATAGGCGCCCAAGTTGAACTGGCCAGAGCCTTTGTCGTCGGCACAGCGCATCAGAGCGTTCAGGGCGTTGTGTGCGTCGTAAGTGCTTGGCGTCCAGCCCAGCAGGTAAAAGCTGGTGTCACGGCGCAGGATTTTCGGGAAGTAGGTGCCCTTGGTCTCTGCCTGCAGGTTGATTTTTACATTGATGCGCGACAAGCTGGCAGCCACGGCCTGGCAAATCTCGCCGTCGTTCACGTAGCGGTCGTTCGGGCAGTTCATGCTGACGTCAAAGCCCGCCGCGTAGCCCGCATCAGCCATCAATTTTTTGGCGGCTTCGATGTCGTAAGGCAAGCGCTTGTTGGCAGCGGCATCAAAGCCGTTGATACCCGGCGCGACCATCAAAGCAGTGGGATTGGAAGCACCGCGCATGACGGTGCGCTTGATGCCTTCAATGTCAATGGCCTGGTAAAAGGCCTGGCGTACGCGCTTGTCTTTGAAGGGGTTTTTACCTTTCACGCTGGAGTACAACAGCTCGTCGCGCTTTTGGTCCATTCCCAAAAAGATGGTGCGCAGCTCAGGGCCAGTCATCACTTTGGCGTTGGAACTGGCATTGACACGCGCGATGTCTTGCACCGGCACAGGCTCCATCACATCAATCTCGCCAGAGATCAACGCCGCCACGCGGGTGGGGTCGTTGGAGATGGGAATGTAGATCACCTCATCAACATTGCCTTCAATCTTGCCCCAGTAGTTGCCGCTTTTGGTGAAGGTGGTTTTGATGTCGGGCTGACGCTCTCGCACGCGGTAGGGGCCGGTGCCGTTGGCGCGAAACGACGCGGCGTTTTCAATCCCCTTGCGGCGGTCTACCGGGCGCGTGGCCTGGTTGGTTTCACACCATTTTTTGCTCATGATGTAGACCAGCGACAGCACGTCCGGCAAGATCGGGAATGGGCCTTTGGTCTCAATCTCGACCACATGGTCGTTGACTTTGCGGACTTGCTTGATGTCATTGACGTAGCTTTTCATGTCGGAGCCATCGGCCCCGGCGCGTGCCAGGCTGAACAGCACATCGTCAGCCGTAAAAGGCGTTCCGTCATGAAACACCACACCCCTGCGCAGCTCAAACCGCCACACCGACGGCGTTGGCTGGCTCCAGCTGGTGGCCAATAACGGGGCCAGACTCAAGTCCTTGTTGCGGCCCGCCAGTGGCTCATACACGTTGCCAGTCACGCTGAGCTGTACCGACTCGCTGAGCGAGTGCGGGTCCATCGACAGCGCGTCGCCCTGGTTGCCAATACGGATGGTTTTGGCATGGGCCGCCCCCATCAACCCAACAGCGCACGCTACTAAAATAATAGCTGCTTGCGCCCGAATCGACTGGGCTCGCGGCATTTTTGCAGGGTAATTTGACATATTTTCCTTTGAGTTGAAGCAAAAAGAGTTGTAATTCATCAGACAGTCAAGGGCATGGACTGCTCGACCAGACCCGCAAACAGCGCAGCGCCCAGCGGCAACACTTCGTCGTTGAAGTCATAGCGGCTGTTGTGCAAAAAGCAGCCTGGCTGACCCAGCCCGTCCCCCTGGCCCAGCCGCAAGTAAGCGCCTGGCTTGGCCTGCAACATGAATGAAAAATCCTCAGCGCCCATGCTGGGCACCATGTCGCGGGTGACGTTTTCCTCACCCACCATCATGGCAGCCACATCAGCAGCAAACATGGCTTCAATGGGCGTGTTGATGGTGGCGGGGTAAATGCGTTCGTAGTTCATGCTGGCCGTGGCACCAAAAGCCTCGGCCACTGAGGCGATGAGGGTGTGCAGGCGCTTTTCAATCATGTCCTGCACGTCTGCGTTGAAGGTGCGCACCGTGCCTACCAATGTTGCCGTGCCGGGTATGACGCTCATCGCACCCAAATCGCCCGCATTCATCGCGCAAATGCTGACGACTGCACTGTCTTGCGGCTTGACGTTGCGACTCACAATGCTTTGCGCCGCCGTGATGATGTGCGCTGCCACCAGCACCGGGTCAATCGCCATGTACGGATGTGCGCCGTGGCCGCCCTTACCCGTGATGGTGATGGTGATGCGGTCAGCGGCGGCCATCATGGGCCCACGGTTGACGCCCACGGTGCCAGGCGGCATGGATGGCCAGTTGTGCATGGCGTAAGCGGCCTGCACCGGAAAGCGGTCAAACAGGCCGTCTTCAATCATCGCCTTGGCACCTGCGTAGCCTTCTTCGCCTGGCTGGAAAATCAGCACCGCTGTGCCGTCAAAGTTTCGCGTTTCGGCCAGGTACCGTGCCGCGCCAACCAGCATGGTGGTGTGGCCGTCGTGGCCGCAGGCGTGCATTTTGCCGGGCTGCCCAGACTTCCAGCCGAACGGGTTGTGTTCTGTCAAAGGCAGTGCGTCCATGTCGGCTCTGAGGCCAATCATATTGGCCGATTTACTTTTACCGCGAATCAAACCCACGACACCCGTCTTGCCGATGCCCGTGTGAATTTCATCCACACCGCACAGCTCAAGCGCCTGCTTGACGCGGCCTGCGGTGTACACCTCCTCAAAACCCAGCTCGGGGTGAACGTGCAGGTCACGCCGAAAGGCGGTGAGTTCAGGGTGAAATTCAGCAATCGCGGCGAAGGCGCGGCCAGCGGCCATCAGCTTTTGAGGTTTCACAGCAGTCAGCATCAATGGCCTCCAGATTTGCCCACGCGAAGGCGCGGGTCCACAACAAAATAAAGCAAGTCAACCACCAGGTTGATCACCACAAAAATCAGCGCGGTCAGGCATAGGTAGGCGGCCATGACGGGGATGTCGGCAAACGTCACAGCTTGTATAAAAAGCAGCCCCATGCCCGGCCACTGGAACACGGTTTCGGTGATGATGGCAAAGGCAATCAATGAGCCAAGTTGCAAGCCGGTGATGGTGATGACCGGTACCAGCGTATTTTTAAGCGCGTGGCCAAAGTGGATAGCGGTATTGCTCAAACCCCGCGCACGCGCAAATTTGACATAGTCGGTGCGCAGTACCTCAAGCATTTCCGCCCGCACCAGCCGCATGATGAGGGTGAGCTGAAAAATCGCCAACGTGAGTGCGGGCAGCACAATGTGGTGCCAGCCGCCAGCGGTCAGCAAGCCCGACGTCCACCAGCCGATCTGCGCCACATCGCCGCGGCCAAAACTGGGGAACCATCCCAGACCAACGGCGAACAACAAAATCAGCAAAATGCCGACCAAAAACGTTGGCAGCGACACGCCCAGCAGCGACACCGTCATGAACAGCTGGCTCAAAAATGTGCCGCGCTTGAGCGCTGCAAACACGCCCATCGGGATGCCCAGCAACAGCGCCAGCACGGCAGCAACGCCCGCCAGCTCCAGTGTGGCGGGCAAGCGCTCAGAAATCAAACGCGACACCTTGGCACCCTGGCGCAGGCTCAGGCCAAACTCGCCTTGTACGGCGTTCAACAGGAAATTCCAGAACTGCACCACAAACGATTTGTCCAGCCCCAAGTCGGCGCGCAAGGCTTTGATTTGCTCGGGCGTAGCGTCTTGACCGAGCAAGAACACAACCGGGTCGCCCACGTACTGAAAAAGCATGAACGCAATCAGCGTGACCACGATCATCACGATCACGGCTTGAACCAGGCGTTGAAGAATGAATGCAAACATGAAACTGCGTATTGGGTCTTGATGCTAGCGTAGCAAATTGCGAGCCACCACGGGAATTACCTTAATACACATCATCAACACCGCCATCGACACGACCCATTGAAAGTGCCCGTTAACACGACCCGTTAACACGCGCCATCAATACCAGCCAATTAAAAAAGGCCTCAAAAGGCCTTTTTGTGTAGAGCGCCAGATCAATTGACCCTGACCAGCCGCCAGTCAATCCGGTTGTCAGCGCGGTGCACCACGTCGATGTTTTTCTTCATTGCCCACGGGATGATCTGGTTGTGCAGGGCGATGTGAGACACATCCGTGTGGGACAGCTCAAGTGCTTTTTCAATCAGGTCGTTGCGATTGGCGGCGTCGGTTTCTTTTTTGATGCGTTCGATCAGCGCGTCCATTTGCGGATTGGAATAGCGACCCAGGTTGTAATTGCCATCACCACCTACGCCCACGCTGCGCACCAGCGACTGCAGGCTGTACAGCGCGTCAAATGTTGGCACGCCCCAGCCCAACATGTAAATGCTGGCTTCGTAGCGCTGGATCATCGGGAAATAAGTTACCAGCGGCAGGGTGCGCAGCTTGGCCTTTACGCCGATTTTTGACCACATGGCGGTCACGGCCTGGCAAATTTCCTCATCGTTGATGTAGCGGTTGTTGGGGCAAGCCAGGTCGACCTCAAAACCATCTTTGTAGCCCGCCTCGGCCAGCAGTTTTTTGGCCGCTTCCACGTTGTATGGGTAACGTGCATCCACTTTTTTGGTCCATCCGTTGACCTGCGGCGCAATCAGTGTGCCGGTCGGCTGGCTCAGGCCGCGCATGGTGACTTTGTTCAGGGTGACGATGTCGATGGCTTGGTCCAGCGCCTTGCGCACCCGCACGTCTTTGAGTGGGTTTTTGCCCTTGATGTTGGAGCCCGGCAACTCGTCGCGGAACTGATCCATGCCAAAAAAGATGGTGCGGTTTTCAGCGCCATCCAGCACTTTTAAATCCTTGTTGGCGCGCAGGCGCGGCAAGTCTTGCGGGCTTGGGTCCAGCACCAGGTCCACCTCGCCCGACAGCAGCGCCGCGTTTCTCGTGGCTTCAGACTTGATGGGTGTGTAGACGATCTCAGACGCATTGCCGTCAAGCTTGCCCCACCAGTTGGGGTTGCTTTTGAGCACCAGTTTTTGGTCTGGTTGCCAGCTTTCGACCACAAAGGGGCCAGTGCCCATCGCGTTGCGGTGCGAAAAACTCTCGTCCTTGGCTTTGATGTCTTTCGGCTCGGTGGACTTGTTTTTCTCAGACCAGGCTTTGCTCATCATGCGCAACTCGGTGAGTTGGTTCATCAGCACCGGGTTGGGGGCTTTGAGCATGATGTCGATCTCGCTGTCGCTGTCGCTGACCTTGAGAATCTTGTCGATGCCCTGGGCGTACACACCGTAGTTCGACGTTTTGGCCATCGCGCGGTTCAAGGAGAACACCGCGTCGTCGGCGGTAAAGGCGCTGCCGTCGCTAAACTTGACCCCCTTACGCAGCGTGATGCGCATTTGGCTGGGGCTGAGCAGCTTCCAGGCGGTCGCCAGCTGCGGCTCGATTTTGAAGCTTTTACTGTTGTAGTACACCAGCGACTCATACACCGCCGCATGCACGCCGTTGCCCAAGGCGTTGTTTTGTGAGTGAATGTCCAGCGTGGGGATGTCGCTAGCACTGGTCCATTTAAAGGTTTTCGCGCTGATCGAATGACTCAGCGCCAAAGCGGTAACCAGCAAAGCGAATTTGTATTTCATGCAAGTCCTGACATGTTTAAACTGGCTCAGGTCGCCACTTTAAACGCTAATGCAGCGAAATGGGCGTGGTCGCCAAGCCGCTGTAGCCTTCCAGCGTGTCTTCAATTTCCTGCTGGCTCGGTGTGTTGAGCTGCCAGGCGCTCAGGCGCTGCTGAAACATTTCGGCCCATGAGCCGTCAAGGTAAACCTCTTTGCCAGAGCGTTTGTCAACAATCTCAAAGCCGTTACGAGCCATGTGCGGCACCGTGGGTGGCGGTGCTGATTCTTCAGGCGCATTGGCGTGAATTTGCACCACCACAAAAGATTCCGAGTCATAAAGCATTTGCATTGTTTGGTCCTTGGCTTATCTTATCGATAGATAGCAACGATAGTGCCAAGTTCAAGTGTCAGGCGACAATTTGCGCGAATGCGGCAGGAAACTGCGCGCTTACTGCACATTTCATGAATATTTCGTGAATAGTTCGCGAACATTCCTGCCAAATAACTTCACGGTTTGCTTACCTCGGTGAGCTGCTGGTCAATGAAATCACCGTTTTCCTGGGTAATGCGGTTGCGTACCGGCAGGTAGCCCAGCGACGGTGCGTACCAGATCTCAACTTTCTGGTCGAACTCGCGGCGCGGCTTGCGGATCACTTTGAGGCTGGCCATCTCGCCGCCCAGCAAATTGAGCTTTTCCTCGGACTCGACAACGAACGTCCAGGTGTCAGCCTCGCGCGGGCCAATCGTGTACAGCGTGATGGTGCTGCCCTTTGGGTAGTCTTGCGGCCTGGCCGCCAATATGCCGCCAAGTTGTACAAACACGCTGACGCGGTCTTGGGCGCCTTCGATCCACGGGGCGTCAGGCGTGTTGGCGCTAAAAGTGATTTTGCCTTTGTCGGCCTCAAAATGCGCGGCCAGTTCGCTTCTGAACTGGTCGGCAAAACGGATGGGGGCCAGGCCAGCGCCGGTGATTTTGCCAACGCTGGTCATGCTGCGCGAGCCGACCAAAAATGCGCTGACCTTCATCATGACCTCGTAGCTGTCGCCGTTGGTTTTCCAGGCCAGCTCGGACTTGGCCTCGTAGTTCAGGTTTTTGGCCAAGCCTACCACCTTGTACTGCAGCCGCACCGAGCCCGGCAGGCTGAAGGCCATCACCGGCGTGGCTTTGGGGCCAACGGGGGGCGCGGCGGCTGTCGCTACAGTCGCAGCCGCTGCCGTTGCCACGGCAGGCAATGAATCTGCGACGACGGTTTGGGTCGACGTGCTGGCGGCCTGAGTAGTAGCGGGGATTGAACTTTCCGCCACCGCGGCAGGCAGTTCAGGCGCTATTGAATCAGGAGCTGCTTGCGCCCGTATTGATTGGCCTACAGGCTCATTTAATGGTTTTTTAGGCGGCTGCGGCCTGGCTTTTGCGCGCACGGGCTGTGGTGCGGGCTGCGGTGCACTTTGCGATGCCTGGGCGATGGTTTGTGCAGCGGGCGCGGGCTCAATGCTGCGTGTGGCAAACGCCGTGCTGCCAGCTGTATTGGGATCTGCGCGCGTGCCCATTTGCAACGGTGAAGCGCCCAGCAGCAGCGCGTGGACCAGCGCCACTACTGCAGCCAGGCCTGCCATGTGCCGCCACGTGGGGGCGCCTGCTGGCGTGGCCTGGCTCATGCGGCAACGTAGCCCAGGTCGGCTGACAGTTGTGCGGCTGCCGCTTTCAGTGGGCCGGCGACTTTGCCATGCCAGCTGGGGTCGAATGTGGCGAGCGAACCGAGCGCCACCATGCCCAGCGCCATGTGCCCGTCGGCGTCAAACACCGGCGCGCAAAAGCCGCCGACACCCGGCAGCAGCGTGTTGACCACTCTAGCTACGCCATGCGCACGCGCTTCGTCCAGCAGCGCCGTGACTTGCGCCATGCTAGCGGGCAGGTCCTTTCGGTTCAACTTTTGGGCATTGGCCAGCTCGTCCTTGAGCAGCCCTTTAAGCCGCACTTTTGCAGCGTTTTGGCGCGCCGCCATAAACGCGGAAAAGCACAAGCCGGTCGCCGACGACAGCAGCGGCATTACATCACCCAACCGCAAATTGACGGTGATGGCCTGCGGTGACTCCTCCCAATGCACGATGCACGGGCCCTGATTGCCCCACACGGCCAGTGCCAGGGTCTGGCCAATCTGCTCCATCAAACCGCTGATACGCTGGCGCGCCAATCGAACGCCATCAATGCGCGAAAGAGAAGCAAGCCCTAACTTTAAAGCTGCGGGACCGAGGTCATAACGGGTGGTGCCAGCATCCTGAATGACCAGCTCCAGGCGCTGAAAGCTGACCAGGTAGCGGTGCGCCTTAGCGGCGTTCATGCCCGCGCTGGCAGCCAGGTCGCGCAGCATGAGTGGGCCTGGCGAGGTGCTCAAAACTTCCAATAAACTAAAACCCACCTCGACCGACTGGATACCGGCGCGCTGCGGCGCGGTGTCAGCATCGTGGTCGGTCAGTGAAAAAACTTGCGGCTTCATGCTGTGGCGTCAAATCTATGATTACATTTAGGTAAATCGATTTTACTTATCGTAACTTTGATCTCAAAATTGAAAGAACTCCAATGAAACTTGCCACCTACAAAGACGGCTCACGTGACGGCCAGCTTGTTGTCGTCTCACGCGACCTGACCACCGCGCATTATGCAACTGGCATTGCCAGCAAACTGCAGCAGGTGCTGGACGACTGGAACTTCATGTCGCCGCAGTTGCAGGACTTGTACGAGACCTTGAACAGCACAAAGGCACGCCACGCGTTCCCGTTCGAGCCAGCCCAGTGCATGGCCCCGCTGCCGCGCGCTTACCAGTGGGCCGACGGCTCAGCGTTCATAAACCATGTTGAGCTGGTGCGTGCAGCGCGCAAGTCTGAAGTGCCCGACACTTTTTACACCGACCCGCTGATGTACCAGGGCGGCAGCGACGACTTCATTGGCCCGCGGGACGACGTGGTGGTGGCGAGCGTTGCATTTGGCATTGACTTTGAAGCCGAGATTGCAGTCATCACCGCCGACGTGGGCATGGGCAGCACGCCCGAGCAGGCCATTGACGGCATCCGCCTGGTGATGCTTGCCAACGACGTGTCGCTGCGCAACCTGATCCCGGCCGAGCTGGCCAAAGGCTTTGGCTTTTTTCAAAGCAAGCCCGCCACCGCATTTAGCCCTGTAGCGGTAACAACCGACGAGTTAGGCGACGCCTGGCAAGGCGGCAGATTGCACATGACGCTGCAAAGCACCTGGAACGGCCGCAAGGTCGGCATGTGCGAGGCGGGACCTGAAATGACCTTTCACTTTGGTCAGTTGATTGCCCACATTTGCAAAACCCGCAACGTCCGCGCCGGCAGCGTGATTGGTTCAGGCACCGTGAGCAACAAAGACTGGACCCACGGCTACAGCTGCATCGCTGAAAAACGCGCGATAGAAACCATAGAAGGCGGCAAGCCCGTGACTGAATTCATGCAGTTTGGCGACACGATTCGCATCGAGGCCAAGGGCAAGGACGGGCAAAGTGTTTTCGGGGCGATTGACCAAAAAATTGCGCCGCTGACTGCGGCCCAACCCTGAACGGGCGGTTAAGACTAGCTGTACATCACGGTCAGCACCAACAACCCGGCGCAAACCACCCCTGCCAGCAGGCTGATGCCGACCCGAAGCACGGTTTTTTTGAGCCGCTTCTCACGCACAAGCCGCTCCTGGGCGCGCAACTCGGCTCGCAACTCGGGGGTGCCGTGCACGACAGGCGTGGGGTGTTGATTCAAGGGGTCGTGGGTAGTTTGCATAAGTGTTGCAGCCGCTAAGGTATGGGCAGCAGACAGACGATATGGCCTGAACTGCAGCTTTTTATTGTAGGGTCGGACCGCGGCAATTGACCCGGCCTTGCCTGTCAATCAAGCGTTATAAAGGGTTTCGAGCGAGGTAAAGCCCTTGATCTCCAGCGGGTTGCCAAACGGGTCGCAAAAAGACATGGTGTGCTGCTCGCCCGGCTGGCCTGCAAAGCGCAGTTGCGGCGGCATCACGAAGGCGGTGTCGGCCGCCTTCAGGCGCTTGGCCATGGCCTGCCAGTCGGGCAGCGCGAGCACCAGGCCAAAGTGCGGCATGGGCACCAGCGTATCGCCCACCCGGCCGGTTTTTTCGGTTTTAAACGGCTCGCCCAAGTGCAGCGAAATCTGGTGGTCGAAAAAGTCAAAATCTACCCAAGTGTCGGTAGAACGCCCTTCGGCACAGCCCAGCACGGTGCCGTAAAACTGGCGAGCGATGTCAAGGTCAGTCACATTGAAGGCGAAGTGGAAAAGGCTCTTCATGATGCAAGCTTAGCAGGCGGGCGTTGTCTTGGCGCAATTGCGACCTACCATTTACTATTAAATCAGGAGCTGCTTGCGCCCGAATCTATTGGCCTAGCGGCATTTTTGTCAGGTAAAACAGTCAAAACGGGCTTTTTTGAGGCATGGCAGACTAAAACGCTATGCTCCCGGGCCGACGCGTTGCACAATAAAGGGCATACACATCAAGCAGGAGACAACCATGAGCGATTCAGACACTTCAGCCCTCTCGGGTTTTGGCAAGTTCGTGCCGGGCTTTGACTTTTTGCAAAACCTGGCAACCCAGGCTGCAGGCAGCGCAGCCGAGAGAATTCCGCAACTGCCCAACCTGGGCAGCTGGGTCGCCCCGACGCTCAACGTCGAAGAGCTGGACAAGCGCATTGGCGAGCTCAAGTCAGTGCAGTTCTGGCTGGACCAAAACGCCACAGCCCTGAAAGCCACCATTCAGGCGCTGGAGGTGCAAAAAATGACGCTGGCCACGCTCAAGGGCATGAACTTCAACATGGGTGACGTGGCCAATGCCTTCAAGTTGAAAGTCGCCGACACGGTGGCAGGCGGCGTGCAAGGCATGGCCGACAAGGCCAAAACCTTTGCGGGCCTGGAGGTACCGCCCACCAGTTTTGGCAAGAAAGCAGCGACTAAAAAGTCACCGCCTAAAGCCGAAGCACCCGCACCATCATCTGCACCCGGTGTGGTCGACCCGATGCAGTGGTGGGGTGCGCTGACGCAGCAATTTCAAACCATCGCAGCCGATGCGATGAAAGACGCGGCCAGAAAAACCGCCATCGACACCACCAAAAGCATGGCCACCGGGCTGGCCAAAGATGCGATGAAAACCGCAACCGACATGGCTAAAGGTATGGCTAGCAATGCGGGTAAAACGGTTGCAGATGCCGGCCGCGCAGCGATCAACACCGCAAAAAACTCGGTGTTTGGCGGTGCGCAGGCCTGGCCCACACCTGTTGCCGCGCCAGCTGCCAAAAAGCCAACTATCAAGAAGCCGGCTACCAGACCCGTCGCCAGGAAAGCCGCCACCAAGACGGCGCGCAAAATCAGCCGGTAAATCAGCCAGTAAATCAGCCGACAAACCACCCGATCAACCTTTTTTACCTGACTCCGCATGCTTCTCTTTCCCTATGGTCACGCCACCCACCCGCAATGGCCGATGGCCGCTGGCCTGGTTCTGGCGCAGCTGCGCGCCCATATGGCGCTTGCGGGTTACGCCACCGCGCCCACGCTGGGCGTGTTGTACATCACCGACCATTACGCGGCCCATGCGCAAGATATTCTTGACCATTTAAGCGCGGAACTGCCCGAAGTCACCGACTGGTGCGGCACCGTCGGCGTGGGCATTGCGTCGAACAATGTCGAGTACTTTGACGAACCCGCCCTGGCCGTGATGCTGTGTGATCTGCCGCACGACCAGTACCGCGTGTTCTCGGGCGTGTCGCCATTGCCGTCAGCCGCAAGCGGCCGTTTTAAGGCACACACTGCGCTGGTACATGCTGATTCAGGCACACCCGATGTCGCAGAGCTCATCAGCGAGATGGCGCAGCGCACGGACAGTGGTTATGTGTTCGGCGGCCTGGCTGCCAGCCGTAGCAAAACCGTGCAGTTTGCACTCAGTGGTTACGGCAATGTCAAGGGCCATGGTGCAGCCAGTGGCGTGTTCAGCGGCGGCTTGAGCGGTGTGGCGTTCACGCAAGAGGCTGCATTGATGTCGCGCGTCACCCAGGGCTGTCAGCCCATAACGGGCAATTTCGAAATCACAGCCTGCGAAGGCAACGTCGTGACCGAGCTTGACGGTGAACCCGCACTGGATGTGATGCTGACAGCCTTGGGCGTCACGCTGGACCAACCGCGCGAAGCGCTGGCCAAGGTGCGCAGCACGCTGGTGGGTTTAAGCAACCCGCTGGAAGCCTTGAACGACCGGCAACTGGATCGCCCCGGCCAATTTGGCGCCGAGGTGGTGGTACGCCACATCATCGGACTGGACCCGAGCCGCCGCGGTATTGCCGTGAGCGACGCGCCAGTAGTGGGCATGACGCTGGCGTTTTGCGAACGCAATGCGCAGGCTGCGCGCGCTGATTTGATTCGTGTCTGCGCTGAAATCCGCGAAGAGCTGGAGCCCGAAGAATTGACCGTCAACACCCCGGTGTAGCCATATAAGTGATGACGCGCAATTTCACCGCCCGCAAAAAAGCCAACCAGCGGCACGTCGCCCAAGGCCCGCCGCACGATCTGCAGCTCGGCGCTGGGTGCGCCAAAATGCGGGCCGCCTCGGCCTGCGCAG
>JANYED010000167.1 GCA_025363315.1 Polaromonas sp.
GCACCCTGTTTGAGGTCACGCTTTTTGGCGATGAGTTGATCCAGGGATTCGATCAGGGCATCCGCATCGCTCAGGGCTTTGGCGATGGCTTCTTGTTCGGCTTTGGCTGGCAGCGGAACCCGGGCAAGTTTGAAAGCTGTATTAGTAATGTGTACCTGAGTGCTACCAACCATGATCGAGTTGGCGAGCTTGCGATACCAGCCCGTGTTTGAAAGCTGTACCAGATAACCAGGTACGGCCCGGTTGTTAACCTTAAAGCCATAGACGCCCTGCGCCAGCACATAAGACTCGGGCTCACGAATCTGCACCATCAACCCAATGCTTGGGCCGCTCGGCACAAGATCGCGCAACACGACAATAGTAAAGGTCTCGTCCAATTTATTGCGGCGGTGAGCCAACGCGTAGCGTTCTGAGCAATATTGCAAGTCGGAATCTTCAACCCTTAACCACCCAGTCCGGCCCACACCACCCTTCGGGAGTACCTTTACTCCACTAGCCGTGAAGTCGGACGGGCTGAGAGGCGCACCTCCTCGCATTTCGGTTATCAATTCACCCAGCGCGGACACTTCCCAATCTCGTGGAATCGTCCCTACTTCCGTCTGTTTGTGGCTTGGCTGCACCAGATACCTCGCGCTGGGTTCCCTCAGTTCCATGCAAACCCCATCTTTTCCAGATGCCGGTTCACCTTGGCCTCCAACTCGCTCACGCGGCTAACCATCTGCGGCATGGGCGTGTCATAGCGTTCGGCCAACTCCTTCACGCGCTGGGTCAGGGCCTGGCTGATGCGGTCCATTTCGCCATGGATAGCGGCGCTCAGCACCGCAAGCCACTTGTCGTCCACCACCAGCGATTTGATGTCGGCCCCTTTCAGTTTCGGATAGTGGGCGTAAACAGCGGCGTCTAGCGCGGCGTCCAGTTCCTTGACGCGCCGCTTCAGGTCAGCCTCTTCACTGGCGAGCTTGAGCCACGTGTTCAGCACTATCGTTTCATCCTTGGCAGACTTATCGCCTTTGATCTCGCGCAGGCGCTCGGTCACGCTGGCCTTGTTGACCTTATCGAAGCCTTTAAACGCGGCATCTTCACCGCCGTGCTCTTCTTCCAGCTCGGCCAATTGGGCGGTTACGCTTTCCAGTTCGGCAGAGGCTTTGTCGATTGCGGCCTGATCCTTGGCAAAGTAGCGGGCCACGATAAGTGCCTTGGGCACCAAGTCACACATCCAGCCCTTGTCTTTTTCCTTGCCCTTCTTGTCGCGCTCAATCACGCGGTAGGTCTCGGCCCGCCAACCGTCGGTGGCGATCAGGTAGGCATCGTCCTGCATGGTTTGCGCCCAGTAGTCCATCAGGTGCTGGTACACGTCGTAATGGTCAATCAGCGGTTGGCCAGTGTAGTGGGCCAGCAGGTCTTCTGCCAACGCGGTGATGACTTGCTTGGGGTGGCAGCCGCCTTGCAAGGCCTTGAGCGTTTGGGCGCTCTGGTCCCGCCACTGGTCAAACACGGTGTTCATGCGGGTGATGAAGGCGGCAAACTCGATGTGTTCGTAGATGGCGGGTTTGATGGCCGTCTTGCTTACAGCCAAATCAAGGTAGCCAGGGCGGTTGGCCTTGAACAGCGATTGCCGCAACTGTGGGCAGACAGCCCAGTAGGCTTGCAGCGCATCCACATCGGCAGCAGGAATGCCGCCTTTGAGGTGGGCTTCGATGTCTTGCTGGTCTTCGGGCGTTTGGCTGTCGATGTAGCGCGGCAGGTTGAGGTTGAAGTCGTTCTTCTCGATGTCTGCAAAGCTGACCATGCTGGCGTACTTGGGCACTTCTTGCCGCTTGGTGAACACGTCAACAATTTTGTGAATGTCCATGTCACGCAGGCGGTTCTTGGGGCCGTCTTTCATGTAGCCGCCGCTGGCGTCTATCATGAAAATGCCTTTGCGGGCATGGGCCTCCTGCTTATCCAGCACGATGATGCAGGCCGGTATGCCGGTGCCATAAAACAGGTTGGCTGGCAGGCCAATCAAACCCAATATGTAGCCCTTGCGCACCAGGTTGCGGCGGATAGCCCCCTCAGCCCCACCGCGAAACAGCACGCCGTGCGGCAAGATGCACGCGCCCTTGCCAGTGCTTTTCAGCGACCGCACGATGTGCAGCAGGTAGGCATAGTCGCCTTGTTTGTCGGGCGGTGTGCCGAAAGACTGGAAACGCTCGAATGCATCATTCGCCGGGTCCAGCCCGGTGCTCCAGCGCTTGTCGCTGAATGGTGGATTGGCAACTACGTAATCAAAGGTCTTGAGCGTGGCCCCCTCTTTGAACTTGGGGTCGGCCAGCGTGTTGCCCTGCACGATGAGCGCGGTGGGGTTGTCGTGCAGGATCATGTTCATGCGGGCCAGGCCACTGGTGGCCGCATCTTTCTCCTGGCCGTAGAGCGTGATCTTGGCGGTGGCCTCGTCGCCCACTTTCAAGAGCAACGAGCCGGACCCACACGTTGGGTCATACGCCGTGGTGTCGTTGGTAGTCTTGGCCTCACGGATGCCGATGACCCGCGCCATGATGAGGCTGACCTCTGCCGGGGTGTAGAACTGGCCCTTGCTCTTGCCACTCTCGGTAGCAAAGTGGCGCATCAGGTATTCATAAGCATCGCCCAGAATGTCGTCACCATCGGCGCGGTTCTTGGAGAAGTCCAGTGCCTTGTTCTCAAAGATGGCGATCAGGTTGGTGAGCCGCTCCACCATCTCTTTGCCGGTGCCCAACTTGGTGGCATCGTTGAAGTCCGGCAGGTCTGAGAGCTTGTTGGCATTCGCCAGCGGCGCGATGATGCGCTTGTTGATCTGGTCGCCAATGTCACTGCTGCCCTTGAGCGCCACCATGTCGGCAAAGCTAGCCCCCGGTGGAATGGTGATGGGGGCAAAGGGCTGGCCCGCGTATTTGTCGCTGACGTATTTGATGAAGAGCAGCACCAGCACATAGTCTTTGTACTGGCTGGCATCCATGCCGCCGCGCAGTTCGTCGCAGCCAGACCAAAGGGAAGAATAAAGCTCGGATTTCTTGAGGGCCATGAATATCTTGTTATTGGGTTCGTCTTGGGATCGTGATAACGACAAGTTGTCGATCAATGTAACGCAAGCCAGTGCGCTTAATTTTGGCGTCGTAACCGCAAAACAGCCCCAAAGCAACAAAGAGAGTGCTCAACATTTAAGCAAACTACTTCCGTGTTCTGCCGACTGTTGCAGAAATTAGAGCCAATGGCTGCGATCAGTAATTGCTGTCCGACTGCCACCTGCGTCGCACCAACGCAGTTACCGCCACCACTACTTTTTCCGAACATGCCATGGATTGAACGACGATTTGTTCGGCCAGCCAGCGCCGTGGTAATCAATAAACGCCACGAAATACCGCCAGCGAACAGCGACCTCACCACTCAGTTACCGCGATAAAACGGCACTTTCAGACGCTATTTTGCTGTAAAAATTAGCATTTATATGTTAAAATTCAAGTACTTACAGCAACTCGTCGGCATCGTTACCAGCGATTAAACCGACTTGTAAAAGTGAAGTAAGGGCAGCGGCTAGGCTGCTCGTACCCACCCGCTGCAAGGGGTGAGGCACACCGAGTCGTTCTCGCGAATCGTCCTTGTGCTGGCACCGTCTCCGTACCAATCTCCCCCCGCTTTTTGATTTTCTGAACGCCATGCGTTGCGCAGCCGTGCTTTCACGCACGCTGCACCGCCAGGTGGGCCGCCGCATGGGCGCTTGCTTTTCAATGGCGAACAGTTGTCAGGGCTGGGAACACCACTACCAACACAGGAGTTCCAGATGGACATAGCCATTCCAGTATCAGTTCCACACACCCTGCAGGCCTCACGGCCAATGCCGCCACCCAGACGTTCGTTCAGTCTCAAGGCTTCGACGACCACTGCCTACACCAAGGCCTTGCGCCACTTCCACGAGGTGTTCGGTGGCAAGCTGCCATGTGACCGTGCCACCGTCGAGCGGTACATCACCGTGCAGCGCAATAAGGTCGCGCCTGCAACTATCTATTTGCGGGTGCAAGCACTCCGTTACGAACACGTGCGGTTGGGTTACCCAAGTCCAACAGACGATCCGTCACTTCGAGCGGTGATGCGTCAACTACAGCAGGGCTTTGTTCTGGGAAAGGCTGGATCAACTCCGAAGCGCAAGGAGCCACAGAAAGCTAAACCCATAACGCGCGCCATGCTTGCCAAGGCTCTGGACGCGATGGGAACAAACGGGCTGGACCGCCGTGACCGCTGCTTGCTGCTTTTGGGGTTTGGCGCTGCACTTTCTCGTGCCGCGCTGGCTGCACTTGATGTCACTGACATCCGCTTCACCAACGATGTGATGGTCGTGAGCTTGCGCGATGGTGAGGACGCATCGGGCCAGACAACGGGACGGACAGTCGCCGTACCCATAACCGGTCGCGAACTGTGCGCTGCGACCGCGACCAAAGACTGGATTTCACACGCTGCGCTTGACCTAGAAGGTGGTCCGCTGCTGCGTCGCTTTGATCGAGGGGGTGACCCCACCGCACACCGGCTGGAAGCACCCTGGATCAGCGTGGTGGTGAAGAACAGGCTAAAGACAGTTGGTATTGACCCCACCCCTTATTCCGCACTGAGCTTGCGACGTGGTCGGCTTGCTGAGATTGCAAAGGGGGTTTTATGAGCGGTAGGGACGAATCTGCGCCGCGCCCACCCACGACCTTCGCACTGGGTCAGGTGGTCGCAACCGCGGCTGCACGCACCGTACTTGAGCGGCTGGGAATGAACCCCTGGCAACTACTCAGGCGTCACTTGCAGGGGGACTGGGGCGATCTAGGTGTGGAAGACAAAGACTTTAACGATCGTGCGCTGGTCAGTGGCGCACGCTTATTCAGCGCCTATGTAGTGACCTCGGCGTATCCGAATGCATCAGATACCGAATCCGAGCGGCTCTGGGTTATCACGGAGGCGTGCGATGAGGGAGGAGTGCGCCGGTCGACCTGCGTCCTCACACCTGGAGATTACTGATGCCAAGCTTAAACATGAAGAATGGGTTGCAAATTAAACAAGGGGGTCTGGTTCATCGGTTTGTTGCCAACGTACAGGGCCAGACCGAAGTTCAATATCTGAATCAAGGACGCAAAGACCAACGCCACAGCATGCTGCATTTGCCGCAGCCAGCCGAAGACTGTCTTTGCGGGCCATGGTCATTGCTTCAGGCCGTTCTGATACTGCGCGGCTGGCCGCGCTCGAAGGTGATAGACCAGCAGGGTGCCAACGCGTCACTGCGCCGATTCTGGCAACACGTGCACAACTGGTGCAGCGAGGGTACGACCGACCTTCAGATGAGGCAGCTGGTGGCTACGCTTGCGCCCGCCATTAGCGGTGATGTGACCGCGCAACGCAGCGGCAAGCGGATGGCCACGCTGGCGTCCACGGCAATAGATTTTGGTCAGGTGCCGCTGGTTCGCTTATCTTCCCCAACCTGGAGCCACTGGACAACTGTTGTGGGCTGGGAGCAGCCTGGCACCGACGCACAACCAACCGCGCTGTTACTGCTCGATCCGAATGCCGAGGCACCGCATCTGTCAATGTTCAACGCCCGGTTAGAACTACAAAGCACCGGCAAAACCCGGCCGGGACCGACTCTTCGTTATTTGAACGGTGGAACGTGGCAGGTCAGTTTAGACAGCATCGTTGTCGTCAAACCTGGAAATACAACAACTAGCGAAAGGCTTGCATGAAAAAAACTCTGACGAATGACCCGACGCTGGTTCTAGCGATCACCGATAAGTACGGCAAGGTCATAGATTCACCCCTCTTCGCTGCCGTACGGGTGACAGCCGAGCTGTGCAAGACGCTGCGATTTCTGGCGAACGTCAGTAAGAAGCATGCTATCGCCTCCATGAGCGTGCGCCACACCGATGCGCCGATTTACTGGGACTTCCCACCTGGATCGGCGCTGGACGGCTGCATGGTGGAACACTGCCAGTGGAACATGCTGCAATCGACCCTGTTTCTGGAACTCTGGGGAAGGGTTCATGTTCACGACGGGGGATATTCAGAGACGGAGTTGTTGGCCATGACCACCATTCTGGATATCGAAATTCTTGAGACCCTGCGGGTGAATGAATATGACATCGAGTACCTGGATGCCGAGGACACAGAAGCGATGTTGGGTCAGCCCTTTGCAATGACCGTCCACGAGCGGTTTGTGGCGCTGAACAAGCTTAGTCGACCAGATTCACTTGGATGCCAAGAGCATTGAAGCGAAGTTCGACCGCAAAACCCGTTTCCGTCACCACAACTCACCAGAAACGCCGAACCTTGTAGTCCACAGGGTCGCCAATCCGACCCTCAAACGGTGGCACTAACGGTGGGTTTTGAGGGGCTAACTGGGGGTGTTGGTATCTGTAATGAATCCAGTCAAAATCATTTCGTCGTACAAAGAGCGCAGCCAACTCAGTCTGCTGTGATAAGAAACTTGCTGGATCAAGTGGCCTCAGCAGATATTTCAACCGCTTAAAACAGGCTGCTTGATAAATTTTCAATGGAGAAAAAACAATATGAACATTCTTTTGTCCACCTGGATATCTTTACTGCTTTTAATAACCTTCTCCCCCTCACACGCCCAAACACTTGATGCCAAGGCCAAAGGTCGGATCGAGTTTCAGAGCTACACGACCAAGACCATGTTTGATCTGGCGCGCGAACGACGTCAGAATTGGGTGGAACAAAAGGTTTGGGGTGATTTGTCTTTCTCCACCAAGGTGGCCGAGACTGAGAAGGTTCCGGTCATTGTCTTGATGCACGGAAGTGGTGGCTTAGGCCCTGCGATCTCCCAGTGGGTTGATGCATTCAATGAAGTTGGTGTGGCTACGTTCGCTGTGAATTCCTTTGCACCGCGTGGGATCAGGAGCATGGTCGAAGACCAAACACTGTTATCCACCGCCGCCAACTTGATGGATGCGTTCACTGCACTTCAAGTTCTCGCAACCCATCCTCGAATAGACGCCAACAGGATAGGTGTGATGGGCTTCTCGAAAGGGGGAGAGGTTGCGTTCAGGACAGCAGTGGAGCCATTACGCCGCGCCGTCATCAAGTCAGACCTGAAATTCGCATTACACATTCCGACCTATGCCGGATGCAGCCAGGTGTACTGGTCTTCGCAGTTGACCAAAGCGCCCATGCTGAATTTAGTTGGTGAGCTTGACGACTACTCCACAGCGGAACCATGTGAAGCCCTTGCGAAGCACTATGAAGACGCTGGCACGCCGGTCAAAACAATACGCTATGCCGGTGCAAATCATGCATGGGACTCCATGATTCCAGTCAGTTGGTATCCCAATGGAACAACCGCTAGCCTATGCGGAGTTTTGCGCTGGGATATCGAGCCATGGACGATTACGGTCGAGAAGACAGGTGAAGTGATTGAGCCTGCGAAGCTTGAATCATTTTTTTCGACGTGCAGTAAACGTGGGGTGCATTACGGACGCAATGAGAAGGCGTTCAGACAATCACGCGCTGATGCCCAGAGTTACGTTCAGTCAGTTTTCTTTTTAAAAAACTAGACAGTTCAATGGAAGTCATCAGCCAACAATCGGAAGCTGGTCTTATCAACGAGTGGGGGTACTTCAATGGGGCGCTATGCCACACCACTGTTAAATGCGCCAGCCTTACCGAATCTGGAAAACGGTGTTGAGGTCCTAATCTGTGAAGCACGGCTGGCGCACTGTGCAACCGATGACCCCAGCGACACGGAAGAAGAGCAGTTGATGACGGTGCTGGTGGCTGTGAACCCATCATCCGCCCAACGTCAAGCTGCACGGAACTTGGTCGGTACGTACATAGCTGCGCAGTCAACATTCGAGCAATTGCCCGTTAGTTGTGGCCTGGATGGGTGGTTGCTCCAATTGCTCCACAGCCGGGTCACTGCCTCTGTGCATGTCGTCTTTTCGCTACCCCCCGCTTATTCAGCAGAAATCTCGCGGCAGATTCAAGATGTTATGGCTGGACTTCGGAAAAGCCAGCATCACCAGCTTGTCTTGGCAATTGCAGTAAGCCCGTCACCAGGATCTTGGGGTGATTGCAGTGGAATTGATGGATTCGTTGCAACCGACGAGGGGGATAGCGATCGGTCAGCAATTCACGTGTTCAGCATGCTGGCAGCACTCATGGCACCAGGGCTCGCTAACTGCGTAAATTGGGAAGAACTACGATCAGTCTTTGGCACTCATAAGTTTCCATCGACAGTGGCGGGTGGAATTTGGCTTCAGGCGGAGGCTAGGTTTTTTGCCGCTTCCGAGGATAAAAAGTTAATTGAAGACAGCGGGGTGATTGCGCTTATGCCAGCACATCCAATTCAAGTTTCTTCGCAAATCAAATTGATGAATGCAATTCGCCAGTTCACTGCAAACGATCTCGACTTCGTGATGATTACGCCGTACGGGATGTCCGCTGAGTCGGTTATGTCCGATCAGATCGTCCCGGTGCTTTTGCTGACCAGGAGGACTAATCTATAAAAACAAATCGTTCTTGACTTTCCTGCTACCCGGCTACGCGCGCGTCAAAAACTCGTCGCAAACATCACCACCACCGCCACAGCCATAACAATAGTCGCTCCCCAGCCAAAGAACCTGTGGCGCGTGCTGATGGTGTATTTCCCCATCAAACGTTTGGACTGCCCAATCCACATGAGCGCAGCCATGATGGGCACCGAAATAACGCCATTCACAATGGCGCTCCAGACCAGTGCCTTAATGGGGTCAAGCTCAAAATAGCCCATCAGCGTGCCAATGCCAGTAGCGGCCACGATGATGAGGTAGAAACCTCTTGCTTCGTGAAACCCCTTGGACAGGCCAGCCTTCCAACCGTAAAGCTCGCTAACGGCGAATGCGGCGGAGCCAGCCAACACAGGTACAGCAAGAAGTCCGGTACCAATGATTCCCAAAGCAAAGACCACGAACGCGAATTCGCCGGCAATGGGCCTCAAAGCTTCTGCCGCTTGCGCCGAAGTCTGAATATTCGTGACCCCTTTAAGATTCAATGTGACCGCAGTCGCTACAACGATGCATACGGCAACTACATTAGAAAAGGTCATACCGAAGAAAGTGTCTAACTTGATGCGCGACAACTGCTTGGCAGCATATTTGGGGTCGCTCTTCAGCTTTTCCGCATCAGGCCTGCTGTGGCTGTCTTCTACCTCCTGCGAAGCCTGCCAGAAGAACAAGTATGGGCTGATGGTGGTTCCGAGTACCGCAACGATCATCGCGGCGTATTCCTTCAGAGATGAATCTGTCGGAAAAAACGTCCAGGGTTGCAATGACTCAGTTATTGCCTGGTGCCATGGAACAGATACGGTCAAAATAACCGCTACGTATGCAAACAGCGCCAGTGTGAGCCACTTGAGTATGCGAACTGTACGCTCGTAAGAAAAGAATATTTGGGTTGCGATACAGAGTGCACCGAAGCCTAGGACATATAACGTCTGGTTACCGCCAGCCAGTAATCGGACGGCCTCGCCCATGGCACCAATATCAGCGGCAATGTTGATGGTGTTAGCGATCACCAACAAACTCACCAAACCGACAGTTAGCCAGCGGGGAAACAATTTGTTGATGTTTGACGCCAAGCCTTCGCCCGTGACCCAGCCAATTCTGGCTGAAAGCATCTGAATGCCAATCATCAGCGGCGTAGTCAGCAGCAGAGTCCAGACCAGTCCGAATCGAAACTGGGAACCGGCTTGGGAATAAGTGGCAATGCCGCTTGGATCGTCATCTACTGCGCCCGTAATAAGGCCAGGGCCGAGTCGTCGGAAAATCTTTTGTGCAGTTTGAGTCACCATGGTTGATCCCTTTTTCCATCCGCAGGTCGGGGTTAATTACCTAAATAGAAGTCGACTTTAAACAAAGTCAAAACACCCATGATGGCAAATATTACCGCTGCAATTGAGTGAACAAGCTTCATGGGTATTTTCTTGGAGAAGCGGTCCCCGACAAACACTGCGGGAACATCAGCGATCAGCATGCCCAGCGTGGTGCCGATCACGACCATCAACGGATTCGGAAAGTGCGCAGCCATGGCGACTGTGGCAATCTGCGTCTTGTCGCCCGTCTCTGCCAAAAAGAACGTCACCAGCGTGGCACCAAATACTCCCAGGTGGTTGGCGACGTGTGTCTCTTCATCTTCAATTTTGTCCGGAATCATGGTCCATACCGCCATGCCGAGAAATGACACCCCGACAACCCAACGTAAAACCTCAGGGGTCAGCATGGAGGTGATCCAGGCGCCCAATGCACCAGCCAGACCATGATTAACCAGGGTTGCGCAAAGAATCGCCGCAATGATGGGAAGGGGTTTCTTGAATCTCGCAGCCAGAACGAAGGCGAGAAGCTGTGTCTTGTCGCCAATCTCAGCCAGAGCTACAACGCCCATTGAAGTGAACAGAGCTTCCATTTATAAATTACCGGGCAAGGCAAAAAGGCAATTAACTACGTGCTCACCGGCCAAACCTGAAGCTACATGGTCAAAGGTCTTGCCAAATTGCAAAGCCATTTCGACACGATTGGTGAAGTCAAGTGTGTTGACGCAGAGGCAATCGATGATCTGAAGTCCAGTTTCTCCCCAGAAACGCTTTAACAGAAGCATCAATTCGCCGTCAGTTGCATCAAAGCTTGAATGCCCATGAGGACTGCAACAAACGCCATTAATCCGCTTGAGAAATATGGCACTTTGCGGGCCAGATCACTGAACTTACCGTTGCCAAAGCGTTTTCCAACCTGGCGCGCGCCCCAAGCAGCTATGACACCAACGCCTACCATTGAAATAGCTAAACCAAAGCTAAAACTCGCAACCATGACAGCGCCTAACGTGAATCGCTTCAGATGCAGGCAAATTATCAGTATGGTCACTGATGCGGGGCATGGCACCAAACCACCCGTCAAGCCAAACATCGCAATCTGCCCTGTCGTTACTTTCTGACCGACGAAGCGACGTTTGATATCTTCCGCATGGGCACGCTCATGGGCGTCTTGGTAGGTGCCATCACCTCCCAGCAGGTCGTCACTCACGTCATGATGGTGCGGGTGATGGTGCGGGTGGTCATGATCACCATGGGCGTGGTCATCTTCGTAAAATTTGACTTCAAAACGATGTGTGTGGTCCCCATGTCCCATACTCAAAACCGCTTCAAATTCGTGCGGCTCAGGGACTTCCTGAGGCGACTCCAAATAGCTGCCAGTGGCTTTGAGTTCAAAAGTCTGCTTGGTACCGTCCGGGCGAACAGTTTCGATGAATACTGAATCGTGGTCATGGAAGGGCTCGCTTTCCATGGAAGAGTCATAGGCGTGAAGGCGAAACCGGGGCGGCATTCCTGTCTCAAAAACCTCCAGTTCGACGAATCCATGTCCCGTATTGATGATCTTGCCGCCATGTGGTGCACGTTGCTGTGCTTTTGCCGCCAACTCGTCACGCCGCGTACGCATAAACATCCACACGGATACGGCGAGCACCACCACGGCAGAAAGAAGCATGAAATAGGGTTCTGCCCGTTCAGCAATCAATTCGTTTCCGAACTTCAATGCCACTGCCGCTAGCGCCCAAACAACCAGCGAATGGGAGAATGCAGCGCAAAGTCCGAGCAAGGCGGCTTGTCCAACGGAACCCTTAACCGCGATGATGAACGACGCCATCATTGTTTTAGAGTGTCCAGGCTCAAGACCATGCAAAGCCCCAAGCAAAATGGCTGTGGGGACGAAGACCCACAAGTTCGTGGCCCCTTGTTGGATGAGTTCTGCGATGGGTGGCATTGGAGTGATTAAGTCTGGAAAAAGTGCGCTAAGCGCAGACGCCGATACTATACCCCAGTATAATATATTGATGAAAAGGAAGATGACAAATGGCGCACACGATCAAAGGCAAGGCCAAACTACTCACCCGCGTGCGACGCATTCGCGGGCAGTCAGATGCATTGGAAAAGGCGCTTGAAGCGGAGGCGGATTGCGCAGCGGTATTGCAGCAGATCGCAGCTATCCGTGGTGCAGTCAATGGTCTTATGTCAGAAGTTCTGGAACATCACTTGCGCGATCACCTGGGTGCAGGCGCTGTTGATGCCGCCAAAAGGGAGCAAGACCTTGAAGAAGTCGTTGCGGTGCTGAAGTCTTATCTCAAGTAGTCGATATTGAAAGGCGTGGACATTTTGATTCTCTGGCGTTACGCCAACTATGACAAAAGCTCAGCGAGCTTATTGCCGAGGCGATTCCAGGCTTCGCGCTTCTCTTCCGCATAGTCGTACGTTTGGTAGGTGCGTATCAGTTTGCTTGGCTCCACATGATTCAGAACGCGCTCAATAATTGCCGGTACAACTTTGATCGACTGCATTAACGTAGCTCCGGTCCTGCGCAAGTCATGTGGAACCCAGTCGCCGCCGGTTAGCAATAGTGCGTCGGAGTTCTTCGTCCTGTTTTTCATGGGCTTGCGACCTTGACCAGCCATTTGTCTGTCGCGTATTTGTTTGGTCGTAGATTTGGCACAGACAAAAGTTTTTCCGGTGGTGTCTGGAAAGCACCATACCTTACTGTCGGCTTGTTTCTTCAGCGCATTGAACTGGTTAATGGAAAAATCAGACAGGTAAATGGTGTGAGCTTTGCCATTTTTTGAATGTTCTTTTGGAATCACCCATTCCTTTTTCTTGAAGTCCACATGCTCCCATCGAGCTTGAATAACCTCGCTGATCCGGCAACAGCACGACAGCATTAGCCATATCGCGATCTGACTCTTCGGCATCAACCCCGAGTCTGGCAATTTCCGAGCAAGTTCACAAATTTCATCCTCGCTCAAAGCTCTGGTTCGCTCACCGCCCTCGTACTCACGTGGAAGTATCTTGTCTTTCCGAAGATCAATTTCGTCCGTTGGGTTCTCAAAAAGAGTCTTCCAAGCGCGCTTTCGAGCGGCCCAGCGGAACATCTGCTTTATGTCGGCAAAGAGTGCAACTGCAGTACGAAGTGATCCACGTTTTACAACCTCGCGTAATATTTTTTCAATATGCTCGGGGTGTACCTTGCCGAGTTGGTAGTCGCCAATAGTTGGAAAGACGTCGCGTTTGAAAGACCGCTGTAGCTCCTTACCACCATCTTTCCGATCAACAGTTTTGACCCACTCGTCGAAAAGATCCTGGAGGGTCTTCTCATGTGATTTGGCATGTGCGATGCGCTCCAGTTCCGCTTTTCTTTCTTCATCGACTTTGACTTGAATGTCGATACCCTTGCGTGCGAGTGATCGAATAAGAGTTGCTTCTTCGCGCGCCTCCTTGAGCCCGAGTCGGCCGTCACCGTCACCGTAGAGTTCTGGCAACCGGTACTGGCGCTCTTTGCCATCCAGCATGTACCTGACCAGCCAACTCTTGGCGCCATCTGTAGCTATCCGCAGTTGTAAGCCATCGCCGTCGGTCAGTTTGTATGGCTTATCTTTCGGCCGCGCGTTGTCGATTTGCTTTACAGTCAGGTTACCCATAATCAGTTCCAAGGGGTCGGGGAAAATGCTTCCGTGTCCGAACGGTGTCCGAAAAAACATCGGCTTTTATTGGATTATGCTGGATTTCGCTGAACGATGTCACTTCCTAAGTTGTTGATTTAATTGAATAAATGGATTTTGTTGAATGTTGCTGGACAATCAAAAAAATTGCTACGAACCAAGGGGTCGTGGGTTCAATTCCTGCCAGCCGCACCAGAATTAACGTTCTAGAACCATAGCTTAGAGGCTTACCCCTCTAGGCTATTTTTTTTGCTGTCCTGATAGCAGGCGCTATTGAATCAGGAGCTGCTCGCGCCCGAATTTATTGGGCTTGGGCCCTAAAACATACCTAAAGACGGCTGAACCGTCAAAAAAAATTCAAAATCAGCGCGTTTTGTAAAAAAGTAGCCAAAACCGCCTAAAACCTAATATTTACGGGCGCGAGCAGCTACCAAATTAATAGTCGGTGGCATATCATGACGACTGAAACTTTTCTGCGGTGCTGCAGTGCAAGCGCCGCCACACCATGAACAAAGCCTTCACCAAAGAAACCGATTCAGACGACGACGACCTGGCTTTGCCGCCGCTGCTGCAGGGCGGTAAAAATTACATCACGCCTGCTGGCTATGCGCGTTTGCGGGGTGAATTGCTTAACCTGATGGATGTTGAACGGCCCAAAATCGTCGATGTGGTGCACTGGGCGGCCAGCAACGGAGACCGGTCTGAAAACGGTGACTACCTGTACGGCAAAAAGCGCCTCCGCGAGATTGACCGGCGTATCCGGTTTTTAACCCAGCGGCTGGAAATTGCCGAAATCACCGATCCGTCGATTCACCACGGCAAAAACCAGGTGTTTTTTGGCTGCACGGTGACTTATGAGGATGATGTGGCCACTGAGCGCAGCGTCACGATTTTGGGCATTGACGAGGCGGACACGTTGGCCGGGCAGGTCAGCTGGGTGTCGCCGGTGGCGCGGGTGCTGCTCAAAGCGCGGGTCGGTGACGAAGTCAGTTTGCAAACGCCAGAAGGTGTGCGGGTTTTAAGCGTGATCAGCGTGAACTACCCCACGCCAGGCGCTACAACGCCAACTGATTAAACGCCAGCTAATTAAACGCCCGGTTTTGCCCGCTGCACCCGCAGCACCGACGCCGTGCGTTTGACGTTGCGCAGTACGGTAGCCAGGTGCGCCCTGTCGCGCACCGCAATGCCAAATTTCAGTTCGGTCGCGTCTTGCGCACGCTCCTGGCCCATGTTGACGTGAGTGATGTCAGCCTCAGCCGTGGCCAGCGCGGCAGCCACCCGGGCCAGCACGCCTTTACCGTTAGTGACTGTGATCAGCAGCGCGGTTTCAAACAGCCGCGTGGGCTCGTCAGACCAGTCCACGGCAATAAAGCGTTCACTGTCGCGGTGCTGCAAGCGCTTGGCCACCGCGCAGTCGTCCGTGTGCACCACTAGGCCTTCACCGCGGCCGAGGTAACCCAAAATGCCGTCGCCTGGTATCGGCTTGCAGCACAGCGCAAACTGCACAGAAGCGCCCTCGCTGCCGTCCAGCACCAGCGAGCCTTGCGACACCGATTCATGCGCCGTGTATCGCTCCCGGCTGAGCAGCAGGGCGTTGGGTTTTTCGCCTCTTTCAGCCAGCAATACCACAATGCGCTTGGCCACCATGCTGGCAATGCGCTTGCCCAATCCCACATCGGTCAGCAAGTCAGCCCGCGAGCGGTTGCCGCTAAAGCGCAAGATTTTGTCCCACAGCGGGCGGTCTGCCTTGCTGTCTTCTGGCAGCTTTTCGATGCCTTCGGCGCGCAGCGCCTGGGTCAGCATTTTTTCGCCCAGCTCTTGTGATTCAGCCAGCGCCATGGTTTTAAGGTGGTGGCGAATTTTTGAGCGTGCCTTGCCGGTTCTGACAAAACTGAGCCAGCCGGGGTTGGGGCTGGCCACCGTCGAGGTGATGATTTCAATCACGTCACCGTTGTGCAGTTCAGACCGCAGCGGCACCTGCTCGCCATTGACTTTGGCCGCGACCGAGCGGTTGCCAATGTCGCTGTGAATGGCATAGGCAAAGTCGACGATGGTGGCGCCGCGCGGCATCGCCATGATCTGGCCTTTCGGCGTAAAAACGTAAACCGCATCGGGGAAGAGATCAATCTTGACGTGGTCCCAAAACTCGGCAGCGTCGCGTGTTTCATGTTGAATGTCGAGCAACGACTGCAGCCACTGCGACCCCAGCCGCTGCGAGGCGTCACTGTTCGGGTCTTTGGCCTTGTACAGCCAGTGCGCGGCCACGCCTGATTCAGCCACCACATGCATGGCCTCGGTACGCATTTGAAATTCAATGTTGGTGCCAAACGGGCCCACCAGCGTGGTGTGCAGCGACTGGTAGCCGTTGATTTTGGGGATCGCAATGTAGTCCTTGAACTTGCCCGGCAGCGGCTTGTAATGCTGGTGCAGCACGCCCATGGCGGTGTAGCAGGCGTTCAGCCGATCAACAATCACGCGAAAGCCGTAAATGTCTGTGACCTGCGCAAACGACAGATGCTTTTCATCCATTTTGCGGTAGACGGAATACAGCGTTTTTTCACGCCCCGAGATTTGCACGCCGATGTTCTCAAGTGCAAATGCCGACTCAACCTCAGCCTGCACACGTTTGATGACATCGCGCCTGCGGCCACGCGCTTTGAGCAGGGCTTTGCGCAGCACCTGATAGCGCCACGGGTGCAGGTGCTGAAACGACAGCTCTTGCAGCTCGCGGTAAGTGGTGTTTAGGCCGAGGCGGTGGGCGATGGGGGCATATATGTCGAGTGTTTCGCGTGAAATACGCGCCCACTTTTCACGCGGCGCGTCGCCCAGGGTTCGCATGTTGTGGGTGCGGTCGGCCAGCTTGATCAAAATCACCCGCACATCGCGCGCCATGGCCAGCAGCATTTTTCTGAAAGACTCGGCCTGGTTTTCTTCTCTGGTGTTGAACTCCAGCTTTTCCAGCTTTGTCAGGCCATCAACCAGTTCGGCCACCGGCGCGCCAAAGCGTTCTATCAACTCAGGCTTGGTCACGCCGCAATCTTCAATCGCGTCGTGCAGCAGCGCGGCCATTAGTGCTTGCGCGTCCAGCTTCCATTCAGCGCACTGCAGGGCCACAGCAATTGGGTGGGTGATGTAAGGCTCGCCGCTGTTGCGCAGCTGGCCCAGGTGCGCCTCGTCAGCAAAACGGTAGGCGCGGCGGATGTTGTCCACATCCTCGGGGCTCATGTAGTCAAGTTTGGCGGTAAGCGCGGCAAAGCTGGCAGCAGCGGCGTTGGCGGCTGCAGGCGTGGTCTTGGGTGCAGGCTTGGCGGGTCGGGCTCGCTTGACCGGCGGGGTGGGAGGAAGCAGGGCGCTCATGCCTTAAATGTATCGCGCAGCGTGGTCAATTTGAAGCGAATGGCCTTTGTATGACATGAGGGCATGCCCAGAAAGCAAAAAAGCACCGGCTAGCGGTGCTTTTGATGCGGGTCGCGCGAATTCGCGTGGGGTGTCGCGATTTAGCCCGGGACTTTTTTCAGCATTTCCAGGCCCACTTTGCCTTCGGCGATTTCGCGCAGGGCAGTGACGGCGGGCTTGTTTTTGCTATCAATTTTGGCGGTGTGACCTTGGCTCAGCATGCGTGCGCGATAAGTGGCAGCCAAAACCAGCTGAAAGCGATTCGGGATTTTTGCGAGGCAGTCTTCAACAGTGATGCGGGCCATGGGGTTCTCCGGGTGGGGTCAAAATGCAGGTCATGCTTAAACAATATGCAAGGCTTTGAAGGTTTCAGCTCTGGCAATGCGCTGGGCTGCAAACTTCAGCCGCTGGGCGTGCACAATGGTTTTCAGGTCGAAAACGGCACGTTCAAACAACTCATTGATTATAACGAAGTCAAATTCCCGCGCCTGGGCCATCTCGGTGGCGGCGTTTTCAAGCCGCAGCTCAATGACGTCGGCAGCGTCTTCACCCCGCCGCTGCAGGCGCGAACGCAGCTCTTCCCAGCTGGGCGGCAAGATAAAAATCAGCACTGCGTTGGCAAATATCCGCTTGATGTTGATCGCGCCCTGAAAGTCGATTTCCAGAATCACATCCGCGCCATGGGCCACCCGCTCTTCAATCGCCTGGCGCGATGTGCCGTAGCGCTGGCCGTGCACATGTGCCCATTCCAGGAACGAATTGCGCAGCACCATGGCGTCAAATTCGTCGGGCGAGATGAAAAAGTACTCGCGGCCATGCTTTTCCTGGCCGCGCGGCGCGCGTGTGGTGTGCGACACCGCCGGTTGCACCCGTGAGTCGATCTCCATCAGGGCCTTGACCAGGCTTGACTTGCCCGCGCCGCTGGGCGCTGCCACAACAAATAAGTTACCAGGATAGTCCATATCGTTTTGTTTTTGGTGGCGTGGTTATTCGATATTTTGTACTTGCTCGCGAATCTGCTCGATCAGCACCTTCATGTCGACCGAAATTCTCGTCAGTTCGAGCGACGCGGATTTCGAGCCCAGCGTATTGGCCTCGCGGTGCAGTTCCTGAATCAAAAAATCAAGCCGTTTGCCCAGCTCGCCGCCGCCTTCCAGCAGGCGGTCAATCTCGTCCAGATGCGACGCCAGGCGCGTGACTTCTTCAGCCACGTCAATGCGGATGGCAAAGCTGGTTGCCTCCGTCAGCGCCCGGTCAGTGGCGGATTCCGGCGTGCTGGACACATCAGCCAGCGCCATCGCGTCTTTGAAGCGTTCTAAAAACTTTGCTTTTTGCTGCTCGACCAGCTTGGGCACCAGCGGCACAACCTGCGCTGACAAAGCGCGCAGCTGGGCGGTGCGGTCCGTCAGCATGTCTTTGAGCCGGCTGCCTTCCCGCTGCCTGGCTGACAGCAAATCTTTCAGTGCTTTTTGGGCGAGCTTGAGCAGTTCCTCGCTGTGGTCATGTGGCTTTTTGTCTTCATTGGTGGCAATGCGCAGCACATCTGCCACGCTGAGTAGGGTGGCCTGCGGAAGCCACGACTTGATGGTGTCTTCCAACGAACCGAGGCGCTGCAGCGTGCTGGCAGAAGGCGGCTGCAAGCTGCTGGTAGAGCTGCCCGTCAGTGCCACGCGGAGCTCGACTTTGCCGCGTTTAAGCTTGGCCAAAAGCAGCTCACGCAGCGCAGGTTCCATCTGGCGCAGCTCGTCGGGCAGGCGGAACGCCAGGTCTAAAAAGCGGCTGTTGACCGAGCGGATCTCCACGCCCAAATGCGCATGCAAATGCTGTTGGGACGCCTCGTCGGAGCCGCTGCTGGTGCTGCTCGACTGGACGGCTGCGTAGCCCGTCATGCTGTAAACTGACATGAGATTGAGAAGCTTTCAGTAAAAACAGGATTCCAAGAGCAGGATCGGGTGGGTTTCACCTCTGCACATTTTCAAATTATGTCAAAGGTCAAACCAGCTCCCCTGCCACCCGACACCGTCATTGGTGGTTACCGCGTGGTGCGCAAATTGTCGGCTGGCGGCTTTGGAGTAGTTTACTTGGCGGTGGACAACGAAGGCCAGCAGGTTGCCATCAAGGAATACCTGCCGTCGTCTCTGGCGGGGCGGCCACCGGGCGAATTGCTGCCGCAGGTGCAGCCCGACAAGCTGTCGCTGTACCGTCTGGGCTTAAAGAGTTTTTTTGAAGAAGGCCGCTCGCTGGCGCAAATTTCTCACGGCTCGGTTGTCAGCGTGTTGAATTTTTTTCGTGAGAACGAAACCGTCTACATGGTGATGAATTACCTGGAAGGCGGCACGCTGCAGGACTTCATCATCACCGCGCGTGAGCTTAAAAAACAAAAAGTCTTTCGCGAATCCACCATCCGTTCACTGTTTGATGAAATCTTGCGCGGCCTGCGCATCGTGCACCAGCACAAGATGCTGCACTTGGACATCAAACCGGCCAATATTTTTATCACCGACGACAACCGGGCGGTACTGATTGACTTTGGCGCCGCGCGCGAGGTGCTGAGCAAGGAAGGCAACTTCATTCGCCCGATGTACACGCCCGGCTTTGCCGCGCCAGAGATGTACCGGCGCGATTCGTCGATGGGCCCGTGGACCGACATTTACGCGATTGGTGCCTGTATTTACGCCACCATGCAGGGCTACCCGCCAAACGACGCGCCGCAGCGGTTGGAAAAAGACCGGCTGTCGCTGGCCTTGTCGCGTTTGCGCGGCGTGTATTCAGACAATTTGATCGAGGTGGTGGAGTGGTGCATGTCGCTTGATCCCCTGTCGCGCCCGCAGTCGGTGTTTGCACTGCAAAAAGAGCTCAGCCGCGAGGGCGAGCGCCGTTACACAAAACTCAGCGTCGGTGAAAAAGTCAGGCTGCAGTTCGACAACATGGTTTCTGACACCAAAAAAACCGCAAAGAGAGCGGCTAACGCCGTGACCCGCTTTAAATGAAATTCTCTGTCTTTCAGGTCAGCCGCCGCGGCGGGCGGGAAAAAAATGAAGACCGCATGGGTTACTGCTACGCCCGTGAATCCGGCTTGTTTGTGCTGGCCGACGGCATGGGCGGCCACCCGGAAGGCGAAGTCGCGGCCCAGCTGGCGCTGCAAACCATTTCAGCTATCTACCAAAAAGAAGCGCGTCCATCCATCAAGGACACAACAGAATTCTTGTCGACCGCATTGATGGCGGCGCACCACCAGATCGTTCGCTACGCGAGCGAAAAAGGCATGCTGGACACGCCGCGCACCACGCTGGTAGCTTGCATTTTGCAAGGTGCGGGTGCCACCTGGGTGCACTGCGGCGACTCGCGGCTGTACGTGGTGCGCGACGGTGAACTGCTGACCCGCACGCGCGACCACTCTTATTTCGAGCAGCAACACGCGGGCGGCTCCCGCTTTGAGCACATCAACCGCAATATCTTATTCACCTGCCTCGGCTCGCCGACCAAGCCAGTGTTTGACGTCACCGGCCCGGTGATCTTGCAGCAGGGCGATAAATTGTTGCTGTGTTCGGACGGATTGTGGGGCAGCTTGTCTGACGATGAAATTGTCAAACATCTCGCGGGTAAGGGTGTGTCCGACGCCGTACCCGACTTGGTTGAAAACGCCCTGCGCGTGGGCGGCGAGCAAAGCGACAACGTGACCGTGCTGGCCATGGAATGGGAAACGCCCGACGCTTTTGAGTCGACACGCGGTATATCTACCGACAGTATTTCTGACGGCGTGTTTGCGTCCACCATTCAGGCCGGCTGGATGGATTCGTTTGTGGACGATCTGGACGAGGCGTCCATTGAGCGTTCGATTGCCGAGATCAATGAGGCGATTCGCCGATCGGCAGCCCGCAAAGCCTGAACTCCGTCCCCGAGCGAAGCGCTGTCTGTGTTACTTGAGCGCCAACTCCATGCCAACTGCCATAACCCTGACCCCACGAAAGTACACGCCATGAGCACCTTTGAACGAAGCAGCGCGCGCGCCGCCAACGCCCTGCGCCCTGTGCGCATCACCCGCCACTACACCGCGTATGCCGAGGGCTCGGTGCTGATTGAATTTGGTGGCACCAAGGTGCTTTGTACCGCGTCGGTTGAAGAAAAAGTGCCCGGCCACAAAAAAGGCAGCGGCAAAGGCTGGGTAACGGCTGAATACGGCATGCTGCCGCGCGCCACCCACACCAGATCCGACCGTGAAGCCGCCCGCGGCAAGCAAAGCGGCCGTACGCAGGAGATCCAGCGCCTGATTGGCCGATCACTGCGCACAGTGTTTGACTTGAAAAAGCTTGGCGAACGCACGATTTACCTTGACTGCGACGTGATTCAGGCCGACGGCGGCACGCGCACCGCAGCGATTACCGGTGCGTTTGTGGCGGCGCAAGATGCGGTGAACAAACTCATTGCGGATGGAAAGCTCAAGGAAACACCGATCACCAGCCATGTGGCCGCTATTTCAGTAGGCATTGTTCAGGGCACGCCGCTGCTTGATTTGGAATATACCGAGGACTCCGCCTGCGACACCGACATGAATGTGGTGATGACCGGCGAAGGCAATTTTGTCGAAGTGCAGGGTACGGCTGAAGGCGCCGCTTTCACGCGCGCCGAGATGGACGTGCTCTTGGGTCTGGCTGAAAAAGGCATCCGTGAGCTGGTCGGCATGCAAAAAAAGTCGTTGTCTTTTGCTATTAATTAAATAGCTGCTTGCGCCCAAATTCATTGGGCTGCAGCCGTATTTGACTATGAAAATTATTTTAGCGTCGAACAACCAGGGCAAGCTGGCCGAGCTGCAAGCCATGTTTGAACCACTGGGTCTGCAGTTGCTTCGTCAAGCTGACTTGGGTATTGGTGAGGCTGACGAGCCGTTTCGCACCTTTGTTGAAAACGCTTTGGCCAAAGCCCGCCACGCAGCGCACGCCAGCGGCTTGCCTGCTGTGGCTGACGACGCCGGTTTGTGTGTCGACGCCTTTGGCGGCTTGCCGGGTGTGGACACCGCTTTTTATGCGACACAGTTTGGCTACGCCAAAGGCGACGACAACAACGTCAAGGCGCTGTTGGAGCAGATGGCTGTGATTAACAACCGGCGCGCGGCACTGGTCAGCACGCTGGTGGCGGTGCGTTCGGTTGACGACCCCGAGCCGCTGATAGCGGTGGGCCGTGTGGTGGGTGAAATTACCCGCGAACCGTTGGGCAGCAATGGTTTTGGGTTTGACCCCGTGATGTTTATCCCCGAGTTTGGCAAAACTTTTGCGCAGCTGCCGGTCGATGTAAAAAACGCCAACAGCCATCGGGGAAAGGCCGCGCGGTTGATGAGCGCACTGATGCAAGAGCGCTGGTTGCAAGCGTAAACGCCGCGTTCTATCCATGCCCCAGCAAGACATTCAGCACTACATGCGTCCTGGCACGCTGCAGCTCAAAAGCTTGCCGCCCCTGTCGCTGTATGTGCATTTGCCGTGGTGTATTAAAAAATGCCCGTATTGCGATTTCAATTCACATGAACTGGCCCCCACAGTCGCGCACGCTGTGTCGCTCCCTGCCCCCCGAGGGGGCGTCGCCAGCTTGGGGCGGCCCGGCGCCGGCGCAGTTGGCGGGCTACTTGAGCAGCGCTATATCGACGCGCTGATCGCCGACCTGGAATCATCACTTCCGCTGATTTGGGGCCGCACTGTGCACAGCATATTCATCGGCGGCGGCACGCCCAGCTTGTTTTCGCCTGCTGCCATTGACCGGCTGCTGGCTGATATTCGAGCACGCGTCAAGCTCAATGCCGACTGCGAAATCACGCTGGAGGCGAACCCCGGCACGTTTGAAAAAGACCGCTTCAAAGCTTTCAGAAGCGCCGGTGTCAATCGCCTGTCCATCGGTGTGCAAAGCTTCAATGACCAGCACCTCAGGGCGCTGGGCCGCGTGCATGACCGTGCCCAGGCGATTGCGGCGGTTGAAGAAGCCGCACAGGCGTTTGATACCTTCAACCTGGACATCATGTACGCGCTGCCGGGCCAGACGCTGCAACATTTAGAGCAGGACATGCAAGTGGCGCTTGGGCTGCAGCCCCCTCACATCTCCATCTATCACCTGACGATTGAGCCCAACACCTACTTTGCCAAGTTTCCGCCGGCCATACCTGAAGAAGACATGGCGTACGACATGCTCGACAAAATCACCGAGATGACCGAGGCCAAAGGTTTGGCGCGCTATGAAATATCCGCCTACGCCAAACCCGGCCACCGCTGCTTTCACAACACCAACTACTGGCAGTTTGGCGACTACCTTGGCATAGGCGCTGGTGCGCACAGCAAGCTGAGTTTTGCGCACCGCGTAGTACGGCAGGTGCGAGTGCGCGAGCCCACGCTGTACATTGACAAAGCATTGGCAGGCGATGCCGTCACAACCGACACAGAAGTCAGTCGGGCCGACTTGCCGTTTGAGTTCATGCTCAATGCGCTGCGTTTGAAAGATGGTTTCAAACTGCAAGATTTCGTGGACAAAACAGGCCTGCCGTTCACTGCGATTGCCAAAGGTATGGATGAGGCTGAGCGTAAGGGCCTCATTGAACGGGATTTTGTCAACGTCAAACCCACGGTACGGGGCTTTGATTTTTTAAACGACCTACAGCAGCTTTTTTTGGCCTAACTGCTTGAGAGATGTTATGGAAACCTCAAGCATTATTTTGCTGGTCGTCAGCGCATCCATCAGCTTTGCGCTTGGCAGAACGATCATGCACTTTCGCAACAAAAAGAAAAAAGCCGCTGCGCAAAAGCTAACCGCGAAAGCCTTGCGCGACGCGCCGCCTGAGGTAGAGTCCAAAAACAAGAGCAAGCGCAAACGGCAACTCCAGCAGATCGAGAAATCAGGGAAAGACCGTGTTTAACGTGGACTCGTCGATGTGACGATGAGATGTGTGGCGGAAGCTGTGAGATTCGAACTCACGGAGGACTCGCATCCTCGGCAGTTTTCAAGACTGCTGCATTCAACCGCTCTGCCAAGCTTCCGAGAACGACAGTTTAACAGCTTGGCTTAACGACACCCCATGCCTGAAGTTCGGCTGGTGATGGTCACTCACCTATTTTTAGGTGGGGTTTAAGCCGCTAGACCAATAGATACGGGCGCAAGCAGCTCATTAATTCATAGCGTCGGTTGCATTTTTCCGCGCAGTGAAAGCCGTGCGGGCGTCCAAAATGGTCTGACGGTGCTCGTCGGCCCATGTCCACACGCCGCAAAACGCTTCTCCCAGGCTGCGGCCCAGCGGCGTCAGTTCATATTCAACCCGGGGCGGCACCACGGGGAACACTTCTCGTAACACCAGCCCGTCAGCCTCCATCTGGCGCAAAGTTTTGGTCAGCATCTTCTGGCTTACGTCGCCTATCAGCTCGCCGAGCCGGGTAAAGCGCAGCTTGCCGTGCTCCTCTAGCGTCTCCAGGGCCAGCATGGTCCATTTGTCGGCTACGCGGCCAATGATGTCCCTGACCAGCGCCTACAGCTCGGGTTCAAGGGTATTAATCAGCGGCGGTTAGCCGGAAAGGGGATGTTGTGGACTGGGTTTGGGCATGTGATTTGACACTCTCTTTTAAGTATGTATGCCACTTATTTGCGCCTACTTTTTTTTGGTTAGTGAAAGTTTTAACATCGCGTTCTTCGTTGATTCTTCATTGACATTCATCCATTTATCTTGAGGAAACCCATCATGCAAATGAGCAACAACACCATTTTGATCACGGGCGGCGCAAGCGGCATTGGCCGCGCGCTGGCTGAAGCTTTTCACGCGCTGGGTAACCAGGTCATCATTGCGGGCCGCCGCCAGGCGCTTCTGACCGAAGTCACAGCGGCTAACCCCGGCATGGCGTCGTTCGTGCTGGATGTGGCCAGCGCTCGCGACATTGAGCGCTTTGCCGAGCAAGTCAGACGCGACTATCCTGCGCTGAACGTCGTGATTCACAACGCAGGCGTCATGATGGCTGAGGATGTGCACAACCCATCGCTGGGCGCGGCCGAAGCCACCATCGCCACCAACCTGCTGGGGCCGATCCGATTGAACACGGCGCTACTGCCGCTGCTGCTCATGCAGCCTCAGGCCACTGTCATGACGGTCTCGTCGGGGCTGGCTTTTTTGCCGCTGGCGACCACGCCCACCTACAGCGCGACCAAGGCGGCGATTCATTCATACACCCAGTCGCTGCGTTACCAGCTCAAGGCCACGAATGTGCAGGTGCTGGAGCTGGCCCCGCCGTACGTGCAAACCGAACTGATGGGAGCCCAGCAGGCCAGTGACCCGCACGCCATGCCGCTCATGGAATTCATTGCCGAGGTGATGGGCTTTTTGACCAGCGCACCGGGTGCAACCGAGATTCTGGTCGAACGGGTCAAGCCCTTGCGCTTTGCCGAAGCGAATGGCGGATACGACGGGTTTTTTAAAACCTTCAATGACGGCATGGCGGCCGCTGGTGTGGGCAAGTAAATAGGTAATAAAAATGCCACCAGACCAATAAATACGGGTGCTAGCAGCTCCGCTATTAATAGCAGCTGCCGGGTTTTCGAAAATCTGTTGGCAGCAGAGCGCCGCGCCCCCTAACATTGCTGTATGACCACTGGGCCAGCGCCACCAACATCGACAACCGCCAGTGAGCCAGCCGCACCAGTGCAGCGCATCATCAAGGTACGGCGAGACTACAACAGCTGGGTGGCCGGCAAGACGATGGAAGACTATGCGCTGCGCTTTACCCCAAAGCGTTTTCGCAAATGGTCGGAGTAGCGGGTGGCCAACACCGCGTTTGGTGCGGCGTCATTTTTGATTCTGGAGGCCGTGGGCTTTACGCTGCTGGTAAGGTACGGTTTGAAGAAAACGTTTTGGGCGATTCTGGCGACCAGCCTCATCATTTTCATGGCGGGTTTGCCTATCAGCATTTACGCTGCGCGCTACGGTGTCGACATGGACTTGCTCACCCGGGGCGCGGGCTTTGGCTACATTGGCTCGACGCTTACCTCGCTGATTTACGCGTCGTTCACTTTTATCTTTTATGCGCTTGAAGCCGCGGTGATGGCCTATGCGCTGGAACTGGCGCTGGGTATTCCGCCCAGCTGGGGCTACCTGATCTGCGCGCTACTGGTGATTCCGTTAGTGACTCACGGCGTGTCGGCCGTCAGCCGCCTGAGCCTTCGCCTTCACCTTCTTCAGCGCACCGATGACACGTTTGACGCGGGCGAGAGCGGCGGCGATTGGCTGATCGTGATACGCGAGACTTCTGAAGATGCGGTTGTTGAAGCCATGAGCCTGAGTTTCAAGCTGACCGCACGCGAAGCCGAGGTGTTGTATTGGGTGATCAAAGGCAAGATCAACCGCGACATTGCCGACATTTTGGGTGCGAGCCCCGCCACCGTCAAAAAGCACCCGAAGCGCGTCTATGCCAAGCTAGGTGTAGAGACACGTACGGCCGCTGCTGGCGTGGCGACGAATCGCCTCAGGCAGATCCATCCGCAGTTTGAGGGATAGCGGTTATACTAATGGCCTGACACGCACCAGCGTTTCAAATCAAAGTTTGTGCTTTTTTGGCCCACACAGCTTTAAAGCTTACAAACACCAACCACTTTTTCTTGTACGCACGGCCGACAACCTTACGCACACTTATGGTGTACCCAGTACGACTTTGCTCTGCTGTTGAATTGAAACCCCATCACCGTTGATGAAACCGCACAACCCGGGCTACGCGGGTTGTTTATTGTTCAGCATTGATAAAGCACTTTGAGTGCAAATGCGCCCGCCGCACGCTTCGTAATTAAAACAGGCGCAGGCTTTTTTGAATTTGATTTTTATGATGATGTCCCACAACACGCCACACCGCATGGCAGTCGGAAAATATTTGGTTTCGCCCCTTGCCAAGGCGCAAGGCGAAGGCCGCTACGCCGCATCGGTGTCCATCCGCTCAGGCAAAGGAAGCGCCACGCATGACCGCGTGATGCGCTTCACCGGTCTGTTCGACAGCGCCGCTTCGGCCCTGCAATACGCTACTGAGCACGCCCTCGGCTGGATCAACGAACGCCCAGAGTCGGCCTGCGCCTCAGGCGTTTAATTTCAGCTTTTAATTTTCGAGGACAATAAGTGCATGGCTAAAGAAGAACTGATTGAAATGCATGGGCTGGTTGATGAGGTCTTGCCCGACTCCCGTTTTCGCGTCACGCTGGACAACGGTCACAAATTGGTGGCCTACACGTCGGGCAAGATGCGCAAAAATCACATCCGCATTTTGGCAGGTGACCAAGTGTCGCTCGAGCTGTCCCCGTATGACCTCAGCAAAGGCCGTATTACGTTTCGCCACATTGCGGGCCGCGGCCCTGGGCCTGGCGCCGGTCCCGGCGGCGGCGCACCGCAACGCGGCGCACGCTAGGTCTTACCAGCTATGAAGCAGCTACTAAGCAGCTGTTCGGCAGCTATTTAACAGTTGTTTGCCAGCTTTCAAAAAGGCCCGTAATGGGCCTTTTCACCATCTGCGCAGTCTGCAGCAACGCATGTCAAGTCGCCATGTGCTCAGTCTTTTTGTCGAGCATGATTTCCGGCTCCTGGGCCTCAACCCAGGTTTCGTTGTTCAAACCTGCATGCAGGCGCTTGACGTCCAGTTCATCTGTCCACTTGGCGATAACCAGCGTGGCCACGCCGTTACCGATCAGGTTGGTCAGCGCCCTGGCTTCTGACATGAAGCGGTCAATCCCCAAAATCAGCGCCAGACCCGCTACCGGCACCGTGCCCACCGCTGAAAGGGTCGCGGCCAGGACGATAAAACCACTGCCCGTCACGCCCGCCGCGCCCTTTGACGTCAGCAGCAGAACCGCCAGCAGCGTGATCTCCTGCATCAACGTCATGGGGGTGTTGGTAGCTTGCGCAATAAACACGGCTGCCATCGTCAGGTAAATAGAGGTGCCGTCGAGATTGAACGAATAGCCGGTTGGAATCACCAAGCCGACCGTGGTCTTTTTAGCGCCCAGGTTTTCCATCTTCTCCATCATGCGCGGCAGCACCGACTCAGACGAAGATGTGCCAAGAACAATCAGCAACTCCTCTTTGATGTATTTGATGAACTTCCAGATGCTAAAACCGTGCAGGCGCGCAATCGCGCCGAGCACCACAAAAATAAAAATCAGACAGGTCAGGTAAAACGCTCCCATCAGTTTGCCAAGCGAAAACAGCGACCCCAAACCATATTTGCCGATGGTGAAAGCCATTGCGCCAAAAGCGCCGATGGGGGCGAGCTTCATGATGAAGCCGACAATGGCAAACAGCACGTGAGATATTTTTTCGATCACATCAAACACCAGCGTGCCGCGCCCGCCAAATCGGTGCAAGGCAAAACCAAACAGCACTGCAATCAGCAGCACCTGCAAAATTTCGCCTTTGGCAAAGGCATCGACCAGCGCGGTCGGGATGATATTTAAAAAAAAGTCAGTGGTGCCGACCATCTTGCCGGGGCCGGTATAGGCCGCAACGGCTTTGGTGTCCAGCGTTGAGACATCGACATTCATGCCGGTGCCAGGCTGAAACACATTGACCAGCACCAGGCCAATGACGAGTGCAAAGCTTGACACCACCTCAAAATACAGCAGCGCCAGCCCGCCGGTTTTACCGACTTTTTTCATGTCTTCCATGCCGGCAATACCCACCACCACGGTGCAAAAAATAATCGGCGCAATCATCATTTTGATAAGTTTGATGAAGCCGTCGCCCAGGGGTTTCATTTCTGCCCCTACTGCCGGGTAAAAGTACCCGAGCGTCACACCAATAACCACAGCGCAGATCACCTGCAGGTAAAGTGACCGGTAAAAGGGCGGTTTGGCTTGCGCGGTGTGGTCACTTGGGTTGGTCGCAATAGTCATGGTGGTCTGGCATCATTTGGATGCTGCTTGTCAATGAACCTCCCCAATATAGACCTTTCGGGAGCGCATGTCTTGTGGAAACCCACAGCCTGCTATCGTCAGACTTGGCGGTGGCTATAAAGCATTTAATGAAAGATATCGTATGAAAAAAATTCTCGGGATGTCGGCGCTGTCGCTGGCGACTGTTTTATTGCTGCTTTTCTGGTTGACGCGTGCAGGGGCCCAGCAAGTCGGTGAGGTCAACACGGTGTTCAAATTGCTCAGCCCAAACGACAAAATCGTGGTGGATGCGTATGACGACCCCAAGGTGGCAGGCATTACCTGCTATGTTTCGCGCGCCAAAACTGGCGGCTACAAAGGCGCTCTCGGTTTGGCAGAAGACAAATCGGAAGCGTCCATCGCCTGCCGTCAAACCGGACCGATCACTTTTACCAAGCCGCTGGATGCGCAAGAGGACGTGATGACCGAGCGTATTTCACTGGTGTTCAAAAAACTGCGCGTGGTGCGTATGGTGGACGCGCCGCGCAACACGTTGGTGTACCTGACCTACTCTGATCGCCTCATCGAAGGGTCGCCGCAAAACAGTGTGACAGCTGTGCCAGTGGATCGAGCCAACAAAATCCCAGTGAAGTAGAACTTTCTTTACCGGACATTTACGTGCGCGTTTCAGGCGCTACGCTGACGGTAAAAGCGTCGGTTGATAATTGAATTTTTCTGAGGATTCTTAATGAACCCGCCTGACGAAGCGAAGCTTGTCCGCACCAACAGTCCAACTACCACGCCGTCCGTCAGGCCGATGAGCCGCCGCGCAAAGTGGACCGGTGCGGTAGTGGCTGTGCTGGTGTTGGCAGGTCTTGGTGGGCTGACTTGGTATCTGACGCGGCCTGCGGCGGCGCCTGGTGCAGCAACCGCAGCCGGTGGCTCTGGCGGCCCAGCCGGTCCGGGCGGTCCGGGCGGTCCGGGCGGGGGATTTGGCGGCGGCGGCCGGGGTGCCAGCACGGTTGGCGTGGCTATCGCTGAGCGAGCCAGCATCCCTATCACGCTTGATGCGCTGGGTACTGTCACGCCGTTGGCGACCAGCCGGGTTCGCTCGCAGGTGTCGGGCGTGTTGAACAGTGTGTTGTTTAAAGAAGGACAAATGGTGCGCGCCGGTGAGCTGCTGGCGACGCTCGATGCACGTCAGTTTGAGCTGGCGCTGGCGCAGGCAACAGGTCAACGCCAGCGGGACGCAGCGCAGCTCGACAGCGCCAAGGTGACATTGCAGCGGTTCAAAACCCTGTTGAGCCAAGACTCGATTGCGCTGCAGGACGTTGACACTCAAGCCGCGCTGGTCAAGCAGCTTGAAGGCACGGTGATGGTGGACACCGCAGCGGTGGGCGCGGCTCAGCTTAACCTGAGCTACACCCGCATCACCGCGCCTATCAGCGGCAGGGTGGGCCTGCGTACGGTAGATGTGGGCAACACCATCAGCAGCAGCGATGCCAACGGGGTTGCCATCATCACGCAAGTCATGCCGATGGACGTCGTGTTTTCAGTGCCGCAAGACCGTGTGGGCGATGTGCTCAAAGCCGCAAAAAATGAGATGCTCGTCACAGCCCTTGACAGAACCCGGTCCAGCGCCTTGGGCAGCGGCACCTTTGCATCGCTTGACAATCAGATCGACACGACGACCGGAACGGTCAAAGCCAAAGCGCGCTTTGCCAATGCAGATCAAGCGCTGTTTGCCAATCAGTTTGTCAACATTCAGTTACTCATCAAATCTATCGACAACGCTGTTGTCGTGCCCGTGACGGCTGTACGTCTGGGCGGCAGCGGCGATTATGTGTTTGTATTGAACGCTGCTGAGCGCACCGTGTCGATCCGCCCTGTAGTGCGCGGTCCGGCCAGTGGTGAAAAAATAGTGATTTCGTCTGGCCTGAAAGCAGGCGAGCAGGTGATCACCGAAGGTGCAGACCGGCTCAAAGAAGGTTCACGCGTGAGCTTGGCCGGCGACGCACCGCGCGGCGGCGGCCGCCGTCAGGGGGCCAGCGCGCCACTGGGCGCACCCAGCGCTGCTGTTGCCGTACCGTCTGGCGCTGCGTCGCCCACCGAGCCGCAACGCGCTGCGCCCGCTGACAAACCAGTACCCGCGGCGCCGCCGGTGCGGGCTGCTCCCAGCACCAAAGCAGCGGCCGGCCCTTCCCCTGAGCAGCGCCAGCGCATGCTCGACCAGGTCAAAGACAACCCCGAGGCACTGGAACGCCGGAAAAAGTTTCTTGAAAAAATCGACAGTGGTGATCCAGAGGCGCTGCAACGCTGGCAAGGCATGCAGCAGCGCATGCAACAGGGGGGTGGCCAAGGCGGTAATCAAGGCGGTGGCCAAGGTTTTGGCCTAGGCGGTGGCGGTCAAGGCCGCGAGCGCCCCCCGCAATGATGTGTCTATGAATCCATCCAGTCCCTTTATTCTTCGTCCAGTCGCCACGTCGCTGTTGATGCTGGCGGTTGTGCTGGCCGGGTTGCTGGGCTTGAAGTTTTTGCCTTTGTCGGCGCTGCCGCAAGTTGACTACCCCACCATCCAGGTGCAAACGCTGTACCCGGGGGCCAGCCCCGAAGTCATGGCCCAAACGGTGTCCAGCCCACTGGAGCGCCAGTTTGGCCAAATGCCGGGCCTGCAGCGCATGAGTACCACCAGCGCGGCGGGTGTGTCTATCATCACACTGCAATTTGGCTTGGGTTTGGCGCTCGATATTGCCGAGCAGCAAGTGCAAGCCGCTATTAATGCAGGAGCATCTCTACTGCCCGCCGACTTGCCTGCGCCGCCGGTTTATGCCAAAATCAACCCAGCGGATGCGCCCGTCTTGACCCTGGCCGTCACGTCCGATACGCTGCCGCTGACCGAGGTGCAAAACCTGGTCAACACCCGCCTGGCCTTAAAAATCAGCCAGGTCAATGGTGTGGGTCTGGTCACGCTCAGCGGCGGGCAGCGGCCCGCAGTGCGCATCCAGGCTGACGTACGGGCGCTGGCGTCCTATGGTTTGGGGATGGACACTTTTCGCACAGCCATCACTGCGGCCAATGCCAACGCCGCCAAGGGCAGCATTGACGGGCCAAGTCGGGCTTACAGCATCAATTCAAATGACCAATTGGTCACGGCACAGGACTATAAAAATTTGATCATCGCTTACCGCAATGGCGCGGCGGTTCGTGTTTCCGATGTGGCTCAGGTGGTCAATGGTGCGGAAAACGTCAAACTGGGTGCCTGGTCAAACCTGACACCCGCCATTATCTTGAACGTGCAACGTCAGCCTGGTGCCAACGTGATTGCCACCGTGGACGCCATCAAGGCCCGCTTGCCTGAGTTGCAGTCGGGCTTGCCCGGCTCGCTCAGGGTGGATGTGCTGTCTGATCGCACCACCGGCATACGTGCATCTGTGATGCATGTGCAGATTGAACTGCTGCTGGCTGTGCTGCTCGTGGTGCTGGTTATCTTTGCTTTTCTGCACAGCCTGCGGGCCACCATCATCGCCAGCCTGGCGGTGCCGATTTCGTTGATTGGCACCTGCGGCGCCATGTACATGCTGGGCTATAGCTTGAACAACCTGAGCCTGATGGCGCTGACGATTGCCACTGGCTTTGTGGTCGATGACGCGATTGTGATGATTGAAAACATCTCGCGTTATATCGAGGAGGGTTTGGCGCCTGTGGAGGCCGCTATCAAAGGCGCAGCACAAATCGGCTTCACGATTATTTCGCTCACTGTGTCGCTGATTGCGGTGTTGATTCCGCTGCTGTTTATGGGCGATGTCGTAGGGCGGTTGTTCAGGGAATTCGCCGTCACCCTGGCAATCACGATTTTGATTTCTGCGGTGGTTTCCTTAACACTAGTGCCGATGATGTCGGCACGCTGGTTAAAGAAGGGACCAGCCAAAACCAATGACAGCAAACTTCAACAATTTTTCAGCAACGTGATCAAGCGATATGACCGCGGGTTGACTTGGGTTTTCAAACGCCAGGCTTTGACGCTGCTGGTTGCCTTTGCAACGCTTGTCGTCACGGGGCTGCTGTACATCGTCATTCCGAAAGGATTGTTCCCCACCCAGGACACCGGCCAGCTGCAGGCGCGCGTGCAAGCGGTGCAGTCCATCTCTTACGCCCGCATGGCCGAGCTCCAGCAAGCCGCCGCCAAAGCGATTCTTGAAGACCCCGATGTTGAAAATCTGTCGTCATTTGTGGGCGTGGATGCCGCCAACAACACCATGCTGCACACCGGCCGCATGTTGATCAACCTGAAAAAAGTCCGAACGACGGGACAACTTGCGACGATGCAACGACTGCAGGATCGCGTCAGCAAAGTTGCAGGTGTGACTCTGTACCTGCAGCCCACCCAAGACTTGACCATTGATGCCGAGGCCGGGCCCACGCAGTTTCGTGTGGCGATGGAAGGGTCGGACAACAAGGTGGTGGTGTTGTGGGCCAAAAAACTTGCCGCGCGCATGGCTGAGTTGAGCAGCCTGCGCCATGTCACCACCGATGCAGGCGCAACCGGGGCGTCGGTCTTTGTCACCGTTGACCGCGACACCGCATCCCGGCTCGGCATTGCCACCTCAACGATTGACGATGCGTTGTACAGCGCTTTCGGCCAGCGCATCGTGTCCACCATTTTTACCGAGACCAACCAGTACCGCGTGATTCTTGAAGCCCTGCCCAACCAGCTCACGAACGCGGCAATGCTGGGTAGCTTACAGATTAAAACCGCCTCTGGCGCAGCAGCGCCACTGGACAGTATTGCCACCATCACCGAGCGGCCTGCGCCGCTGCAAGTGACCAACGTTGACCAATTCCCCGCGACCACGCTTGGCTTTGACCTGGGGCCTGGTGTGGCGCTGGGCAAGGCGGTCGATGACATCAAGCGTGCAGCCAGAGACATTGCGTTGCCCGCCAGTGTGAGCCTGACTTTTCTGGGCGCATCTGGCGCTTACGAAGCATCGCTGTCCAGCCAGCTGTGGTTGATTTTGGCGGCACTTGTGTGTGTGTACATCGTGTTGGGCGTGCTGTATGAAAGCTACATTCATCCGCTGACGATTTTGTCGACGCTGCCGTCAGCGGGTGTGGGCGCGCTGCTGGCGTTGATCGTCACCGGCAATGACTTGGGCGTGATAGGCATCATCGGGATTATTTTGTTGATTGGTATCGTCAAGAAAAACGCCATCATGATGATTGATTTTGCGATTGATGCGGAACGCACCCAGGGCAAGTCTGCGCAGGACGCGATTCATCAAGCGGCTTTGTTGCGCTTTCGTCCCATTTTGATGACGACTCTGGCGGCTTTGTTTGCTGCTGTGCCTTTGATGTTGGGATGGGGCGAGGGCGCTGAATTGCGCAGACCGCTTGGTTTGGCCATTTTTGGGGGGCTTGTGGTCAGTCAGGTGCTGACCCTATTCACGACGCCGGTTATTTATTTGGGGTTTGATCGGTTGGGGCGTAAATTGGGTCGTAAAGGCTAGTTTTCCCTATGATTTATGCCTCTAGACCAATGGATACGGGCGCGAGCAGCTTGTTAATTGATAGCGTGTTTAGCTTTGCGGAGTTTGCCGGGATTCGCCCAGCATGCTTGGAAGGGGCAACATTTCTCAAACAAAAGCGCAATCTGAGAAATAAATGAACCTCTCAGAACCGTTCGTCCGCCGCCCAGTAGCCACAGTCCTGCTAACAGTAGGCTTGGCACTGTCCGGCATAGGTGCCTTCTTTGTCCTCCCGGTCTCACCGTTGCCGCAAGTCGACTTCCCCGTGATCACCGTCAGCGCCGCCATTCCCGGGGCCAGCCCAGACACCATGGCCAGCAGTGTCGCGACGCCACTGGAGCGTCGCCTGGGTGCAATTTCGGGCGTCAACGAGATGACTTCGTCTAGCAGCAGCGGTCAGACGCGAATCAATTTGCAGTTTGACCTGAACCGCAAAATTGATGCTGCTGCCCGCGAAGTGCAGGGCGCTATCAACGCCAGCCGGGTCGACTTGCCCGCTGCGCTGCGCAGCAACCCGACGTATCGCAAAGCGAACCCGGCATCTGCGCCGATCATGATTTTGGCGCTCACGTCCAAAACCCGCACGCCCGGGCAAATTTATGACGATGTGTCCAGCCTGTTGCAGCAAAAAATCGCACAGGTGCCTGGTGTGGGTGATGTGGAACTAGGTGGCGGCTCGTTGCCCGCGGTGCGGGTTGAATTGCTGCCTTTCGCATTGAACCGCTACGGTATCAGCATGGAAGACGTGCGGGCTGCGCTGCAAGCGTCCAACGCCAACCGGCCCAAGGGCGCGATTGAAGACGACCGCGACGGCAAGGGCAATCGTTTGCAGATTTATTCGGTCGGCAACACGGCTTCAGGCGGCTTGAAGGCGGCTGACTACAAAAATTTAACAGTTGGCGTGCGCAATGGCGCGTCAATCAGCCTGGGCGATGTTGCCAACGTGCGTGACGGTACTGAAAACACCAACACCATTGGGCTGTTTAACGGCGACGCCGCCGTGATTGTGCTGATCACCCGCCAGCCGGGTGCCAACGTGATTGAAACAGTTGACGGTATACGCGCGTTGTTGCCTGAGCTGCAAGCCCAGCTGCCCAAAGACGTGAAGATGTCGGTAGCGTCTGACAGCACCAATTCCATTCGCTCGTCCCTGCGTGAAATTGAAATCACGCTGCTGATTTCAATCGTGCTGGTGGTGCTGGTGGTCAGCGCGTTTTTGCGCAGCGCACGTGCCACCTTCATTCCCGCAGCGGCCACTGTGGTGTCGCTGCTGGGCACATTCAGCGTCATGTACCTGCTCGGTTTTAGTTTGAACAACCTGAGTCTGATGGCCCTGACAGTGGCGACTGGTTTTGTGGTCGATGATGCGATTGTGGTGCTGGAAAACACCAGCCGCCACATTGAAGCAGGCATGGACCGCTTCAAGGCTGCGCTGCTGGGGGCGCGTGAAGTCGGCTTTACCGTGCTGTCCATCAGCTTGTCGCTGGTGGCCGTGTTTATTCCACTGCTTTTCATGGGCGGGCAACTTGGACGACTGTTTCGTGAGTTTGCCGTCACGCTGTCTGTTGCGGTGATGATCTCACTTGTCATATCGCTGACCACTACGCCGATGATGTGTGCCTGGCTGCTCAAGCCGCATTCCAAAACCAGTCCTGGACGCGTGTCAAGCTGGTTCGACAAACGATTTAAACAGGTCCTGCGCACTTATGAAGCCAGCCTCGATTGGGCATTGCACATGCGTTGGCTGATCATGCTGATCCTTGTATCGGTCGTGGGCATGAATGTGTATTTGTTCATCAAAATCCCGAAAGGGTTTTTTCCGCAGCAAGACAGTGGGCAAATCAACGGCGGCCTGCGTGCTGACCAGAGCATTTCGTTTCAGGCTACCCAGGGCAAGCTCAAAGAACTGGTGGACATCATTCGTGCCGACCCGGCGGTGGACACGGTGGTGGGCTTTACCGGCGGCGGCAGGGCTGGCGGCGGCTTTATGTTTGTTAACCTCAAGCCGCTTGCACAGCGGCTGGAAGGCATTGGCGGCCAGGCGGTAATTTCCCGTTTGCGGCCGCAATTGGCGCGGGTCACTGGCATCAGTTTGTTTTTAGGGCCGGTGCAAGACTTGCGCGGTGGTGGGCGGTCCAGCAACTCGACTTACCAGTACACGCTGAAAAGCGACAACGTAGCAGACTTGCGCAAATGGGCTGCACGGCTGGCTGATCAAATGAAAAGCCAGGTAGCGCTAACCGACGTCGACACCGACCAGCAAGACAACGCAGTAGAGACCATGGTCACGGTTGACAAAGACAGCGCGTCACGCTTGGGCATTACTGCACGAGATATCGACAATGCTCTGTACAACGGTTTTGGCCAAAGGCAGGTGGCGACGGTCTACAGTGACCTCAACCAATACAAAGTCATCATGGAAATTTCGCCGCGTTTCCGGCAAAGCCCGGAGTCGCTCAAAGACATTTACATTCCGGCGCGGGCTACCGGCGTGGGGGTGGCCAACGCGGCCGCGTTGGTCAACCCAGGGCTGCGCGACCAATCCACCGGCCAGGCATTAAGCCAGGGTAGCACCATGGTGCCGTTGTCAGCGATTGCGAAGTTTTCTGAAAGCGCCAAGGCATCGAGCGTCAACCATCAGGACGGCGAACTCGCGACCACGGTGTCGTACAACCTGGCTGAGGGTGCGACCCTGCAACAAGGCCAGGATGCCGTCAAACAGGCCGAGGCCGAAATTGGGCTGCCCAACAACGTGCGCGGCAGCTTTGAAGGCACCGCCAAAGCCGCGCAAGACTCGCAAGGCCAGCAGCCACTCCTTATTTTGGCGGCGCTGGTCGTCATCTATATCGTGTTGGGCGTTTTGTATGAAAGTCTGGTGCACCCCATCACTGTGTTGTCAACCCTGCCATCGGCAGGCGTGGGTGCGGTGCTGGCGTTGATGATCTTCAAGCTTGATTTTTCCATCATTGCGTTGATTGGTGTCTTTCTGTTGATTGGCATCGTCAAGAAAAACGCGATTTTGATCATCGATTTTGCGATTGACGCTGAGCGTTCGCGCGGCCTGAGCGCGCTTGACGCTGTGCGCGAGGCTTGCGTGCTGCGCTTTCGCCCCATCCTCATGACCACGCTGGCCGCGGTACTGGGCGCCTTGCCACTGGCCATTGGCTTTGGCGAGGGGGCCGAGCTGCGCCGCCCACTGGGCATTGCCATCATTGGCGGGCTGATTGCCAGCCAGTTGCTGACGCTTTTAACCACACCCGTTGTGTATGTGTTGATGGACAAGCTGCGCAGGCGCGGTGCGCATGAAGCACATCTGGCGCGGGCAAGTTCTTGAAAGAGTGACCATGCAGATACCTACCCACAGACTTATTTTTCCTGTCACGCTGACTTTGCTCATTGCAGGCTGTGCAGTGGGGCCTAAATACGAGCGACCTGCTGCGCCAGACGTTGGTGCTTACAAGGAAGCGGGCGACTGGATCAAAGCTGCGCCGGCTGATGCACTGGAGCGTGGGCCGTGGTGGCAAATGTTCAATGACCCGCTGCTCAATGACATGGTGGCTCGTGTTGAGGTGACGAATCAGAATGTGGCGGTGGCGGTGGCGGCTTATGAGCAGGCGCGTGCGCTGGTAGCTCAGCAGCGCGGCGCCATGTTCCCATCGGTCACGCTGAATCTTGGCAGCACACGCTCTGGCAGTGGAGGCGGTACGGCAGGTTTGGTCGGCAGGAGCGGCAATAACTACCAAGCCAGCCTGGGCAGTACTTGGGAGCCCGACGTTTGGGGGCGATTGAGCGGTCTTGTCAATGGCGCGGCCGCATTGGCAGCAGCGAGCGATGCTGACCTGGCCACGGCCCGTCTGTCTGCTCAGGGGCAACTTGCGGTCAACTACCTGTCGCTACGCCAACAAGATGCGCAAATTGCCTTGCTTGCCAGCACACTGGCAGGTTATCAGCGTGCGCTGGAGATCACGCAAAACCGCTACAACGCAGGCATCGCTGCCAAGACCGATGTCTTGCAAGCCCAAACGCAACTGGCCAACGCTAAAGCTGATGAACTGAGCTTGCAGGGCAGCCGTGCTCAGCTAGAACACGCCATCGCAGTTCTGCTCGGTCAGCCGCCCGGCAATTTTGCGGTGGTTGTGCTGGCCGACTGGAAATCTACCGTGCCGAATGTTCCAGTTGCGCTGCCGTCTACCCTGCTGCTGCGCAGGCCTGACATTGCGGCTGCCGAGCGCCGCGTGGCCAATGCCAATGCGCAAATCGGCGTTGCGCAAGTCGCCTACTACCCCAGCTTTAGTTTGAGCGCATCGGTGGGCTCGTCAGCCAGCCGCGTACCTAACCTCTTTACCGCGCCGACGGCATTGTGGTCACTCGGCTTGTCAGCAGCGCAGGCCATTTTCAGAGGCGGCGCAATAGACGCTCAAGTTGACGGCGCACGCGCCGCTTACGACCAAACTGTGGCGCGCTATCGCCAAGTGGTTCTGAGCGCTTTTCAAAACGTAGAAGACCAGTTGTCAGCCACCCGCGTGCTGCAAAGCCAGCAGGTGCTGCGCGCCGAGGCGTCTAGCGCGGCAGACCAAGTCGAGCAGCAGGTGCTAAACCGCTATCGCAGTGGGCAAGTTGGCTACACAGAGGTTATTACATCGCAAACTACCGCGCTGGCCGCGCGCCGTGCGTTGGTGCAGGCAACGGCTGATCGCCAAACGACCGCTGTGGCCTTGATTCAATCGCTAGGCGGTGGCTGGAACGACTGATGCAACCGGGTAGCTGCCCGCCAGTAAAATGCCTTTGTCCACCGTATTGATATCTGTCTTGCCGCAAAACGCCATGGTCAGGTCGAGTTCTTTGTGAATGATCTGCAGCGCTTTGGTCACACCTTGCTCCCCCATCGCGCCTAGTGCATACAACCAGGCGCGGCCGATGTAAACGCCCTTCGCACCCAGGGCGACGGCTTTGATCACGTCTTGCCCGCTGCGTATGCCGCCATCCATGTGCACTTCAATATCCTTGCCTACTGCGGCCACAATGCGGGGCAGGGCTCGGATGGATGACTCGGCACCATCCAATTGTCTGCCGCCGTGGTTAGACACGATGAGTGCATCTGCACCGCTGTCAACGGCCAGGCGTGCGTCTTCTTCGTCTTGAATGCCCTTCAAAATAATTTTGCCGCCCCAGCGTTTTTTGATCCATTCCACATCACCCCAATTAAGCGCCGGGTCAAACTGTTTGGCAGTCCAGTCGCTTAATGAACTCATGTCGTCAACGCCTTTGACGTGGCCCACGATGTTGCCAAAGCCGTGGCGCTTGGTACCCAGCATGCCCAGGCCCCAGCGCGGCTTGGTCGCCATGTTGATGATGTTCGGAAGGGTTAATTTGGGCGGCGCAGACAGGCCGTTTTTTAAGTCTTTGTGCCGCTGGCCCAAGATTTGCAAATCAAGCGTGATGACCAGGGCTGAGCAGTTGGCGGCTTTGGCCCGGTCGATCAGGCGCTCGATAAAGTCGCGGTCTTTTAAGACGTAAAGCTGAAACCAGAACGGGTGGCGGCCGGTGCTATCTGCCACATCTTCAAGCGAACAAATGCTCATGGTTGACAGGGTGAACGGTATGCCGAACTTTTTGGCGGCCCGCGCGCCACAAATTTCACCATCGGCGTGTTGCATGCCGCTCATTCCGGTCGGCGCAATGGCCACAGGCATAGCGACGTTTTGGCCAATCATTTGGGTAGCCGTGCTGCGGCCTTCCATGTTGACAGCCACGCGCTGGCGGAATTTGATGGCCTGAAAGTCTGCCTCATTCGCTCGGTAAGTACCTTCTGTCCATGAGCCAGAATCGGCATAGTCGTAAAACATGCGCGGCACGCGCGCCTTGTGCAGAATGCGCAAATCTTCTATGTTGGTGATGACGGTCATGGTGTTGTCTCAGTAGGTTTGGCTTGATACCCATGGTAGCGGGGCAAGCCAGCATGAGCAGTGAAAAGCGCTTTGGCAGTCGTGAAATTATTTTAATGTTCCTGTCGACGCGGTTTTAACACCCGCACCGCGTACTTCAATTTTTACTTCGTCCAGCACCTTGCCGTTGCTGTCGATCAGTTGCACCACATGCCGTCCTGGCCAGGGCAGCCACTGTGCCTGCGCGCCGCGTGCAACAACTTTGCCCTCCATCCGCCAGCGCAGGTTACGCCCCTCGGCCTTGAAGCTGACGCGTTGGGCTTTGGACGGAATGTCTGGGTCCAGCGCAATAACCGTACCGGCTGTGGGGGCGATGATCTTGGGTTCGATTTCAGCTGAAAAAGTACTTTTTAATAGGTCTTTTGAGTCTGTAGCCCAATCAACACGGGCGCGAGCAGCTCCTGAATCAGTAGCAAACAGATTTTGTTCAGTACCTTTGATGAACCACTCAGTGCGCGCTGCCTCCAGCCCATCAAACGCCACGCGGCTTTGCATCAGCCCGGGCGGTGGCGTGGGCGCGCGGCTGGGTTGGGTGCGGTGCAGGTGATTCATCACCGCCGCCCAGATCGGCGCTGCTCCGCTTGTGCCGCTCACGTCCCACATGGGTGCGCCGCTGGCGTTGCCTACCCACACGCCTACTGTGTAGCGCTGCGAATAGCCGACGGCCCAGTTGTCGCGCATGTCTTTGCTGGTGCCGGTTTTAACGGCAGTCCAAAAGCGGGTGGCCAGCACACTGTCAGTGCCAAAGGTGCGGGCACGCGCCAGTGGGTCGGCCAGGATGTCGCTGACGATAAATGCCGCGCGTGGGTCGATGGCGGATTCGGGTACAGCCCTCACCCCCGCCCACTCCCGTGCACGGGAGTGGGGGCCAATCGGGGAAGTCTGGCTCCCTTTCACGTACGCGGGAGTGGGCAGGGGTGAGGGTGAAGCGAATTTAACTTCCCCAACCTGCCCCCCATTGGCCAGCGTCCGATAAGCATTCGTCAAATTCAGCAGAGACACTTCAGAACTGCCCAATGCCAGGCTATAGCCGTAATAGTCGCCGCTCTCTTTAAGCGGCAGTCCTGCGCCCTTGAGCTGCCTGGCAAACGCATCAGGCGACAACATGACCAGCGTGCGCACCGCTGGCACATTCAGCGACGCCCCCAGCGCGGTGCGGGTGCTGACCATGCCCTTGAACTGACGGTCATAGTTTTGCGGAATGTACAGGCCGCTGGCAGTGGGGATTTGCGTGGACGAGTCTTCCAGCAATGATGCGGCAGTGATGCGCTGCTCAGCAATGGCCTGAGCGTACAAAAAGGGCTTGAGAGTTGAGCCCGGTTGGCGCAGCGCCGTCACGCCATCAACGTCAGCGGCTTTGCTGAGTTCATTGGACGAGCCAACCCAGGCCAGTACTTCGCCCGTGCCGTTGTCGAGCACCAGCACAGCACCGTCCTCCACATGGCGGCCGCGTAGCTCCCGTAGCTGCTGCTGCAAGGTTTGGACGGCGAAGCGTTGGAGTGGGGCACGCAGGGTGGACTGGATTGATTTTGCGGAGCCCTCACCCCGCAAGGGGCGAGGAAGGAATTCAGGAACGCCACTCTTGCCCCCTCTCCCGCTGACGGGAGAGGGTCGAGGTGAGGGGGCCTGCAAAGCCACCAGCCGCTGTGCCAAGTGCGGCGCAAACCCCTCGCTAGCATCAAACGCCTTGTGCTGCAAAGCACCCGATACAAATAAGTCCAGCGCGTCGCAGTCGGCTCTGGATTGCAAAAGTTTTAAAACGCCACAAGACCGCTGGCTGACCTGCGCCGCCTTCGCATTTGGCCCCCGCACCAGTGCCGCAGCCACCGCCGCCTCACGCTCATCCAGCCCATGCGCCGCCTTGCCAAACAGCGTGCGACTCAACGCGTCAACCCCCACCAACTCACCCCTGAATGGCACCAGATTCAAGTACGCTTCCAGAATCTGGTCCTTGCGCCAGCGTGCTTCAAGGACTTGGGTTGACACGGTTTGGCCGATTTTTTGACCCACGCTTCGGCCATTGGCACCTGCACGCAAATCATCGTCCAGCAGGCCAGCCAGTTGCATGCTGATGGTCGATGCACCGCGTGTTTTGGTGTTCCACAAGTTGGCCCATGCAGCGCTTGACACCGCCCGCCAGTCCACGCCGCTGTGTTCATAAAAGCGTTTGTCTTCGGACAACACCAGCGCCGTGCGCAGGGCAGGCGACACGTCAGCCAACGCCACCCACTGGCCGCGCCGCACGGTGCTGTCAGTGCGCAGGCGCTGAATGACTTCCCCGTCCCGTGCCAAAATCAGCGTGTCAGACGGCTTGTAGTCCTGTTTGACACTGTCAAATGATGCTGTAGCCCAACAAATACGGGCGCAGCTAGCTATTAAATAAATAGCGATACATCCGGCCCTGACAGCATTAAGCGTCACTTCACACCCCCCACCTTTACCCGCGCATTCGGTGCTTCGCCAAACATTTCGGGCGCGTACATCGCCTCTACGCGGCTTGGCGGCAGTGCAAAGTCGCCAACGTTGTTCAGGCGCATGGTGTATTGCATCTTGACAACGCCTTTAGGCAGGTACTCGTAATAGCTGCGAAAGGCTTCAAAGCTGCGCTCTTCAAAAGCTGGCCAGCCGGAGCCTGATTTCTTTTCCCCCTTGGTGGCTATTTCTGAATCACGACCCAGGCCGCTGCCCAAAATGGTTGCGCCGCCGGGAATGGGGTCGGTAATCGCTACCCAGGTCATGTCGGCTGATGCATTGACCTCCAGCGTGATACGAACCACGTCGCCACGCGTGTAGATGCCCTTCACAGCTTGCTCTACCGGGTCCATCGTTTTCTTGATCTGGTAGCCCGCATTGAAGGGTTCTTTGAGCTGCACGGCGGCCAGCGATTGCAGTGTTAGCCACGGTCTGCCTGTGCCAGTGTGCGTCACGTTCAAGCTGTCTTTAGCCGCTGAAGCCGCTTTGGCCCACGTTAAAAACATCGTGTTGTTGCGCAGATTGCCAGGGGATGCAGGTGCGCCGAACATGGTGGTTTGGTTGGGTGCGCCGCCCGCATCTGTGGTCTTTACCCGGTCGACCTTGGCCCAGTCGACTTGAGCAGCCGCAGCGGTCAGCGCGGCCTTGGTTACGCCCGCAACCGGCGTGGCTTCAAACCTGGCAGAGAACTTGTCCAGAGCCAAGCCGCCCCACAAATTGGCGGTTGTCGTCAGCCACGCACCTTTTTGCTGGCGGCCAATAAAGCCGTTGGCAAGGCGCCCGATGTCGTCTTTCCACGCCGCGTCGTCCATCACGGCCAGCATCAGGCGCGCGGTGTTGACGTCGCCATTGACCATCAGCCACCACCAGTAGTCGTCTTTTTCAGTGCTGAAAATCAGTTTGGTGCCCTGGTACGAAAGGCGTGATTTCAAAACCTGATTCGCTTCGGCAATACGTTCCTCACGCTTCGGAACATCGCTCACACGCTTCAAAATGCTCAGCCAGTCAATCACCGCATTCGTCGGCCACTGGTTGGGCGCAATCGTGATGCTGCCGAGCATGCGGCCCTGTGCTTTACCGTAACGGGCAAGCGCTTCAAGTGCGGCGAGTTTGCGCACGTCCAGGTCTTTGCGTGGGCTCCAAAATTCGCGTTGAATACGGCCTTCAACAAACGCGATCAAGCCGCGCTCCATGGGTGCACGCACATCGTCTGGCAAAGCAAATGCGGGGTTGATGCTGGCCGCTTCGTGCGTGGCGGCCAGCAGATAAGCGGTCAGTGCATCGCTGCCGCGCGCAGCATCGCCATCACGCGGCGGAAAGTAATTGGCCAGGCCGTCACTGTCCAGATAACCCGGGATTTGCCCAACTACCGACTGCCACAGTTTGCCGTCACGCAGGCCGACTGATTTGCTGGTTTTTTGTTCCAGGCAGGCAAACGGGTAGTTGGCAAACCAGTCACGCACGCCGTCCATACCATCAGCCAGTTTGGGTTGCAGCGACATCTTCAAACCGCCCCGACCTGGCAAGGCATCAGCAGGCGGGTTCACGTCGAGACTGAACGAACCGTCGACCTGAATCAGCGTGGCTTGCTGCACCGTGAGTGGCACAGCCGGGATGATGCGCTGGCGGGCTTTCAGGCCATCGCGCACCCCGCTTATCGTGTCTTTGGCTTCAATCTCCCAAAGAATCGCCTCTTGCCGCGTAAAGCCCAGTTGCCCGGGCGCTGTCACCGTCCATGCCACTTCACGCGCTTCACCTGCAGGAATATCAACAGTCTGCGGCTTCAATTCAAGCAGCGTCGCGCGCGGCGCCACCTCCACTTTCATCGCCGCCTTGGTCGTGTTACGCAGTGTGATTTGTGCGCGGAACTGATCGTCCTCTCGCACCAGCGGCGGCAAGCCGCTGATGATTTGCAAGTCTTGCGTGGCTTTGATGGACGTTTGCCCAGTGCCGAACAAGCCTGTAGCCGCATCAGCCACCGCCACAATTTTGAATGTCGTCAGCGCATCATTGAGCGGCACAGTCACTACTGCCTGGCCATTCGCATCCAGTTGCACGCGGGGGTTCCACAGCAGCAGGGTGTCGAGCAGCTCGCGCGTGTTGCTTCGGCCACCGCCGCCGCCCGCTGCCACCGCTTTGCGGCCATAGTGCCTGCGGCCAATGATTTCCATTTGCGCGGTCGAGGTTTCAACGCCCCAGGCGCGGCGTTGCAGCATCGCGTCGAGCAATCCCCAGCTGCTGTTTGGCATCAGCTCCAGCAGGGCTTGGTCAACCGCAGCCAGTGCCACCTCTGCGTTGGCAGCAGGCTGGCCGCTGGGCAGCTTGACCTGAATCGTCACTTTGGCTTGGCTGCGCACGGCGTAGCTTTCTTTGTCGGGCTTCACGCTCACGTCTAACTGATGCGCTTTGGTACCGACGCGGATTTCAGCAAGCCCCAGCCTGAAGGCAGGCTTGCTCAAATCAACCAGTGCAGTCGGCGCAACGTATTCGCGGCCTTCGTACCAAAAAGATGTCCACCACTCTTTAGGCGCTTTAAACCCCCAGGTAAAAAAGCTGTACCAAGGCACTTCACGCAGGCGGCCACGCAGCGCCAGCACACTGACGTACACGTTCGGCCCCCAGCCTTCCTTGATTTTCAAGCTGATGGTCGGGTCTTGCCCATTGAGCTGCACGACTTGCGTGTCAATGATGCCTTCACGCTCAACCGCCACCAGCGCCGTTGCAAACCTGAAAGGCATGCGTACCTGAAACTTGGCCACATCACCGGGTTGGTAGCTTTTTTTCTCGGGCAGCACGTCCATGCGGTCATGGTTTTCACCGCCAAACCACAGCTCGCCCTGCTTGGTCACGTACACCGAGCTGGCCGCCTGGATGGTGTTGCCATCTTTATCTTTGGCCGTCACGATGAGTTCGACTTCGCCTGCCTCGCCCAGTTTGGTTTCACACAGCAGCAGCCCGCGTGCATCGCTTTTGCCGCTGCACACACTGCCTAAATCCTTGATTTCAGTCTTGTTGTCGTAGGTGTAAAAGCCGCCCACCATGCGCTTGCGGCTGGTGGTGACAATACGCGCCACGGCCTGCACTGTCAGTGCAATATCTGTAGCAGCGAGCCCCTTTAAATCAAGTGCTAGCGCCTGAAACTTGATTTTCTGGCTGCTCGACACCCAGCCCTCCGTTTTGATGCCCGCCACTACGCCTGAAGGCCACAACGTGCTCAAGCTTCGAATCGTTTGCACCTCGCCATTCGGGTCGGCATAGGTGGCTTCCAGCAGCAGCTCTTGCGGTTGTTTGGCAGTAGGTACATCAGAAATGGTGACTTTACCTGCACCGTTTTTGTTCAGCGTTAACGGCAACTTGTCAGCTATAACGCGCTGGTCTTGTGATGCCGTGGTTTCCTCTTCGCCTTGTGCATTGCCGGTTTGCTTGCCGCGCGGCGGGCTAAAGCTGAACTCTTCGTAGTCGCTATAGCTTAAATACTTGCCGCGCACCAGGGCTGACACACGCACGGGCAAGTTCACCGCGCCGCCGCCCGCTACATAGTTGATTTGCACGTCGGCGGGTACGGACTTGACATTGACCAGCGCCTTTTTGTTGGTGGGCGTAACGCGCCCTTCAAGCACCGGCAAGCGAAACTCTTCCACTCTGAATTGGCCCGTGCTGATGTTGCCGTTGCTGCTATCGCTATCGCTGTCGCTGTCGTTATTTTTTTGCCTGTCGAGGTAGACCTGATAGATGCCAAGTTTGGCAGCGGGCGGTATGGCAAATGTGTTCTCGGCGCTTTGGCCACCCGTTGCGGTTTTGCGCCAATTGAGGGCTTGTTTGTACTGCTGTCCGCTACCCACGTGGGTGACGATCAGCGTTTCGGGTAACACGCTGGCCAGGCCAAAACCTTTGCTGGTCTCGGTGCGCAAAATATGCTTCATCGACACGGTTTCGCCCGCTTTGAACAGCGTGCGGTCAAAAATGGTGTGGGCACGTTCGTCGGGCACGGGTTCGCGGCTGGTCGGCACGTTAAAACGCCACGGCTCGATGCCTTTGTGCCAATTGCTCCAGGTGAAGGCCAAATCATCTGCAGCCCGAGCGCTTATGAAATAAGCGCCATTGGTTTCTGACTCGCCGTCTGAATCACTGCCTGAACTATTTCTGTAGCACTGCCCGGGGTCGGGCGACAAGCCGGTGAAGTTGGCAATACCTTGCGCGTTGGTAGTGGCCTTGGCAAGCTGCTTGCCGTTGCAGTCAGACACCGCCACTTGGGCGTTGGCAACCACCGTACCTTTGTCCAATGTGGTCACCCAGGCCATTGCGTTTTCTCGCCCCAGCTTGAAGTGCACCGCGAGGTTGGTGACCAGTGCGGATGTACGAACGTACATTGTCCTGGACGCGCCGTAGCGCTCGTCGAGCAACGAGCCTCCTAGTTTTTGCGACGCAATTTCCACCACGTGAAAGCCAGGTGAAAGTGGAATACCCACCACCTCAAATGGACGTGGATCCGCGGCGACGGGTTTGGGTAAATCTAAGGTGGTAACTCCCGGCTGACTTTGCAACAGCGAGACGGTGCGCGATTGAACAGTGTCTTTGTCTCGCTTTTCGAGTACCTTCGGCAATACGCCTTTGACATCACGAATGGCCATGCGGCGCGGCACTTCATAGCTGTCGTAGCGCTGCACTTTGCGAAACCACGCAATGATTTCTGCATCCGTCTTGGGTTGTAGCCCGTTGACTTTTCCTGGGGTCAGGCCCTTGATCGGCAAGGCCGCTTCAACGTTGCGCAGCGTCACGGGCAGCAGCGCCATGTAACCAGGCTCGCCGTTATTTTCCGCGTACCGCTCCACAATGCCAAACGGTGCGGCCGCAAATTTTGCCAGCGGCGGCATCGCGCCGGTGGCTACCCTCAAAGGAAAGCTGTCAGCATTGTTCAGCGGCCGGCCTGATGCGTCTTTGAAGTCTTTGGGCAGCTCCAGCACATAGGGCGTGGATTCACTGAACAGCGGCTTGAAGGTGATGCTGTTCACCACGTCCGCTGCATCGCCTTCATTTTCAAACGTCGGCTTAAGCTTGTCTTTGCCGCCCGTCAAACGAATCGCCTCGGCCAGCTTGCGCGGCACCGGTGCGTTGAAGTTCAGGCTCATCGGCCGGATGGGCAGACAGGCCGACTGGGCGTTTTCACGCTCGCAGTTGAAGCTGGCAGCAAACGGCTCGCGCACCTTGAAGTTGTAGCGCTTTTCAATGCTGTTGGGTATACCGCTTGGCGTGCTGACACCTTTGCCGTAGACCAGTTGCATTTTGCTGGCGGGCGTGAGGCGGCGATTGCAGGTGAGGGCGGCAAACTTCAATGGCTCGGCGGCTGCGGCTTTGTCCAGCCCCTGCGACTTTAAAAGCGCATCACGCTCTTTGCCCTCAATCAGCTTGACGGGCACTCGCTCGCCCAGGCCCTCAACGCTGCACCACACATTGTCTTGAATGCTTTTGAGCGTCGCCGCGCCATTGAGCTGAAGTAAAAAATACTGTTCTTCATCAATCCGCTCGCCACCAGAGGGTTGCAGGCTTTGAATAAACGGCCCGCTAGTATTGAATTTATAGCTACTTGCGCCCGTCAACAGGGCGCCAGAGGGCGATTTAAGCCCAGCACGCATCTGCACATTGCAGTTCACACCCGGCGGTAAGTCGTTTTCAAACTCGAACGCCCATTCGCGGTCGCTGATCCAGCGGCCACTGCCTTTGCTGGCTTGTGCATCGCTGCAACTTAGCGTCAAAGGCGCAGGCGCTTTGGGGTCGCCAAAATTGACGGCGCTGTCGTCAAACTTGGCCACCACCTGGCGTATGCGCGCCACCTCGCCTTGCGGACTGAGGCTGGTGATTTGCAGCGCCTGCGTGGGAAGTGCTGCGGCCGCCATACCGGCGGCGATGAGTCTCAAAGTGATGGATAGCAAGGTGGGCTCCTCAAAATTTGTCTTTTTTGACTCTCGAGAGTAGCTCAATTGAAAGCACTTTCGGTTACATCGCCTTGCAACAGGTTGCGACTTTTGCCCATGACAATCGGGCTTTGATTCAGAAGCTCCGGAATGTTAAGTAAAACCTCGTTGAAACCCGTTGCCTCCTGTTTGTTGATGGTTGCCTTGACTTGCGCTTTGGTCGGCTGCGGCGGTGGAGCCGGTGATGCGCCAGGGCCCAACACAGCCGCGGGCAGTGGTGCCGCAACCAATGCTGTTGCACCGCTGCCGGTTCCCGTTGCTGCGGCCACGCCGCCCGCGGTCACGCTAACGCCTTTGTCGGTGGTGCCAGCCGTCTCTGCCAGCGACTTCAGCTGCGGTTTGAATGGTGCGGCGGGCATTGAGGCTGAAATCACGCAGCGGATGAACGCAGCCCGGGCTGCCGGTGCGGTGTGCGGCACCACGACGTATGCAGCCGCTGCCGCTTTGGTATGGAACAGCACGCTGCTGGCCGCAGCCAAAGGGCATTCAGCCGACATGGCACAAAAAAATTACTTTTCGCACACCAGTCAGGACGGCCGCACCGCTGGCCAGCGCATCACCACAGCGGGCTACAACTGGTCAGCGTACGGCGAAAACATTGCTGCGGGTCAAACCACGGTCGAGCAGGTCATGACAGGCTGGATCAACAGCCCCGGCCATTGCCAGAACCTGATGAACCCGAATTTCCGCGATGTGGCCGTGGCCTGCGTGCGCAACGACGCTGCCGACTATCGGCTTTATTGGACCATGGATTTGGGGCGCAGCCGCTGAGGTGGGACGGCTAAAAGGTCATCTCAAACGGGCTGTGCCAGCCGCGCCCGATGCCGCGCAATCTGCGCCCGCACCTGCACCGGTGCGGTGCCGCCCAATGTACTGCGCGCGTTCAGAGAGCCGCGCAAGCTTAGGCACTCGTACACGTCTTTTTCTATTTTTCCGTTGAAGCCTTGCAGCACCTCCAGCGGCAGTTCTGACAAATCGACGTTATGCGACATGGCAGCTTTCACGGCGTGCGCCACGGCCTCATGCGCGTCCCTGAAGGGCAAGCCCTTTTTTACCATGTAGTCGGCCAAGTCAGTCGCTGTGGCGTAGCCGCACAACGCGGCTTGCTCCATCGCTTTGGGTTTGACGGTAATGCCTTTTACCATCTCGGCAAATATGCGCAGGGTGTCTTTAAGCGTGTCTACCGTGTCAAACAGCGGCTCTTTGTCTTCCTGGTTGTCCTTGTTGTAGGCCAGGGGCTGGCCCTTCATCAGCGTGATCAAGCCCATCAAATGGCCAACGACACGGCCGGTTTTGCCGCGTGCCAGTTCGGGAACGTCCGGGTTCTTCTTCTGCGGCATGATGGACGAGCCGGTGGTGAAACGGTCCGGGATGTGAATGAAGCCAAAGTTTTGGCTCATCCACAAAATCAGCTCCTCGCTCATGCGGCTGATGTGTACCATGGCAATGGATGCAGCGGCGGTAAATTCAATAGCAAAGTCGCGGTCACTCACCGCATCAAGCGAGTTTTGGCAAACGCAGGGCTGGCCGCTTTCATCGACCATGCCCAGTGTTTTGGCAACGCGTTCGCGGTCCAGCGGATAGCTGGTGCCGGCCAGCGCAGCAGCACCCAGCGGCAGAAAATTAACGCGTTTGCGCACCTCTGCCATGCGCGCCGCATCACGTGCAAACATTTCCACATAGGCCAGCATGTGGTGGCCAAAGCTGACGGGCTGCGCTACCTGCAGGTGGGTGAAGCCGGGCAGAATCACATCGACATTCGCTTCTGCAACATCGACGAGTGCTGTTTGCAGTGCTACCAACAAATCGTCAATCAGATCAATCTCACCGCGCAGCCACAGGCGCACATCAGTAGTGACCTGGTCGTTTCTGGATCGGCCAGTGTGCAGGCGCTTGCCCGCGTCGCCCATTAGCGCAGTCAGACGGGCTTCAATGTTCAGATGAACATCTTCCAGGTCAAGCTTCCATTCAAAATCGCCCGATTCGATCTCGGCCGTGATTTTTGCCATGCCTTCTTTGATGGATGCATGGTCAGCCGCGTTGATGATCCCTTGCGCTGCCAGCATGTCGGCGTGCGCCAGCGAGCCCGTGATGTCCGCTTTCCACAGGCGCTTGTCAAAAAATACACTCGACGTGTAGCGCTTGACCAGATCGCTCATGGGTTCAGAAAAGAGCGCCGACCAGGCTTGGGATTTTTTGTCGAATTGGTTCACATTAAACTTTCTGGAGCGTGCCCGTCGGCGACGTTGGGCTTGTTTGCAGCGCCGGGCAGTGCAATACTCCCACCAGCCTCTGTTATGCCATTCATTTTTACGTCACTCATTTTATCTGCCCCGCTTACACCAACATGCTAGCGCCACCGCCACCGCCACCAGCACCATGAAGCTTGCCCCGCCAGCATTTGCTGAATCTACCCTGCACGGCGGCCTGACGCCGCTGGACGATGGCGCGAGTCCGGTCCAGGCGGTGCTGATTCGACCCAACATGTTTGATGCTTGCCACGTCGGCGTAGTGCTGCGGGCTGTGTTGTTTGTTGAAAGCGTGGTCGGCGTGGGCGCCATGTTTGTGGCCAGCCAGCCGCTCGACTGGCTGCTTCGGTTTTCGTTGCTGACCGGCGGCGTGCTGCCCGCCACGCTGACCTGGCTGATAGCAGCTTGCGCTTTAAAAACGCGTCTGGCCCGGCTCAAGCCGGTTGTGCAATGGCTGGCAGGCGTCAGCTGGGGCGCTTTGGCAGGCTTGTACGGCTGCGGCTTGCTGGGTTTTATGGGTTTGCTGCAGCCCGCCCCGTGGTTTGCCAGTGCAGCAGCGGGCGCCTTGATCTCCAGCATGCTGCTTGCTGGGCTTTTTTGGCGGGCGCGGGCGCGCACCCCGGCGGCCACCGCAGCCCGGCTGGCCGAGCTGCAATCGCGCATTCGCCCGCATTTTTTGTTCAACACCCTGAACAGCGCCATCGCGCTGGTGCGTGCGGAACCGCTTAAGGCCGAGGCGGTGCTGGAAGACTTGAGCGAGCTGTTTCGCAGCGCGCTGGCCGACCCGGCAGAGTCCGTCACGCTGAGCCAGGAAATTTCGCTGGCCCAGCGCTATCTGGAGATTGAGGAAATCCGTTTTGGCGAGCGTCTGCAAATCAGCTGGCACCTTGACGCCAACGCTATGCAGGCCAGGCTGCCACCGCTGCTGCTCCAGCCGCTGGTTGAAAACGCCATCAAGCATGGAGTAGAGCCAAGCGCTGCTGGGGCGCAGGTCAAAATCTCCACCGAACGGCGCGGCAGCACGGTGGTGGTCAAGGTCACCAACACCACACCGGCCGGCGTGGGTAGCCGTGGCCATGGGCTGGCCCTGGCCAATGTGCGAGAGCGTTTGCTGCTGCTGCATGATGTGCAGGCGCGCTTTCAAACGGTTTACAAAGACGGTGTTTTTCAGGTCCGGCTGGAATTACCCGTATGAGCAGGCCCGTATGAAACTGAGAGTGCTGCTGGTGGATGACGAAGCGCTGGCCAGAGCCCGGCTGCGCGTTCTGCTGGCCGACTGCCATGCCCCCGCAGCCGCCGTGGTGGCAGAAGCCGGTGATGCCGCGCAGGCCATGGTCGCCATCCGGCAGCATGCGCTCGATGTGGTGTTGCTTGACGTGCGCATGCCCGGCATCAGTGGCGTGCAACTGGCGCAGGCGATTGCCGGGCTGCCCCAGCCACCGGCCGTGGTGTTCGTCACCGCGCATGCAGAGCACGCGGTGCAGGCCTTTGAAGTCGAAGCGGTGGATTACCTGACCAAACCGGTGCGGTTGGAACGATTGCAGCAAGCGCTACAAAAAGTGGAGCGGCTAGCCAATATTAACGCTGGGCTGCAGCCAGATTTATCAGGTGAAGTGCTGATCATTCAAGACCGCGGCCGCACCGAGCGCGTGCCACTGGCCGAGGTCTTGTACCTCAAAGCCGAGCTCAAATACATCACCGTGCGGACCGCCAGGCAGAGCTACATTCTGGATGGTGCGTTAAATGAGCTGGAAGAAAAGTACGCCGCCCACTTCATGCGCGTCCACCGCAATGCTTTGATTGCGCGCCGCGCGGTGCGGGCACTCGTCAAGCATTTTGACGATGAAGAAGGTGAAGGCTGGGCGGTACGACTCAGCGGCATTGACGAGCTTCTGGCGGTGTCGCGTCGCCAGCTCAGCGCAGTGCGCGAAGCCATTGCCAGCTGATGGCAAGCCTCGCAGCATCGCGAGGCTTTGCCCACAGCGATTGGAACAGCTTGCGGCCCTGTGTGGGCTGAAAACTGATACACCGGCGCTGCAGGGATGGGTCTGAAAGGCTTCGTCCTACAGCTTGTTGAGGGCCGCCATGTTTGAATACATGGGTAAACATTACATGGGTTGCCGCTTCGCAAATTCTGCTGCCTAAAACATTCAGGACCATCTTGGATCGTGCCGGAAAACGGGGTTACCCGACTCGGCAGCCAGCCCGCCAGTACAGGAGACTGCATGACACCCGACCCAACTGTTGCCGCTGACGCCATTCCCAGCGTCATTCCCGCCATTGTTCCAAGCCCCGCTCCAGACTCGGTAGCCGCAGCAGCTGCCAAGGCGCAGTCAGAGCCCGCGCCTGGCGAAAGACAGCCCTTTTTACTGCACATGCCGGTCAGCATACGCAGCGTGTCGCTGGTGGTGCTGGCAGCGTTTGCCGGGCTGTTTGTGCTGCACTGGGCCAAGGCGGTGTTTATTCCGCTCATGCTGGGCCTCGTTTTCAGCTACGCGCTGTCGCCGCTGGTCAACTGGATGGAGAACAAGCGCGTGCCGCGCTGGCTGGGTGCTGCGGTCTTGCTGCTAAGCATTCTGGCGGCGGCTGGCAGCACTTCCTATGCCCTGGCTGATGAAGCCGTCAAGCTGGTGGAATCGCTCCCGGCTGCTGCGCAAAAATTCCGCGAATCGATCAAGTCGCGGCGCGACAGACCAGCCAGCACGCTGGAGACCATGCAAAAAGCAGCCACACAAATAGAGCAGGCCGCGCAAGACGGCAGCCCGCCCCCAGCCGCCAACAACCGCGGCGCGATACGCGTGGTGGTAGAGCCGTCACGCTTTAACATCAAGGACTATCTGTGGACGGGCACCCTCGGCCTGGTCGCGCTGCTGGGTCAGTTCACCGTGGTGGTTTTTTTGACCTATTTCCTGATGGTGTCGGGCAATACCTTCCGGCGCAAGCTGATCAAACTGGCCGGGCCGTCGCTCAGCAGCAAAAAAATCACGCTGCAGGCCCTGGATGAAATTACTGGGCAAATTCAGCGCTACCTGCAGGTACAGCTTTTTACCAGTGCGCTGGTGGGCGTGCTGAGCGGCCTGGCCCTCGGCGCTCTCGGGCTTGAAAACGCGGCGGTGTGGGGTATTGCTGCCGGAGTGCTGAACCTGGTGCCGTATGTGGGCTCCCTGGTCACGGCCGTTGCTTCAGCGGGGGTGGCGTTTTTACAGTTTGGCTCCTTGAACATGGCGCTGCTGGTGGGCGGCGTGTCGTTGCTGATCCACACCATCGTGGGCAATCTGCTCACGCCGTGGCTCACCAGCCGCGCCAGCCGCATGAACCCGGTGGCCGTGTTTGTCGGCCTGCTGGCCTGGGGCTGGCTGTGGGGCGTGTGGGGTTTGCTGCTCGGCATTCCCATCCTGATGATTGTGAAGGCGGTATGCGACCGGGTGGACGACCTCAAACCGGTGGGTGAGTTTTTGGGGTCTTGAACCGCGTCGTCAAGTGCTCCTGAATCAGGAGCTGCTTGTACCCGTCTATGTTGGTCTAGCGGCACTTTATATCCTTGCGCCTTGTCGCTGCCTTGCATGATCCGGCTCGGGCAGCACGTCGGCCAACGCTGACGATCACATCAGCGTTAACGGCCGATCACAATGCCAAGTTCTCAACTGTATTGACCCATAGCGCTGGCGAGGTTACACACGCTTTAGCAGTTTTGACGCAAGAGTTGTGTGTTTTTGATGTCTGGGCAACCAACGATGGACGGCCAGGTTGACACGACGCTGTTTTAGGCTTCAAAGCGTGTCGGGCTAGCCTTGCAGGCGCTTGGCGCTGCAGCAACTGCCCCAAAGTGAACGAGACCCAATCACGCTGAACTGACGGCAGCGCTTTGATGAACTTGATATGAATTCAATAGCAGCACGCGCTGCTATCCATTGGCTCACAGCATTATGTTTATAGGCAGAACGTCAGCATAACTGCTGCGAAATCACGGTTTTTTCTATCAGCCGGTCATCGCCGAGCGTGATGAGTGCAAAGAGCAGCTCATCGAGGTTGTTTGCGCGGGCGGCTTTGCGGGCCAGCAGGGGTGTGGCCTGCGGGTTGACGATGACAAAGTCAGCCTCGCAGCCCGGTTGCAGGTTGCCGACCACGCCCGCCAAGCCCATGGCCTGGGCGGCACCTGCCGTGTGTTGCCACCACAGCTGCTGCGGCTTAATCGACAGGCCGGGTTTGGTGGCCCCTTCCCGGCCCACGTAATACGCGGCCAACATGGTGTGAAACGGGCTGAACGACGTGCCGCCGCCCACGTCGCTGGCCAGGCCGTAAGAAAAACCCGCCTGGTCGGCCGCGCGATAGTCAAAATAGCCGCTGCCCAAAAAGAGGTTGCTGGTCGGGCTGACCGCGGCAGCTGTGCCCGTGCTTCGCATCAAGGCGCGGTCGTCATCGTCAATATGAATGCAGTGGGCGTACACGGCTTTGGGCCGCAGCAGACCAAATTGTTCGTACACGCTGAGGTAGCTGCGAGCCTTCGGGTACAGGCGTTTGACCCAGGCGATTTCATCCTTGTTCTCCGCCACGTGGGACTGAATCCACACGTCTGGATACTTGGCTGCCAGCACGCCCGCGCCCTGCAATTGCGCCGCGCTGCTGGTCGGTACAAAGCGTGGGGTGATCGCATAACCCAGCCGGTCAATGCCGTGCCATTTGTTGATCAGGGCTTCAGTATCGACGAGACTCTGCTTTGTTTCATCACGCAGGCCGTCGGGGGCGTTTTGGTCCATCAGTACCTTGCCAGCCACCATGCGCAAACTTTGCTTTCGCGCCTCGCCCAGCAGTGCGTCAACAGATTGTCGGTGTGATGTGGCAAAAGTGAGCGCGGTTGTCACGCCATTGCGAAGCAGTTCTGCTATGAAGAACGTAGCTGCTTGCGCACAGTATTCGGGCGCTGCAAAGCGCTTTTCTTCTGGAAAGGTGTGGTTCTTCAGCCACGGCAGCAAGCCGTCAGCGGGCAAGCCCATCACGTCTGTCTGCGGGAAGTGGATGTGCATGTCTACAAAACCAGGGGCGATGATGCGGCCGGGCAGGTGTTCAACCGGCAAGTCGGGGTAGCTCGAACGCAAGCTTTGAAAGCTGCCAATGGCCTGGACGACCTGGCGACCTTGTGTGTTGGGGCCTGCGACGAGCAGCCCGTCTTGTTCAAAAACGGCGTCGCGGCCCTTGAAGTGCAGCAGCGAGGCGCGGTAGGCTTTCATCGTTCAAGGCATCAGTTGGTCAAAGTGCAACTGTCACCCATGCCATCGCGCCACACCCGAACTGCAGCCAGGCCGGGCAAGCTGGGGGCTAAAGCGCGCCATATGTAGGCACACAGGTTCTCTAGCGTGGCCGTGCCCAGGCCGGGCACGTCGTCCAGCATGCGGTGGTCCAGCTGGGGGCGCAGCAGCTCAATGGCTGCGCGCACGCGGCCCAGGTCGAGCACCATGCCCGTGGCGGGGTCAGGCTGGCCGCTCAAGGTGACCTCGGCGTTGTAGGTGTGGCCGTGGATGCGGCGGCTTGCCTCGGCCTGTGTGTCGGCTCCAGTTTCACGCTTGAGCGTGTGTGCGGCATCGAAATAAAAGCGTTGGCTGATTTGGTACGTCATCTGAAAGCCTTCAGCAATTGCCTGTCATTTAGCGAATGCCAGTCAGTTTGTGGGTTTGCAGGCTGAGTCGCCACGCCGGGCGCTGCATGCAAAGTGCAATGCAATCGCTGAGATTAGCCGCTTTCAGCACGTTGTCCATCGGCTGCAAATAGCGATGGGTGAATTGGGCGGCTTCAAGCTCTGTCAGATGAAATGCAATTTGCGGCCACACCACTTTCAGCTCATTGCCATGCCGCTGCACCCACGGCGCACCGGCTTTAGGGCTGACGCAAATCCAGTCGATGCCTGCTGGGGCGGTGATCGTGCCGTTGGTCTCCACCGCGATTTCAAAACCGCGCGCATGCAGCGCTTCAATCAAAGCCGCATCGACTTGCAGCAATGGCTCACCACCTGTCATCACAACGAAACGATGCGCTTTGCCGGCGACAGGCCACTGCGCGGCGATTTGGTCGGCAAGCGCATCCGCATCAGCAAACTTGCCGCCGAGCGTGCCGTCCGTCCCCACAAAATCGGTATCGCAAAAATTGCAGATCGCGCTGGCGCGGTCTTGCTCGCGGCCAGACCACAAATTGCAGCCCGCAAAGCGGCAAAACACTGCTGGGCGACCTGCGTTAGCGCCTTCGCCTTGCAGGGTGTAAAAAATTTCTTTGACTTGATAGCTCATAACAAGCTCCATGCCGCAATAGGCAGAGCGGTGAGGTTTTTATACATGGTAGTCCTCTACATGGCGCCGAGAAATTGAATTTGAGTTGCTTGTCGGGCGGCAAGCGACTCGATAAGTTTAAAGCCTCACGCAAATGTGGCGAAACAGGCGTCCAGCTGGTCGATGTATCGGCGCTTGGCCGATGCGTCAATGAAGCTGGCTTCAAAACTGTTGCGCGCCAAGGTGTACGCCTGCTGCGCTTGCAAGCCTGTGGCCACAAACGTTTGTGTGAAGTTGTCATTCATGTAGCCGCCAAAGTAAGCCGGGTCGTCTGAATTGACAGTCACCGCCAAGCCGGTATCCAGCAAATGCTTGATGTTATGGCTGGCCAGATCAGGAAACACGCAGAGCTTGAGGTTGGACAGTGGGCACACCGTCAGTGCAATGCGATCTGTCGCCAAACGCTGCAGCAGCGCGGCGTCTTTGCTGGACTGCACGCCATGGTCAATGCGCTCGACTTTGAGTACATCCAGCGCCGTCCACACATAAGCTGGCGGGCCTTCTTCACCAGCATGGGCAACGAGGTGAAAGCCCAGCTCCCGGCAACGCGCAAACACACGTGCAAACTTTTCGGGCGGATTGCCGACTTCGCCCGAATCAAGCCCAATACCGATGATTTTGTCCCTGTACGGCAGCGCTTGCTCCAGCGTTTCAAACGCTTCTTGCTCGCTGAGATGCCGCAAAAAGCACATGATGAGCGAGCCGTTCACGCCCAGCTCGGCTTGCGCATCCACACACGCACGATGTAGCCCGTTGATGACCACATCCATGCTCACGCCGCGCGCGGTGTGCGTTTGCGGGTCAAAAAACAGCTCGGCATGAATCACGTTGTCTGCAGCAGCCCTGACAAAGTAAGCGCTCGCCATGTCGTAAAAGTCCTGCTCTTTCAGCAGCACACTGGCCCCGGCATAATAAATGTCAAGAAAGCTTTGGAGATTGGTGAAGGCGTAGGCTTGACGAAGCTCTGCAACGCTGCTGTAGGGAATGGTGATGTTGTTGCGCTGGGCCAGTGCGAAGATCAGCTCCGGCTCCAGGGAGCCTTCAATGTGAATATGCAACTCCGCCTTGGGCATGGTCCTCAGCAAGTCAGGCAAGCGGTTTGCGGCAACGGGTTTGACGTGATTCATTTGAACTCCAACAAAGAAAAAAGGCCGCAACAAAGCGGCCTTGGCTAGACAAACCGGAATCTTACTTCTTGTCAGCGCCTGGCACTTTACCCTCAACGCCTTTGACGTACGTTTTCAGGCCGCCCAAAAACTTGTCATCGGCAACCGTGTCCTTGGCAATCAACTCTTTACCCGTGTTATCCATGATCGGGCCTTTCCAGATCATGAACGTGCCGTCTTTCAGGCCCGCTTTGATGTCGTTGATGCGTTTTTTGGTGTCGTCTGGCACGTCGCTAGCAACAGACACCATGTCAATCGTGCCTTCTTTTACGCCCCACCAGGTGCCCGTGCCGCCAGTCCATTTGCCTTCGAGTGCTTCGCCTACAGACTTCACGTAGTACGGGCCCCAGTTGATGATGGCCGAGCCCAAGTGCGCTTTCGGGCCGTAGGCGGTCATGTCCGAGTCCCAGCCAAACGCGCGCTTGCCCATTTTTTCAGCGGTTTGCAACACGGCCGATGAGTCGGTGTTTTGCATCAGCACATCAGCGCCGCCGTTGATCAGGGCAGTCGCGGCTTCGGTTTCTTTGGGCGGGTTGAACCACTCGTTGACCCACACCACTTTGGTTTTGATCTTCGGGTTGACCGACTGCGCACCCAGGGTGAAGCTGTTGATGTTGCGGATCACTTCAGGAATGGGGATCGAGCCGACCACACCCACCGTACCGGTCTTGCTCATCTTGCCTGCAATCACGCCCGCCATGTACGCGCCTTCATAGGTGCGGCTGTCGAAGGTGCGCATGTTCTCGGCGGTTTTGTAGCCGGTGGCGTGTTCAAACTTCACCCCTTTGGTGTCAGCGGCGACTTTCAGCATCGGCTCCATGTAGCCAAAGGTGGTGCCAAAAATGATTTTATTGCCTTGTGCTGCCATGTCGCGCAGCACGCGCTCGGCATCGGCTGACTCGGGCACTTTTTCCACAAAACTGGTGACGACCTTGTCGCCGTAGGCTTTTTCAACTTCTTTGCGGGCGTTGTCATGGGCAAACGTCCAGCCGCCGTCACCGACAGGGCCGACGTATGCAAAAGCGACTTTCAGGGGCTCAGCTTTTGGCGCAGGCGCTGACGCGGCAGGTGCAGGTGCTGGCGCTACAGCCACTGGTTTGACGTCTTCTTTTTTCCCACAACCAACCAGGGCCGCGGCAGCCACCGCCGTCAGGGCCGTCATCGTGAAGTAACGTTTTTGCAGGTTTGTCATGTCGTGTCGCTTTCGTTGTAAAAAGTAGGAAAAAAGAAAACAATAATGTTGACGCAAGGCTCCATTTAATTGCGCTGGATACCAGGCTAGCTGCCAGTACCGCATCATATAAAAAACTCGATGCTATGTATATAAATATGGGCGCTCTTGCCGGGTAAGCTTTCAGTGATAAACGGAATACCTCTGCAACTATACATAAGCAAACTTGATGCCAGCCACACCTTCACAAGCCAACACGCTGCTGATCCATCGCGCTGACGCGCTAGCCACCCTGCACGATACAGGCAGCCAGTACAAGGATGCCAGTCTGCTGATTGAGGGCAACGCGATTGCGTGGGTTGGCCGGGCAGCCGACTTGCCAGCGGGCGCGTTGGCATCGGCTGGCGACGTCATTGATGCCAGAGGCTGTGTGGTGGTGCCAGGGCTGATCAACACGCACCACCACATGTTTCAGTCACTCACCCGGGCAGTGCCTGCGGCGCAAAATGCGGAGCTTTTTGGCTGGCTGAAGGCGTTGTATCCGATATGGGCCAGGCTGACCCCTGAGATGGTGAACGTGTCAACCCAAATCGCCATGGCCGAGCTGCTGCTGTCGGGCTGCACAACGTCGTCAGATCATTTGTACATCTACCCGAACGGCGTGCGGCTGGACGACAGCATTGAGGCCGCCGCGCGTATTGGCATGCGCTTTCATGCCACGCGCGGGGCGATGAGCGTCGGCGAAAGCGCGGGTGGCCTTCCGCCAGACAACCTGGTTGAAAACGAGGCGGCCATCCTCACTGATACTCAGCGGTTGATTGAACGTTATGACGACAAAGGTCGCTACGCGATGCTGCGGGTTGCCGCTGCGCCATGCTCACCATTTAGCGTCAGCACCAGTTTGATGCGCGAGTCTGCCGTGCTGGCAAGATCGTTAGGCGCGCGCATGCATACGCATCTGGCTGAAAACGACCACGACGTGGCCTACAGCCTTGAAAAGTTTGGCATGACACCGGCACAATACGCCGAGTCACTGGGCTGGCTGGGCAGCGATGTGTGGCATGCCCACTGCGTCAAGCTGGACGCGCATGGCATAGGGCGCTTTGCCGCCACCGGCACAGGCGTCGCGCATTGCCCGTGCAGCAACATGCGCCTGGCGTCTGGCATTGCCCCTGTCCGCCGCATGCTGGATGCGGGTGTTGCGGTGGGCCTGGGTGTTGACGGCAGCGCCAGCAACGACGCTGCGCATTTGCTGAACGAAGCACGGCAGGCCATGCTGCTGGCGCGGGTCGGCCGCTCGCTGGAGCCGTTTGGCTGCGATGCAGGCCCGCGCGAAATGGGTGCGATGGACGCGCTACACATGGCAACCCGTGGCGGTGCAAAAGTGCTGGGCCGCAGTGATATTGGCATGCTCGCACCGGGAATGGCCGCGGACGTGGCGATTTACGACACCCGCACGCTGGGCTTTGCCGGTGGCGCGGTTCATGACCCGATAGGCGCTTTGATGTTTTGCGTCAGCGCCAATGCGGCTTACACCATCGTTAATGGCAAAGTCGTGGTGCGCAATGGGCAACTGACGACGGTGGATTTGGGGCCGTTGATAGAGCGGCACAACCAGTTGGCCGTGCAACTTGTCAACACGTAAGGCTCTTCAACTGCCCGGATAAAAGGGCTTGCCAATCGACGTCGGCATGTTCACCCGTATCCACAGCGGGTTGCGTGAGATCAGCACCAGCACCACGATGGTGGACAGGTAGGGCAGCATGGTTAAAAACTGCGGCGGCACGCTGACACCCACGCCCTGCAGATGAAACTGCAGCATCGTCACGCCGCCAAATAGATAAGCTCCCAGGAGCACGCGCGCCGGCCGCCAGGTGGCAAAGGTCGTCAGCGCCAAGGCTATCCAGCCTTTGCCGGCAATCATGCCTTCGACCCACAGCGGGGTGTACACCACCGACACATAGGCACCCGCCAGCCCGCACAGCGCGCCGCCCGCCACTACAGCGGCCAGCCGGATGCGGCGCACTGGGTAGCCCAGCGCGTGGGCAGACTCAGGGCTTTCGCCGACCGAGCGCAGCACCAGCCCGGCTCGGGTTGAGCCTAAAAACCAGATCAAGCCCACGGCAATCCCGACCGCGATGTAGACCATCGGGTGCTGCCTGAAAAGCGCAACGCCTAAAAACGGAATGTCGCTTAAAAAAGGCAGCGCATGTTGCGTTTGTTCAGGCAGCTTTTCCTGCACATACTTGATGCCCACGAAGGCTGAAAAACCGGCTCCAAACAAACTCAGTGCCAATCCTGTTGCATATTGGTTCGTGTTGAGCCAGATCACCAGCACACCAAAAACAGCCGCCAGCAGCGCGCCCGCCGTCATGCCCGCCGCAAAGCCCAGCCAGGTGCTGCCGGTGTGCACCACAGCGGCAAAACCCGCAATGGCGGCGCACAGCATCATGCCTTCAGCGCCCAAATTTACAATGCCAGCTTTTTCATTCACGAGCAAGCCGAGTGCGGCAATGGCCAGCACCGTGCCAGCAGACAGCGTGGCAGCCAAAAGCAATGCCATTGAATCCATCAGTTGGCTCCTTGGGGTTTCAAAGCAACAGTCTTGGAAAATCGCAGCCGGTACACCATCAACGTGTCACAAGCCAGCAGGTTAAATAGCAGCAAACCCTGAAACACACCGGTGAGCGACTTGGGCAGGCCCAGGCGCGACTGCGCCAGCTCGCCGCCAATGTAAAACATGCTCATCAGAAGAGCTGAAAACACCACACCCAGCGGGTGAAGCCGCCCCACAAACGCCACAATGATCGCCGCAAAGCCGTAGCCCGCAGGCACATACGGCGTGAGCTGGCCAATCGGTCCGGCCACTTCAAGTGCGCCCGCCAAACCTGCCGCACCGCCTGACACCAGCAGGGCCGTCCACAGCGCGCGGCGTGACGAAAACCCGGCATAGCGCGCCGCAGCCGGAGCCAGGCCGCTGACTTCTTGCTTAAAACCCGCATAAGTGCGAAACAAAAACAGCCACAGGCCCAGCACCCCCAACGCCGCCAGCACAATGCCGACGTTGACGCGCGAGCCTTGCATCAGTCGCGGGATTTGCGTGACCGCCTCAAACGTTTTGGTTTGCGGAAAGTTATAGCCATTCGGGTCCTTCCACGGGCCAAACACCAGATAGCTGAGTACCATATCGGCCACATACACCAGCATCAGGCTGACCAAAATTTCGCTGGCATTAAACCGGTCGCGCAGCAGCGCCGTGACGCCGCCCCACACCATGCCGCCCAGCACGCCCGCCACCAAAATCGCCGGGATGATCCACGGCCCGGTGTCTTTTTCAGCCAGCAGCGCCACGCCGCCAGCAGCCACCGCCCCCATCACAAACTGGCCCTCCGCACCAATGTTCCACACGTTCGATCGAAAGCACACCGACAAGCCCAGCGCGATGATGAGCAGCGGTGTGGCCTTGACCATCAGCTCGCTCAGCGCATTGGCGGACTTGATGGGTTCCCAAAAAAATACCGTCAGGCCTTTGACCGGGTCTTTGCCCAACAGCATGAACAACAGCACACCGATGACCACCGTCACACCAAGCGCCAGCAGCGGCGAAGCGTAGGTCCAAAACTTTGACGGCTCAGGCCGGGCTTCAAGTTTGATCATGCGGCGCTTTCTTCGGCATGCAAGTGGCTTTCATGCAGTCCATCCATCCAAAGGCCACTCATCCACTGCCCCACCAGCTCAGTGCTGGCGTCTGCGCGCGCCAGTGGCGGCGACAACTGGCCCTTGGCCATCACATACAGCCGGTCGCAGATTTCAAACAGCTCATCGAGCTCTTCACTGACCACCAGCACCGCGCAGCCCTGGCTGGCCAATTGCAGCAGCGCACCGCGTATTTGTGCGGCCGCGCCCACATCCACGCCCCAGGTCGGCTGACTGACGATCATCAGTTTGGGTCGTGCATCAATCTCCCGGCCCATGATGAACTTTTGCAAATTACCGCCCGACAGCGACCGGGCCAGCGCGCCGGGGCCAGCGCATTTGACATTGAAGCGGGCGATGATTTGCTCGGCCTGACGTTGCAATGCATCCCCGTGCAACCAACCAGCTTTGCCAACGGCCTCATGGCGCGTCAGCATCAAATTGCGAGCCAGTGCCAGCTGCGGCACAGCGCCCCGACCCAGGCGCTCTTCAGGCACAAAATGCAAACCCGAAGCGCGGCGCTGGAGCGGGCTGAGTGCACCCACGTCGGTCCTATTGACGACTACGCTGCCAGGTGCAGACCGCGTGTCTTCCCCCGACAGCGCGTACAGCAACTCCTTTTGGCCATTGCCTGACACACCCGCAATGCCCACCACCTCGCCAGCCCGCACCTGCAGGCTGACACTGGCCAGATCGACGCCGAACTGCTCGGCGCTCGGCAGGCTCAATTGCTCCACGTCCAGCACCACCGCACCCACTGCGTTGTGCCGGGGCACGAGCGAAGCAGGCTCGCTGCCAATCATCAAACGGCTGAGCGACGCGTTGGATTCTTGTGCCGGCTCGCACACTCCCGTGACCTTGCCGCCGCGCAGCACGGTGCAAGCGGTGCACAACGCGCGAATTTCATGCAGCTTGTGGCTGATGTACAAAATACTGCAGCCCTGCGCAGCCAGCTGGCGCAGCGTGACAAACAGGTTTTCTACCGCCTGCGGTGTCAGCACTGAAGTCGGCTCGTCCAGAATCAGGAGCTTGGGATTGGTCAGCAGCGCCCGCACAATTTCAACCCGCTGGCGTTCACCCACGCCGAGTGTGTGAACCGGCCGTTGAGGCTCAATCGGCAAGCCGTAAGCCGTAGAGGTTTGCGCGATTTTGCCGGACACATCTGCCAGGCTCAGGCGCTTGTCCAGGCCCAGCCAGACGTTTTCGGCCACGGTCAGCGTGTCAAATAAACTGAAGTGCTGAAACACCATGCTGATACCCAGCGCCCGCGCCTCGTTCGGGTTGTGTACCACCACCGCCTGGCCGTCAATCTGCATGCTGCCTGCGTCGGGTTTGACAGCGCCATAAATGATCTTCATCAGCGTCGACTTGCCGGCGCCGTTTTCGCCCAGCACAGCGTGTATTTCACCGGGCTGCACACGCAGCGCGACGTCGCTGTTGGCCACCACGCCGGGGTACGCCTTGGTGATGCCGAGCAGCTCCAGGCGCGGCTGCGGGGCGGGCGATACAGTGGTTGACGCAGCAGTAGTTGACGCAGCAGGCAGTGCGGTTGATAGCGACATGTTGGTGAGTTCGTGTTTTCAGGGTATGTTTTAAGGCTGCAGCACAATATATTCGGGCGCGAGCAGCTATGATTTTCGTAGCGTTGTGGCGACCGATTTGATGCGTTCACGCAGCCACTTGGACGCATTCGACGCATGCGTTCGCTCGTGCCACAGCTGGTAGTACATCATGCGCGGAAACTCAATCGGGCTGGGCAAAATACGCAGTGGCAGCAGTTTGGCAAAGCGCTCGCAGTACTGCCGCCCGGTTGTCATCACCAGCAAGCTGGACGCCACCATCGACGGCATCAGGCCAAAGTGCGGGCAACGCACTGTAATGTTGCGTTGCAAGCCCAGCGTGGCGAGGTGTTCGTCAATCACGCCTTTTGCGCCCGGGTGGGTGGCGGTCGGCGCAATGTGCTCGGCCTCCAGCCAGCGCGCCAGGTTTTTCGGGTCCCACTTGCGGCGCACCGCAGGGTGGTCTTTGGCGACCATGCACACCACCTCGTCGCCAAACAGGCGCCCCATGTGCAGATCGTCCGGCAGGTCCGCCCAGTTGCCAATCACGATGTCGACCTGACCCTGCGCCAAATGGGTGCGGTAATCAGACTCGGCCGACAGCGACTGGATGTCTATGTGGCAGCGCGGCGCCTGCGCCTTGATTTGTGCCACCAATTGCGGCAAGAACAAAGGGTCGAGGTAGTCGCTAGCTGCTATTTTGAAGGTGACTTGCGCGGTGGCCACGTCAAAGCCCTTGGCGTCGCTGAAGAGCATGCCGGCTGACCGCAAAATATGAGCCGAAGGCTCCAGCATGCGCAGCCCGGCGTCGGTCGGTACCATGCCGCTGCCTGAGCGCACCAGAATCGGGTCGCCCGCCAGCTCGCGCAGGCGCTTAAGCGCAGCGCTGACGGCACTTTGGTACATGCCCAGGCGCATGGCGGCGCGCGACACACTGCGTTCGGTAAGCACGGTATTCAAGACCTTGATGAGATGAAAATCTATCTTGTCGAAAAGTGCCTGGTCTTTCATATGCCTTTGTTCATAGCCTCGATATGGTTTTCAGTATGCAAGTAGCGCGCCTGCTGTCTTACCCTGCCAGAATGTCTAGCATGTCCAGTATGTCATTACCCCCGGTTTCTTCTGTCAGCGTGCACTCGGTTCGCTTTTTAAAAGCGGGGCACATGGTGTCTCTGCGCAATGTACCACCCAGCCGCACGCTGCTGGAGGTGCTGCGCGAAGAGCTGGGCAGTACCGCCACCAAAGAAGGCTGCGGTGAGGGCGACTGCGGTGCCTGTACGGTGGTGTTGGGTGAAAAGGTCGACGGTAAGCTGATCTTCAAGGCCGTGAACAGCTGCATCCGGCTGGCGCATTCGGTCGACGGCATGGCGGTCTGGACGGCTGAGGACATCGCCTCAGTCGATGGTCAGCTTCACCCGGCTCAAGAGGCGATGGTGCAGTGCCATGGTTCGCAATGTGGCTTTTGCACGCCCGGCTTTGTGATGAGCATGTTTGCGATGTACCAAAACCACGTCTGCAAAGGCCAGACCATCACGCGTGAGCTGGCTCAAACCGAGCTGTCTGGCAACCTGTGCCGCTGCACCGGATACAGGCCGATTCTGGACGCTGCTCAGCAGATGGCAGCTCTTCCCAAAGCGCTTGTGGATGAGCGCAGCGTGCTACAAAAATTAGAGCTGCTCGCGCCCGAATCTATTGGGCTTGAGGCTGATTTGGCAGGTAAAATCGGGTATCAGTCGCCGGTTTCACTGTCTGCGCTGCTGCAAATGCGCTCCCAAAACCCTGGCGCGCAAATTGTGGCGGGCACCACCGATGTGGGGCTGTGGGTGACCAAGCAGCACCTCCAGTTTGACCAGATCATTGACGTGACGCGGGCAGCCGAGTTGCGGCGGATTGAAGACTATCCGCACCATATCGCCATAGGCGCGGCCGTCACGCTGAACGATGCCTATGTCGCGTTGGTAAAAGGCAGGCCGCAGCTGCAGGGCTTTGCAGCGAGGTTTGCGGGCCTGTCGGTGCGCAATTCGGGCACGCTGGGGGGCAATGTGGCTGGCGGCTCGCCGATTGGCGATTCCATGCCGCTGCTGATTGCGTTGGGCGCCAGCGTGGTGCTGATGAGCCAAAAGAACGGAAAAACAAGCAGCCGTGAGTTTGCACTGGAGGACTTTTACACCGGCTACAAGCAAAACCAACTGGCCGCCGATGAAGTGCTGGCCTGGATCAAAGTGCCCAAGCCCACGCCGCATGAGTTCTTGCGCATCTACAAAATCTCCAAACGCTTTGACGACGATATCTCGGCCGTTTGCCTGGGGCTGAATTTGCAGATCGACAACGGCCACGTGGTGAAAGCGTCCATTGGCATTGGCGGTGTTGCGGCCACGCCGGTACGCGCTATTAAAACAGAAGCTGCTTGCGCCCGTAAATCATGGTCTAAAGCCACTGTGAACTATGCGATGACTGTCCTCAGGGGTGAGTTTTCACCGATCTCTGACATGCGTGCGTCCAGCGCCTACCGCACGCAAGTGTTGGGTAACCTGCTCGAGCGCTTCTGGCATGAAAGCCAGGGCTTGCAGCACATCAACCTGCAGTCCTTCACCCTTGAGGCGGCTGTATGAGCGCAGCCAGATACAGCCCCATCAGCCCCATCAGCTCCATCAGCCCCATCAGCCCCGATGCAGTGGCGGACCCGGATGTGACGGCGCCAGACGCGCATGCGGATGAGACGCCTGCCCACGACAGCACTGTGCGGCTGGCCGAGGCATCAGCTGAGCCTATCGTAAAGGCAGCTGTGACTGCTGCGGGCCAGTCCCGGTTTCATGAAAGCGCGCGCGCTCAGGTGGCCGGTGCCGCGAGCTACGTTGACGATATTCCTGAAATCAAAGGCACGCTGTATGCCGCGCCAATTCTTTCTACCGTTGCCCACGGCAAGCTGCTGGGCGTGGACTGCACAGCGGCGCTGGCGATGCCGGGTGTCGTGGATGTGATCTTGCCTGCTGACATTCCTGGCGAGCAACTGCTGGCCACCTTTGCCCACGATGAACCGGTGTTTGCGCACCGGGTTGTCGAGCATGTTGGCCAGGTCATTGGCGCGGTGGTGGCTAACAGTGTGATGCAAGCCCGACGTGCTGCGCGCGCCGTGGTGTGCCGCATTGAGGCCTTGCCCGCTTTGTTGAATGTGCACGACGCGCTGAAGGCCAAAAGCTTTGTGTTGCCGCCAGTCACCGTCAAGCGCGGCGATGCCAGCAAGGCTTTGAAGTCAGCGCAGTACACCCTGCACGGTCAGCTGGAAGTCGGCGGACAAGAGCACTTTTACCTCGAAGGGCAGGTGGCCTATGCGGTGCCGCAAGAACAAAACCAATGGTTGATTTACGCCAGCACCCAGCACCCGGGCGAGGTGCAGCACTGGGTGGCGCATGCCCTGGGCATTGAGAACCACCGGGTGGTGGTGGAATGTCGGCGCATGGGTGGCGGCTTTGGCGGCAAAGAAACGCAGGCCGGGCATATGGCGGTGTGGGCGGCGATTGCGGCGCATAAATTAAAGCGGCCAGTCAAATTGCGGCTTGACAGGGACGACGACTTTTTAATCACCGGCAAGCGCCACCCGTTTGCCTACGATTACAGCGTGGGGTTTGACGACACCGGCCGCATCACTGGCCTCCAAATGACAATGCTGGCCAACTGCGGCTTCAGCGCTGACCTGTCGGGCCCGGTAGCTGACCGCGCTATTTTTCACGTCGACAACGCCTACTTTTTGCAAGACGTGGACATCACCTCTTACCGCCTGAAAACCCATACCCAAAGCCATACCGCGTTTCGCGGCTTCGGCGGGCCACAGGGCATGATCGTGATTGAAAACATCATGGGTGACATTGCCCGCAAGCTGGGCTTGGACGCGCTGGATGTGCGCAAACGCAACCTGTATGGCATCGGCGAGCGGGACGTGACGCATTACCAAATGAAAGTTGAAGACAATATCCTTGGGCCGCTGCTCTCAAAACTGGAGCGGACAGCGGACTACCGAAAACGCCAAACCACTATTGCCGCCTGGAACAAGCAAAGCCCCGTCATCAAACGCGGGCTGGCCATCACGCCCGTGAAGTTCGGCATCTCTTTCACGGCCACCTTGTTCAACCAGGCGGGCGCCCTGGTGCATGTGTATCTGGACGGCAGTGTGCAGGTCAACCACGGCGGCACTGAAATGGGGCAGGGCCTGAACACCAAAGTCTGCCAGATTGTGGCGGACGAGCTGGGCGTGGCGTTTGACTGCGTACTGGCCACGGCCAGCGACACCAGCAAAGTGCCCAACGCATCAGCCACTGCGGCATCTGCAGGCACCGACCTGAACGCGCGCGCCGCGCAATATGCGGCCAGGCACGTGCGTGACAACCTGGCGCAATTTGTGAGCGGCCTGGACAACTGCGGCGCGGGCGCAGTACGCTTTGCAGGCGGGCGCGTCAGCACGCCAAACAATGCACGATTGTTTGTTGATGTAGTCAAGCTGGCGTACGCTAATCGGGTCCAGTTGTGGTCAGACGGCTTTTACCGAACACCCAAAATCCACTACGACAAAACCACGCTCACCGGCCGGCCGTTTTACTATTTTGCCTATGGCGCGGCGTGTACCGAGGTGGCCATCGACACGCTGACGGGTGAGTCGCGCGTACTCAAAGTTGATATCCTGCACGACGTGGGCACGTCCATTAACCCGGCCATCGACATTGGGCAGATCGAAGGCGGCTTTGTGCAGGGCATGGGCTGGCTGACGACCGAGCAACTGGTGTGGAACGACAAAGGCCTGCTGACAACACACGCCCCGAGCACCTACAAAATCCCCGCAACGGGCGATATCCCTGCGCATCTCAAAGTTGACCTATGGCCAGAGCCAAACCGGGAAGACAACGTCTACGGCAGCAAGGCCGTGGGCGAGCCGCCTTTCATGCTGGCCATCAGTGTGTATGAGGCGATGAAAGCGGCGGTTGCGGCGGCGTCCGGTAACCAGGCGCGCATCGCGTTGAAGGCACCCGCCACGGCTGAAAATGTGCTGAGCAGTTTGTCAGCATCGCACAGCGCTTGACGCCCTGCCTAACCCTTTCACTAAACCAGTGCATAGGCCGGTGTACAAGCTGGTGCACAACTCATGTCAGCTTTTAAACGCCCCGCGACGCGCTAACATAGGCCGTCAGCTTGGCGCTGTGATTAAAGCCTGCGGGAGGCCGAAAGTAGAAATAGTTGGCACGATCCATGCTGGAATGGCTTCAGTGAGTTTTGTCTAAAAACGTCACGTTGACTTGTCGGGTTTCGTTTTGCTGTTTTACTTTTCAAACTTTAATCATCAACTTTTAAAGAAAGCCACCCATGAAAAATATGCCAAAACTAGCAGCACTCCTCGCCGCGCTAATTGGTTCAACAGTCGCTTCTACTACTGCCCAAGCTGCAGATTTTGCGGTTAACTCCATTGGCTATCGTTATGCGCCCAGCCAGTCTGAGCCCGGCGTGACCGACAAGGTCTCCAAAAACATTTTTACCTTTACACACTTCAGCGTTGACTCTTTGGGTACCAACTTTTTTACCATTGACTTGCTGAAATCTTCGTCGAAAGACCCCGCCAACGGCGGCGCGCAGGGTGCGCAGGAATGGTACGGGTTTTACCAGCGTAACTTTTCATTGAGCTCCATGACGGGTAACAAGAACGGCTACGGTTTTGCCAAAGACGTAAGCTTGACCGCGCGCTTTGATGCAGGCAGCAAAAACACAACCTTTGCACCATCACCGCTGAAATTGTGGCTGGGTGTAGAGGCTGCCTTGCCGGTCAGTGCAGGCTTCTGGAACGTGGGTGTTTCGGCTTATAAAGAAACCAACAACAACGGCATCGTTGGCAAGTCGGTGTCGTTCAAAGTGGCGCCGGCGCTGACCAGTGCCTGGGCGATTCCCGTCGGCGGTATTGGCACCTTTGGCGGTTTCCTCGGCATCGTTGGCCCCAAAGGCAAGGACGGCTTTGGCGCCGAGACGAAAACTGAAACACTACTCCAGGCCAAATTCATGTTTGATGTGATGGGCCCCAAAAGTGGTTTGACTGCTGGTGTAGGCGTGGAGTACTGGAACAACAAGTTCGGCTGCGACAACAGCACCAACTTTGTGAAGAACTCCTGCCGGGCCACCACCCCCCTGTTGCTGGTTGAGTACAAGCTGTAATCAGCACGTTTGTGAGTCTCCTTTTCAGGCCAGTGATTTATTTCACTGGCCATTTTTTTGTCTACACCGGTCTGAACAGATCCCACATCATCATCACCACTGCAAAGCCCATAACGCCGACGCCGCCCCAGCCAAACCAGCGGGTTTTAACGCCTGAGGTAAAGCTGCCCATGACCTCTGTTTTGCCTGCCAGCAGCATCATGCCGGCCATGATGGGTGCAGCCACCACGCCGTTGATCACAGCGCTCCAGTAAAGCGCTTTCATCGGGTCTATCGGCGTAAAGTCAAGCCCGGTGCCGACGATGGTGGCCACCGCGATGATGGCGTAAAAGCGCTTGGCCTCAAACCATTGCCGTTCCAGACCGTCAGGCCAGTCAAAGGCCTCGGCCACTGCATAGGCAGCCGAAGATGCAAGCACTGGCACCGCCAGCATGCCGGTCGCAATGATGCCGCCAGCAAACAGCGCAAAGGCAAAGTCCCCAGCCAGCGGGCGCAGCGCTTGTGCGGCCTGTGCAGCGGTTGTTACATCGCGAATGCCCGCTCCGTACAGCACCACGCCACCCAGTACCATGATGAAAAACGCCACGGCGTTTGAAAAGATCATCCCGACGTAGGTGTCACGCTTGACGCGCTTCAAGTCATGGCGAATTGCTCGGTCAGTACCACGTCCCTTGCCTTTTAACCGCAACTCTTCGACCTCTTGCGACGCTTGCCAGAAAAACAGGTACGGTGAAATCGTGGTGCCCAGCAGCGCCACAATCATCATCCAGTAACCCGACGTCCATTGCAGTTTGGGAATCACCAGGTCATGCAGCACGCGGCCCCAAGGCACATCGACCAGAAACACGGCGATGACGTAAGCAAACAAAAACAGCGTGAGCCATTTCAGAATGGGTGCCAGCTTGCGATACGGCACAAACACCTGCAGTAGCACCGTCAACACGCCAAACACCACCGCGTGAAAGTGCGCGCCACCGCCCACCACCAATTGCAGGGCTTCGCCCATGGCGGCAATGTCGGCCGCAATGTTGATCGTGTTGGCCACCACCAGCAAAAAGACCATCGTCATTAAAAAAGAGCGCGGCGTGTGGTCGCGCAAGTTGGCGGCCACCCCTTTGCCGGTGACCCGGCCAATCCGCGCGCTGACCAGTTGAATCGCAATCATGAACGGCAGCGACAAAAATACTGTCCAGAGCAGCCCGGTGCCAAACTGCGCGCCGGCCTGGGTATAGGTGGTAATGCCTGATGGGTCGTCATCAGCCGCACCGGTAACGATGCCCGGGCCGACATGGCGTAAGAATGACGGAAGATATTGACGCATGCGCTTCAGCCTAACACAGTCAAATGACGCTTACCTGGGTATAAGAATTTATAAAAATCGCCTGAACCCAATAAAAACGGGCGCAAGCAGCTACAAAATAAGGAGCGCCCGGAAATCATTGACATTGGTGTACGTGGGGCCCGTCACCACCAAATCGTCGAGCGGACTGAAGTATCCGTAAGCATCGTTGCGATCCAGATGGTCGTCAACTTTCATACCTTGCGCTGAAGCGCGCATCAAGGTGTCGGGTGCCACAAAAGCGCCTGCGTTGTCTTCAACGCCGTCAATTCCGTCGGTGTCAGCGGCCAGTGCGTACACGCCGCTTTGGCCTTGCAGCGCTAGCGCCAGGCCCATGCAAAACTCGCCAGCCCGTCCGCCTCTGCCGTACGCAGCACCGTCGCGCAGCGGCCTCACGGTCACCGTCGTTTCGCCACCACTCAAAATCACGCACGGCTTTTCAAAGGCGCCAGTGCCTTTTGCAACTGCCCGGGCCAAGGCCGCATGCACCTTGCCCACTTCACGTGACTCGCCTTCCATTTCGTCGCTCAAGATGTAGGCCTTCAGCCCCGCAGCGCGCGCAGTTGCGGCTGCTGCTTCCAGGCTTTGCTGCGGGGTGGCTGTCATGTGGACTTCATGACCGTTGAACAGCGCATCACCGGGCTTGGGCGTCTCCAAAACGCCGCTTTCCAGTTGCGCCAGCACGCCAGCAGGTACGTCGATGTTGTAGCGCTTCAATATGGCCAGCGCCTCCGCGCAAGTCGTGGCGTCAGGCACTGTGGGGCCGCTGGCAATGATGGACGGGTCGTCGCCCGGCACGTCACTGATGGTCAGTGTGACGACCCGCGCAGGCGCGCAGGCTGCAGCCAGGCGGCCACCCTTGATGCGTGACAGGTGTTTGCGCACGCAGTTCATTTCTGAAATATTAGCGCCGCTCTTCAATAGCGCTTTGTTGATGCGCTGCTTGTCTTCAAGCGTCAAACCGTGCGCAGGCAACGTGAGCAGCGCCGAGCCACCGCCAGATATCAGGCACAGCACCAGGTCGTTGGCGGTCAAGCCTTGCAGCATGGCCAGCATGCGCTCGGCAGCGTGCAGGCCAGCTGCGTCAGGTACAGGGTGGGCGGCTTCAACAA
>JANYED010000002.1 GCA_025363315.1 Polaromonas sp.
AAATTAATTTTTGGGTTCGGTAATAAAACCGATTTTGCGCAGGCCCGCCTGCTGAGCCGCAGCCATGGCCTGGGCTACCCGCTCGTAACGCACGGCCTTGTCACCACGAATATGCAGCTCAGGCTGAGGGTTTTGCGCAGCAGCTGCTCTTAACTGCGGCGCAAGGTCGGCGTCGGTCATTGGCGTTTCGTTCATGAAGTACGCACCTTGCGCATCAACAGACAACCGCAGGGTTTCGGGCTTGATGTTTTGCGCTTCATTGGTGGCGCGCGGCAGGTCAATATTGACCGAGTGCTTCATCACCGGTATTGTGATGATGAAGATGATGAGCAGCACCAGCATGATGTCCACCATCGGTGTCATGTTGATTTCGTTCATCACGTCATCGTCATTGCCAACGTTGAGGTCTTGTGTTCCAAAGGCCATATAAATAGTCTTTCAGTTCAGGCTTTTTTCATGGGCACAACATTGTCTGCACCACCTGCAGTAACGCGCGCACCCGTCACAAAGTAAGCATGCAAGTCGTGCGCAAAGCGGCTCAGCTTTTGCAAGATGCCCTTGTTGCCGCGCACCAGCGCGTTGTAGCCCAGTACTGCGGGGATCGCCACCGCCAAACCCAGCGCCGTCATGATGAGAGACTCGCCAATCGGCCCGGCCACCTTGTCGATGGTGGCCTGGCCCGCTGCGCCGATAGACAGCAGCGCGTGGTAAATGCCCCAAACCGTACCAAACAAGCCGACAAATGGCGCAGTAGATCCGACGGACGCCAAAATCGCGAGGCCTGATTGCAGTTTGCCGGTAAATTCGTCCATGCAGTTGCGCAGTGTGCGCGTCACCCAGTCGCTGACGTCCAGCGAATCATGCAAATGCGCCTTGGTATTGCGATGATGCAGGGTGGCTTCGCGGCCTTCGAGGGCCAACTGGCGAAACGGGTTGGCAGGGTCAGCGCCGAGCTTGCTCAAGCCGGCCGCAAAGTCTTCGCTGTGCCAAAAGTCTTGCGCATTTTTGGCAATGCCTTTGTATTTGATCAAATCCAGCGTTTTCATGATCATCACCATCCAGGATGCTAGCGACATGATCAACAGCAGCGCAGCGACGGATTTGGTGACGATGTCGCCTTGGGACCAGACGTTGGCCAGGCCAAATTGTGAATTCATAAACCACTCCTGAAAATTTATTCGAGTACCCAATTGATGGGCACGTCAAACGACATTGCTTCAGCCACGCCGCCGCGCTTGCCTGGCACATAGCGCCAGCGCATCACCGTGGCAATCGCCGCTTGATCAAGGCGGTCAAAACCGCTGGACTTGGCGATCTCGGCCCGCTGCGGTTGGCCGTCCAAACCAATCAACACACGTACCGTGGTTTTGCCTTGTTCGTTGAGTCGGCGACTGATGGGCGGGTAGGGCGGTTTCGGGTTTTGCAGGTAATCAGCATCGCTTGATGGCGGTTGAACTGAGGCAGGCGCAGATGGTGCAGCTGGTGCAGCAGGTGCCGCTGCAACCGGCGCTGCAACGGCCGCGGGTGCGGGTTGTGGTGTAGTGACGCCGGTCGGGGCGTTGGGTGCAGGCGTCAGGTCAGTGATGGCCAAAGGCATGGGCGCCGGCGCAGCTGCTGTTTTTGCGATTTGTTTTTTAACCGGCTCGGCCGGTTTTGCCGTGGGCGGCGGTGTGTCGACCTTGGGTGCAGGCGGTTCGATCAATTGCGATAGCAGCTCGACAGGCACAACAAGCTCTGCTGCGCGCATGAGCAGGCCGCTTTGTAAGGTCCATATAAATACGACGTGCAACGCCACCACCGCCAATGCAATGACGGCGCTGCGGCTGATCGCAAAGCGTGCGGCAGAAGGAAATGTGTTGGCGTTCATTAAAAACCAGAGCTGGCGGCTGTACACCGCACAGATTCTATTTGCAAGGCTATTGTCATCTCAGCGGTGAAACACCCACCACGCTGACGCGAGTACCAGCACCAGACTGCCTGGAACTGCGGCTAAATAAAAAGTGATGTTTGCCATGTGCCGTCGCCTGGTAAGTTGTGGGCTAGCTGAATACTGGCTTGCTGGTAAAGATAAAAAGATGCCTTTATTATAAATGCGAATCTATCGCATTTGCAATAAGCCGCTTTCTCGTTTTCTGTGTTTGTAACTTTTCCCAACCATCTTTAAAGTCGGATCAACGCCAACCCGAGGCTCAAGCTGGTGGCGGCTGAAAAAATCGCAACGCCCACGGTGCGCTTGCGGTTGCTTTGCATCCATAACAGCACACCCGAAATCGACAGAAAAATCATGCTGCCGGCTAGCGTATCGACCAGCAAAATCCACGGCACAGACATGCCCGTGCCCTTGTGCATGTTGTTAAGCGTGGCCAAAAAGCCATTTGCGGTGGTGGTGATGCCCACCGACCGATTGCCAAGCCAATAGTCGGCCTGAATGATCTCGTTCGGCCCACCAAAATTAAAAACCAGTGTTCGGGCTGTATCAATGGCGGCTGCAGTGAAGCTTTTTTATCTGCCCAGGCAACGGGCTTGGCGGCATCAACCCGACTTGAATTGGCGCTGCCGGTGATGTTCAGCGATGCCTGTAACCACGCTCGCATGTCCTCAGCATTCGCAGGCGCCGGGTCAGGCAGGGCCAGCTGCGCATTGCTGCGGGTTTGCGTCACGGGCAATTTGAGCACGGTACGGTGGTTCAGCCAGATACCGCTAAAACCGAAGATCAGGCCCAGCAAAGCACCCCACAAACCGACCCAGCCGTGGCTCTTGCGGATCCAGCGAATCACGTTGTTGTAGTTCCAGGTGCGCATGTTAAAACTTGACCTTCAGTGCCACCTGCAACTGGCGCGGTGGGCCGGGCACGATCAGGTTGTCGTTGCTGCCGTGAGCCGAGATGATGTGTTTTTTGTTGGTGATGTTTTTCAGGTTGACCCCGATGTCGTATTGCTTTGTTTTGTAAGAAGCAGCCAGGTCGCCTGTGAGGTATGAGGGCACGGTGACCAGATTGGTCAGCGACGTAAAGTAGCTGCCAACGTAGTTGGCACCCCCGCCAGCGCTAAAGCCGTGCCCCAAATCTTTCATGAGCCACACGAAAGCAGAGTTACGCGGCGTGAGCGCTGAAGTTTTGCCAAGTGCGGGTACGCCGCCAACCACCACTGGTATTTGCAGCGATGCCGTTGTCGCAACCGACTGAACAATCTTGCCGTCTAAAAAAGCGTAGCCTGCGCTGATGTCCCACTTGCCGGGCAAGCGGCCATTTGCGGTCAGCTCCAGCCCGTTGGTGCGCTGCGTTCCGACGTTGATCTGTACGGCCGGGTTGGCCGGATCGGTGTTTTTGATGTTGGCGCGTTGCAGGTTGAACAACGCTGCTGTGGTGCTGAGTGCGCCTTCAAAAAAGTCCAGCTTGGCGCCGACTTCCAGGTTGCGGGTCGTCTCTGGCGGATTGGCCACGTTGCTGGCGGCCAGTGCGAAGGTTTCTGCTGACGGCTGGAACGAGCGGCTGTAGGACGCGTAGTAAGACTGCGAATCGCTGGGCTGCCAGACCAGGCCCGCGCGCGGGCTGAAAGCGTTGTCGGTACGCTCCAGCGCGGCCAGCTTGAGGTCAAAGCGGGTGTTCTGCTTGAACTGGTCAAAGCGTACGCCGACCAATGCCTTGAAGTCTTTGGCAAGCGTGATCTGGTCTTGTACGTACAAGCCAAAAATGTTTTGCAGGGTGTGGGCGGGTATGGCCGCATTAGCATTCAGCGTGGTGGCTGTCACGGGCGGTATCACGACATTGCCGGGATTAAAAATATTGACGGTTGTAAAAACGCCGGTTTGAACGGATTCGGAGCGGCGCTTTTGCTGACCGACTTCCATACCAAACAAGATTTCCTGCTTAAAGCCGCCCAGGGTCATTTTGTAAGTCACATCCGTCTGGTTAAACCAGCCTGATTCATCCCGCAAAATGTAGCCGCGACTGAGCTGTACCGTCAGCGCCACCGGGTTCACCAGGCCACTTGAATTGGTGTTGTAGCGGTCCAGTTTGTAGTCGCTGAAGCGGGTGGTGTTGCGCAGGCTCAGTGAGTCGTTGAATCGGTGGTCCAGCGTGACTGAATACGAAGAAACATGGCTGGTGGTGGTGTCGTCTTTACGTGCGGTGCTTGAACCGTAATAGGTGCTGGCAGGCACATCTACCGGGCGACCATTGAGGGAAGGAATGCCAAAGTCAGTCAGGCGCGCGTCGGTGGCCTGGTTGTACTGAAGCAGCAGTTTGGTGTCAGCGCTGATGTTAAACGCCAGCGATGGCGCAATGCTGTAGCGGTCGTTGAACTGTTGTGCTCTAAAGCTGCCAGAGCTTTCTTTGGCCAAATTCAGGCGTAACGCCACCGACTCGCCTAGTGGCGTGTTCAGGTCCGTCTCCACACGCTTAAGGCCGTAGCTGCCAAAGGTGGTTGTCACTTCACCAAAGGTTTCACCCAACCTGGGTTTTTTAGTCACGCGGTTGATCAAACCGCCCGACGAGCCGCGCCCGTAAAGCACGGCGGCAGGCCCCTTCAGCACCTCAATTCGCTCGATGTTCGAAAGGTCTCGAAAATACAGCGCATCGTCACGCACGCCGTCAATAAACTGGTCGGCAATGGCCGTGAAGCCGCGAATGATCACCTGGTCACGTTGGCCATCGCCAGAGCTGAACGTCAAGCCAGGCACATTGCGCAGCGCGTCCTGCATGGATTGGGCTCCCTGGTCTTTCAACAATTGTTGGGGCACGACGTTCACTGACTGCGGAATGTCACGCAATGCGGCACTTCCCTTGGTGGCTGCGCTGGTAGCGGCGGGTGAATATGCGTCGTCGGCGGTTGCCTTGATGGTGACGGGCGCAAGGGTTTGGCTTCTCACCGTGTGGGCTGCACCCAGCGCCAACGGTGTCAATGCAAAATAATACCAGGGCGCTATTAATTTAAGAGCTGCTCGCGCCCGATTTGATTGGCTTGCAGCCGTTTTATTAGGTGAAAAGGTGCCAGAAAACAGGTTTTGACGAAACACGATGAAGCCTGAAAAAGTGAATTGCTGGCTGGCTTGAACGTGTCACGTTGATGGCTTGCTGGTGCGAAGATTGTACCCCCGTAATGAGAATCGTTATTATTAATGGGCGTAAAAAACCCAGCCGAAGCTGGGTCTTGAGGCTGCATTTGAACAAAGCTGTGCAGAAAACCAGGCGATGGCGCAGTTAAAACTGATTGCCCGCCCGACCTCTTTTCGAGTTGTCAAGCGGGCAATGATGTCCGCATCAAGTGGTCAAATGCACCCAGCGCGGCTTTGGCGCCATCGCCCGCCGCAATGATGATCTGCTTGAACGGCACCGTCGTGGCGTCACCAGCTGCAAACACGCCCGGCACAGACGTTTGCCCCTTCGCATCCACAATGATTTCACCGTGCTTTGACAACTCCACCACGCCTTTGAGCCAGTCAGTGTTGGGCACCAGACCGATCTGGATGAACACGCCTTCAAGTGTCACGGTGTGCAGCTGGTCCGTCGCGCGGTCTTTGTAGATCAGCGCATTGACTTTCTGGTCGCCGGTGATCGCGGTTGTTTGCGCGTTGGTGATGACCGTGACGTTGGCTAGGCTGTGCAATTTGCGGGAAAGAACCGCATCAGCTCGAAGCGCCTTATCGTATTCAATCAGCGTGACATGACCCACCACACCCGCCAGGTCAATGGCGGCTTCAACACCTGAATTGCCACCGCCAATAACCGCCACATGCTTGCCCTTGAACAGCGGCCCGTCGCAATGCGGGCAGTAGGCCACGCCCTTGTTTTTAAACTCGCGCTCACCTGGGACATTGATGTTTTTCCAGCGCGCGCCGGTGGTGATCACCACCGATTTGCTGCGCACCGTGGCGCCGCTTTCCAGCTGCACTTCAATCAGGTTTTTGTCCAGCCCGGTGTTGAGCACCAGCGCCTTGGCGCGCTGCATGTTCATGATGTCGACGTCATAACTGCGCACCTGCTCTTCAAGCGCCATTGCAAACTTTGGCCCTTCGGTTTGCGGAACGGAAATGTAGTTTTCAATACCCAGCGTATCGAGCGTTTGGCCCCCGATATTTTCACTGGCAATGCCCGTTCGAATGCCCTTGCGCGCTGCGTACACGGCTGCGGCCGCACCCGCAGGCCCGCCGCCGACGATCAGCATGTCGAACGCCTCTTTTGCGTCGATTTTTTTAGCCTCGCGTTGCACGCCTTTGGTGTCGATTTTTGCCAGAATTTCTTCCAGGCTCATGCGGCCCTGACCGAACTCGGAGCCGTTCAAAAAGATGGTTGGCACCGCCATGATCTGGCGTTCCTTGACTTCGCCCTGAAATGAGCCGCCCTCAATCATGGTCGCGCGGATGTTCGGGTTTTGCACCGCCATCACATTGAGCGCTTGCACCACGTCCGGGCAGTTGTGGCAAGACAGCGAGACATACACCTCGAAGTTGAAATCACCCTCCAGCGCGCGAATTTGCTCCAGAATGTCCGCCTCAACCTTGGGTGGGTAGCCGCCAATTTGCAGCAACGCCAGGATCAGCGACGTGAACTCGTGCCCCATCGGCAGCCCGGCAAAACGCGGGCCGTGGTTTTCACTTGGGCGATTGATGCTGAAGGACGGTTTGCGGTGGTCGTCGTCACGGCTTATCGTCAGCTTGACCAGCGGTGACGAATCCGCCACATCGTCGAGCATCGATTGCATCTCGCTTGACACCGCGCTGTCGTCCAGCGACGCCACAATTTCAATCGGCGCTGTGGCGCGTTCTAGGTAGCTTTTCAGTTGGGCTTTGGTGGCGGCATCTAGCATGGCGGATTCACTTTCGATTGGAGATAGAAACAAACAAGCCCGGGGCAGCACGGGTTGGCGTGCCGGGCCCGGGCCTGGTTTAAGAGGCAGGGCGTTTAGATTTTGCCGACGAGGTCAATCGACGGAGCGAGGGTTTTTGCGCCTTCGTTCCACTTGGCTGGGCAAACTTCGCCGGGGTGAGCAGCGGTGTACTGGGCAGCCTTGAGCTTGCGCAGGGTTTCTTTCACGTCACGGGCGATTTCGTTGGAATGGACTTCGGCGGTTTTGATCACGCCTTCAGGATTGACAATAAACGTGCCGCGCAGTGCCAGGCCCTCTTCAGGGATGTACACGTCAAAAGCCTTGGCCAGTACATGGGTTGGGTCACCAACCAGCGGGAATTTGGCCTTGCCAACAGCCGGCGAGGTCTCATGCCACACCTTGTGGGAAAAATGGGTGTCGGTGGTCACGATGTAGACCTCAGCACCCGCTTTTTGAAACTCAGCGTAATTGTCGGCAGCGTCTTCGACTTCGGTTGGGCAGTTGAATGTAAAAGCGGCCGGCATGAAAATCAGCACTGACCATTTGCCCTTCATCGATTCGTCGGACACGTCAATGAATTTGCCGTTGTGAAAGGCGGTGGTTTTAAACGGGACGATGGTGGTGTTGATTAAAGACATGATGCTCCTAAGGATTGATAAAAGAGTCTGGAATTCATTTCAGGCAGACGTTTAATCCACGCCCATCTTAAATTCCACCACCCTATCTTAGGATAAACCCGCGTTATTAAACAGCTTGCGTCGATTGATAAAAACTAAGCAGGGCATAGCCAGCGCGGGGGCGATGTCACCACATGGGTCTATCGAAAATACAATGAGGCCATGCAAAGAGCTTCCAACCCATCGCTTGCTTCGGTCTGGCGCGCCCTCGTGTGGGTCGCAGCAAGCTTGCTGGCGCTGCCGTCTGGTGCCGGGCAGGTGCAAGTCGCGGTTGCCGCCAACTTCACCGCCCCGATGAAGCGTATTGCCGAAGCGTTTGAAAAAGACACCGGCCACCAAGCGGTTTTGTCTTACGGAGCTACGGGCAAGTTGTACGCCCAAATCACCAACGGGGCACCGTTTGACGTGTTTTTGGCGGCTGACGAAGCCACGCCGGCCAGGCTTGGAAAAGAAGGCGTGGCGGTGCCAGGCAGCCGCTTGACCTACGCCACCGGCCGACTGGTGCTGTGGTCGGCTAACCCCGCGCTGGTCGATGACAAGGCGGCTGTGCTGGTGCGCAACAACTTCAAACACCTGGCCATAGCCGCGCCCAAGCTGGCGCCATACGGTGCTGCGGCCCTAGAGACCTTGACGCAGATCGGCGTGCTGCCCGCGCTGCAGCCCAAGCTGGTGATCGGCGAGAGCATCGGCCAAACCTTCAGCATGGTGTCCACTGGCAATGCAGAGCTGGGTTTTGTCGCCATGTCGCAGGTGTTTGAAGATGGCAAGCTTAAAACCGGTTCAGCTTGGGTGGTGCCTGCCAATTTGCACGGGCCCCTCAAACAAGACGCGGTGTTGCTGGCGCGGGGCAAAAGCAACCCGGCGGCGCTGCAATTGACGGCTTTTTTAAAGTCGGCTCAAGCCAGAGCCATCATGAATTCGTTCGGCTACGAGTGATGGGCGCTGCCGAACTGCAAGCCATCTGGCTTACCCTCAAGCTGGCCAGCATCACCACGCTGATTTTGCTGGTGTTAGGCACGCCGCTGGCCTGGTGGCTGGCCAGCACGCGGTCATGGCTCAAAGGCCCGGTAGGTGCGCTGGTTGCCCTGCCACTGGTGCTGCCGCCCGTGGTGATTGGCTTTTATTTGCTGGTTCTTATGGGGCCCAAAGGGCCGGTCGGCCAGCTCACCCAGTCGCTGGGTCTGGGTGTGTTGCCTTTTACTTTTGCCGGTTTGGTCGCGGGCTCGGTGTTTTATTCACTGCCGTTTGTGGTCCAGCCGCTGGCCAACGCATTTGAGGCGCTGGGCAGCGCCCCGCTGGAGGCCGCAGCCACGCTGCGCGCATCGCCGCTGGACACGTTTTTCAGCGTGGTGCTGCCGCTGTGCAAACCAGCTTACATGACGGCTACCGTGATGGGTTTTGCACACACGGTGGGGGAGTTTGGCATTGTGTTGATGCTGGGCGGCAACATCCCCGGCCAGACGCGCGTACTGTCGGTGCAAATTTATGACCATGTCGAGGCGCTGGAATATGCGCAGGCGCACTGGCTGGCAGGCGGGTTGATGGTTTTTGCTTTTGTGACTTTGCTTTGCCTGCATTGGCTGCAACCGAAGAGGGCAGCATGAGCAGCATTACCGCAACTTTCAAACGCGTGTTGGGCGACTTCACGCTCGACGTGTCTTTGCAGTTGCCCGGGCGCGGCGTTACCGCCATTTTTGGCCCATCTGGCTCCGGCAAAACCACGCTGCTGCGCAGCATCGCCGGGCTGGAGGGCACGCCCAGCGGGTCAGGCGGTTTAGGCGGGTCAGGCGGGTCAGGCGGGTATTTGGCGGTCAATGGTGATGTGTGGCAAGACACCCGCGTCAATGTCAGGAAGGGCATTTTCAAGCCCGTCCACAGCCGCTCGCTGGGCTATGTTTTTCAGGCGGCCAATCTGTTCAATCACCTCAGCGTTCAGGGCAATCTGGACTACGGGCTGCGCCGCATCCCCCTGGCTGAGCGCAAAGTTTCGCTCAGCCAGGCCACCGAACTACTGGGTATTGAAAAGTTGCTGGCACGCCAACCCAATACGCTGTCTGGTGGCGAGAGGCAGCGCGTGGCGATAGCGCGCGCGCTGGCCACCAGCCCACAACTGCTGCTGATGGACGAGCCGCTGGCGTCGCTTGACGCACAGCGTAAAGCCGAGGTTCTGCCGTATTTGGAGCGCCTGCACACCGAACTCGACATTCCCGTGCTGTATGTCAGCCACTCGCTGGATGAAGTCGCCCGGCTGGCCGACCATCTGGTGCTGCTGGAGGCTGGCAAAGCCACCGCCAGCGGCCCAACCAGGGCGCTGATGACGCGGCTCGACTTGACGCTGGCCCACGGCGACGCTGCTGCCGCTGTGATAGATGCTGTTGTGACACGGCTGGAGCCGCAATATTGCCTGGCCCATGCCGGATTTGCAGGCGGGGAGATCAGTTTGCTCAACCCATCGTTGCACGTTGGCCAGCGCATCCGGGTACGGGTGCAGGCGCGCGATGTCAGCCTGACGCTGGAGCGGCAGCAGGGCACCAGCATTCAGAACATTTTTGCCGTTACTGTGACGCTGGTCAGCCCCGACAGCCCCGGTCAGGTCATGGTGGGGCTGGACGCGAGCGGCGCCACGCTGCTGGCCCGCATTACCGACAAATCGCGGGACGCCCTGCAGCTGCAGACGGGAAGCCGCGTTTACGCACAGGTCAAAGGCGTGGCGGTGCTGGGTTAAGACGCAGGTCGCTATGCATTCGGGAGCTGCTCGCGCCCGAATTCGTTGGGCTAGAGAAATATTTATTTTATTAAAACGGTAGAAAATGTAAAAATAGCTGGCAAAGCCAATAGACACGGGTGCAAGCCGCTCCTGAATGCATAGCAATCGAAAAACCGGTGCCACATTTCGCAATCCGGCCTGAATAACTGACGATTCATACAGTTATTTACCGCAGCTAGGTCTCCCACCGGCCAGATACCTGACAATCTATAAAGTGATGCCTACCCTATTTCAGGCCACCCAAGCCGCCACAGTTAGCGCCAATGCGCCAGCCCAAGCCTTACCGGTTGTGCTGTGGTTCAAGCGCGACCTGCGCTGGCACGACCACGCGCCGCTGGCCAGTGCGGCACTGTGGGCGCAAACCACGGGTCAGCGTGTGTTGCCGCTGTGGGTATACGAGCCCGACATGTGGTCGCAAACCGACATGGCCCCGCAACACCTGGGCTTTGCCAACGAGTGCCTGGCCGAGTTGGACGATTGGGTGGCCAGCAGCAAAGGCGCGCTGTGCCGCATGCGTGGCAACGCCACCGATGTGCTGGGCGTGCTTTTCGACGCGCTTGGCCCCTTTGTATTGGTGAGCCACGAGGAAACAGGCAACGGCTGGTCTTACGCAAGGGACATGACGGTGGGCCAGTGGTGCCAAAGTCGGGCAATTGAATGGCGCGAATTTCCCAGCAACGGCGTCGTGCGCCGCCTACAGTCGCACGGAGGTGGGCGCAACCGCTGGAGCCAGCACAAAGCCGCGCGCATGCAGGCACCCGCGCTTGCGCCGCCAGCCAACGTGCGGTGGTTGACGTTGCCGCCGCCAGTCACTGACGATTTAGCCGCGCGGGGCCTGCTGTGCGGTGTGTTGAGCGCGCAGGACATGGGCATGACAGGCAGCGATGTCGCCGGACGAAAAAGAGGTGGCCGCGCCGCGGCCGTTGCCGAACTGCAATCATTTTTGCAGCAGCGCGCCCAGCATTACCGGTTTGAAATGTCCAGCCCTGCCACCGCGCCGCAAAGCTGCTCACGCATTTCGAGCCATCTGGCCTGGGGTTCGCTCAGCATTCGAGAGGCACTGCATGCGGTCAGCGCCCGTCAGGCTGAAGTGCACCAGTTGCCGCCCGGCCAACGGCCCACCGGGTTTTTGCAGTCGCTGCGCAGCTTTGAAGGCCGCCTTCACTGGCATTGCCATTTCATTCAGAAGCTGGAGTCTGAGCCGTCGATAGAGTTTAAAAATGTCAACCCCGGCTTTGACGGGCTGCGCAATGAAGGGCCCCTGACGACCGCTGAGGCCGAGCGTTTGGCGGCTTTTTGTGCCGGGCGCACCGGTTTCCCGTTTGTTGATGCCTGCCTGCGCAGCCTTGCGGCCACGGGCTGGCTGAATTTTCGGATGCGCGCCATGCTGGTCAGCTTTAGCGCCTACCAGCTGTGGCTGCACTGGCGCCATGCCGGGCTGCACCTGGCACGCCAGTTCACCGACTACGAGCCCGGCATTCACTGGAGTCAGTGTCAGATGCAATCCGGCGTGACCGGCATCAACACCATCCGCATGTATTGCCCGGTCAAACAAAGCCGTGACCAGGACCCGAGCGGTGCGTTCATTCGGCAATGGCTGCCCGAGCTGGCAGACCCGAATCGTGTGCCCAACGCTTTTATCCATGAGCCGTGGCTGATGCCGCAGCCGCCAGAGCACTACCCGCCGCCGCTGGTCGACTTGAAAGCCGCCACCCGGGCCGCAAAAGAGCTGATTTACGGCAAAAAAGCCGAGCCTGACGTGCAGGCTGAAGCAGCGAAAGTGTTTGAAAAGCATGGCTCCCGCGCGCCGAACCGCGAGCGCATGGAGCGCGGTCGCTCAGGTAAACCAGCTGGCGCCAAACCCAGGCGATCAAGGGCTGACCCGGTAGCGCAAAACGGCGCTCAGCAGCTGAGTTTTGACATGTGATGCTGCTTTTGAATCCAAGTTCAGGCGATAAATCGTGCTGTAGCCCAATAAATACGGGCGCGAGCAGCTACTAAAAAAATAGCGATCTACTGCCCGTCAATACACCAGCCGCTCAGGCCGAATCTCTTGCAGGATAGTGGTGGCAATCTCTTCAATCGATTTGGTGGTGGTCGACAACCAGCGTATGCCTTCGCGGCGCATCATGGCTTCGGCCTCGTGGATTTCGTGGCGGCAATTAGCCAGGCTCGCGTAGGTGGAGTTGGGCCGGCGCTCGTTGCGGATTTGCGCCAGGCGCTCGGCGGTGATGCTCAAGCCAAAGATTTTGGCGCGATGCGGGTTAAGTGCTGGCGGCAGCTGGCGGCGGTCAAAGTCTTCGGGGATCAGCGGGTAATTCGACGCTTTCAAGCCGTATTGCATCGCCAGGTAAAGTGAAGTCGGCGTTTTGCCGCTTCGGCTGACGCCGACCAGAATCACGTCTGAGCCTGCCAAATCTTTATTACTTTGGCCATCGTCATGCGTCAGCGAGAAGTTGATCGCCTCGATCCGGTCGTCGTAGGCCTGGCTTTTGGACGCGTCTGAAAACCGGCCTACCCGGTGGTTGGATTTGAGACCCAGTTCCCCTTCCAGTGGGGCCACAAACGTGCCAAACATGTCCAGCAGCATGCCGTTGCAGTTGGCTTTGATGACGCTGAGGATCTCCATGTTTACCAAGGTGGTGAAGACAATTGGGCGCCTGCCTTCGGACAGGCCGGTGTGGTTGATCTGCCGCACCGCCTGGTGGGCCTTGTCCACGCTGTCGATGAACGGCAGGCGCACGTGGCGCGGCGTCATTTCAAACTGCGCCAGAATCGCGTTGCCAAAGGTCTCAGCAGTGATGCCCGTCCCGTCAGAGATGAAAAATACCGTGCGATCGGGCATGTTGGCCTACAAAGATGGTTCAGGTTAGTGAAAGTTTCAGGCCGCGCCTGATAGCAGCAGCGCCCTACAATTGCGGTCATTATCTCGATTCTCTGAAACATGCCCGCCCCAGCTTTCTCAAAACAACAACACGGTTCTAGAGCGCCCATGTTTGCCCCCCGGTTTTTAAACCTCCCGGAGTATTTTTATGTCCAACCTTTTTGCACAGGACGCCTTAGTCATACCCTTTGAAAACCTGAGAATGAACGATGTCGAGGTGGTAGGCGGTAAAAACGCCAGCCTTGGCGAGATGATCTCGCAGTTGCCTACTGGCCCGCAAGGGGTGCGCGTACCCACAGGCTTTGCCACCACGGCGCATGCCTTTCGTGCCTTTTTATCCCACGCCGGGCTAGACAAAAAAATCAACGCTGTGCTGGACGCACTAGACACCGACGATGTGCGTGCCCTGGCCGCTGCGGGCAGTCAAATCCGCGCGTTGGTTGAAGCTCAGCCTTTCCCGGCAGACTTTGAAAAGGCGGTACGCGAGAGCTTTGCAACGCTAAGCGCTGGCAATGCGCAAGCCAGCTTTGCCGTGCGGTCGTCCGCTACGGCGGAAGACCTGCCCGACGCGTCGTTTGCGGGCCAGCAGGAAACCTTTTTGAACGTGGTCGGCATTGACGACGTGCTGCACAAGATGAAGGAGGTGTTTGCGTCCCTCTACAACGACCGCGCCATCAGCTACCGTGTGCACCAGGGCTTTGCGCATGCCGATGTGGCGCTGTCAGCCGGCGTGCAGCGTATGGTGCGCAGTGACAAGGGCGCGGCAGGCGTGATGTTCACCATCGACACCGAAAGCGGGTTTGAAGACGTGGTGTTCATCACGTCCAGCTACGGGCTAGGTGAAACCGTGGTGCAGGGCGCTGTTAACCCTGACGAGTTTTATGTGCACAAGCCGATGCTCAAAGCTGGCAAACGTGCGGTGATTCGGCGCAATCTGGGTAGCAAGTTGCTGCAAATGAAATTCACGACGGCGGACGAGAAAAAGGCCAGCGGCAAGCTGGTTAAAACCACCGACGTGCCGACCGAGCTGCGCAACCGTTATTCATTGACAGACGCTGACGTGGAGCAACTGGCTAAATACGCTCTCATCATTGAACAGCACTACGCTAGAGCGATGGACATCGAGTGGGGCAAAGACGGCACCGACGGGCTGCTTTACATCTTGCAAGCCCGGCCAGAAACCGTCAAAAGCCAGGCCAAAGGCAAAGCCGAGCTGCGCTACAAATTAAAAGCCAACCAGGCCAAAGGCGCGCTGCTGGCTGAAGGCCGCGCGATTGGCCAAAAAATTGGTACGGGCCCAGTGCGTATCGTTCACGACATCAAGGACATGGACCAGGTGCAAGCCGGTGATGTACTGGTCACCGACATGACCGACCCGAACTGGGAGCCAGTGATGAAGCGGGCCAGCGCCATCGTCACCAACCGGGGCGGCCGCACCTGTCACGCCGCCATCATTGCGCGCGAGCTGGGTATACCGGCAGTGGTGGGCTGCGGCGACGCGACGGAAATGCTGAAAGACGGCATGCTGGTGACGGTCAGCTGCGCCGAGGGCGATACCGGCAATATATACGACGGCCTGCTAGAAACCGAAGTCACTGAAGTACAGCGCGGCGAGATGCCGCCCATCGACATCAAAATCATGATGAACGTCGGCAACCCGCAGCTGGCATTTGACTTTTGCCAAATCCCCAATCAGGGCGTGGGCCTGGCGCGGCTTGAATTCCTCATCAACAACAACATTGGCGTGCACCCCAAAGCCATCCTGGACTACCCCAACATCGATGCCGACCTGAAACAAGCGGTTGAAAGCGTGGCCCGTGGCCATGCCTCACCGCGTGCTTTTTATGTAGACAAGGTGGCTGAAGGCATTGCCACGATTGCTGCAGCGTTTTGGCCTAAGTCGGTCATCGTTCGGCTGTCAGACTTCAAGTCAAACGAATACCGCAAGCTGATTGGTGGCTCGCGCTACGAGCCGGAAGAAGAAAACCCGATGCTTGGCTTTCGCGGTGCGGCGCGCTACATCAGCGCGGATTTTCGCGAAGCGTTTGCAATGGAATGCGAGGCTTTGAAGCGCGTGCGCAACGACATGGGTTTGACGAATGTCGAAGTCATGGTGCCGTTTGTTCGCACGCTGGGTCAGGCGGCCAAAGTCACCGAGCTGTTGTCGCAACACGGACTCAAGCGTGGTCAAGACGGCCTGCGGATCATCATGATGTGCGAGGTGCCGAGCAATGCGGTGCTGGCAGAGCAGTTTCTCGAATACTTCGATGGCTTTTCGATTGGTTCGAACGACTTGACGCAGCTGACGCTGGGACTGGACCGTGATTCGGGCCTGGAAATTCTGGCGCAGGACTTTGACGAGCGCGACCCGGCTGTCAAGGCGCTTCTGGCCATGGCCATATCGGCTTGCAAACGCCAAGGCAAGTACGTCGGCATTTGCGGCCAGGGCCCCAGCGACCACCCGGATTTGGCCCAGTGGCTGAAAGAGCAGGGCATAGGCTCGATTTCGCTGAACCCCGACACGGTGATTGCCACCTGGAAGCAGCTGGCCAACTAAGCCCAGCCGCCTTTATTCAAGGGTAAACAAGGGAAAATCCCGGCTGCCTTCGTGCGGGCGGGTCAGCAATGGGTAAGTGCTGGCGCGACAATCAACAGCCATGTTGACCCAAAACCATCGTCTGTACTGGCGCAAAAACCGCATCGTTATTGCGGTGCTGCTCGGCATCTGGTTCGCCGTGACTTTCGGCGTCAGCTACTTTGCAAGGTCACTTGACTTCACTTTTTTCGGCTGGCCGTTCAGCTTTTGGGTGGGGGCACAAGGGGCTTTAGGGGTTTACGTCGGCATCATTGGCTTTTACGCGTGGTACCTGAACCGGCTCGACGTGCAGCATGGCGCCGACGTCGAGGAAGACTAAAAATGACGGGCTTTTAAGTGGCCGGTTTTTTTGGTACCCGCGACGGTGTGCGGCTGACGGCTCAGCAGTTCAAGGCGCAGCTCAGGCGCTTTTACAGCTGGTACACGCTGGGCCTGGTGCTTTTTGTGGGCGTGCTGGGAGTTGCCGAACGCATGGGGTTGCCGCGCTTGTGGATAGGTTCGATTTTTTTGCTGGCGACCATCGCGCTGTACGCCAGCATCGGCATCATGAGTCGCACGACAGAAGCGTCTGAATACTATGTGGCCGGCCGCCGCGTACCCGCCCTGTACAACGGCATGGCCACTGGCGCTGACTGGATGTCGGCCGCGTCCTTTATTGGGCTGGCTGGCACGCTGTACCTGACCGGCTACAACGGCTTGGCTTTCATCATGGGCTGGACGGGCGGCTACTGCCTGGTGGCGCTGGTGCTGGCGCCGTATTTGCGCAAGTTTGGCCAGTTCACTATTCCTGACTTTCTGGGTGAACGCTACGGCGGCACTTATTTCGGACATTTGCCGCGACTGATCGGCGTAGTTGCCGCTATTTTGTGTTCATTTACCTACTTGGTGGCGCAAATTTTTGGCGTTGGCCTGATCACGTCTTACCTCACAGGGATCGCCTTTGAGCTGGGTATTTTCTTGGGGCTGGGCGGTATTTTGGTGTGCTCGTTCCTGGGCGGCATGCGCGCCGTGACGTGGACGCAAGTGGCGCAATACATCATCTTGGTATTGGCCTATTTGATACCGGTGGTGTGGCTGTCGGCTAAACAAACGGGTGTTCCCGTACCGCAGGTGGTATACGGCTACCAAATGGAAAAACTCACTGCCAGAGAGCTGCAAATCAATGCCGACCCTGAGGAACAAAAAGTACGTGCCATTTACCAGCAGCGCGCCGACGTGCTGGCCAACAAGCTTCAGCACCCCGGCTCATCACTGGCAGCTGACAAACAGGCCGCCAGCCAGAGGCTCGTCGACTTGAAGTCGGGCAACGGCAGCGTGCAAGACATTGCCGCCGCCAGCAAGGCATTGGCCAACTTGCCCAAAGACGAAGCTGGCGCGCTCAAAGCGTATGCA
>JANYED010000013.1 GCA_025363315.1 Polaromonas sp.
GTGCATGAAGGCCAGGCTATCAGGTTATGCGTTTTATGCATCGAAAATGGATGCCTCTAGGCTTGAACAACTAGGGAAAACCCGTATATTTAATTCACCGTAACTTTTAGCGTTTATCAAGCGCAAAACCATGACTGAATTGCTCAAGCAAATTGCTGATTTCATCAACCCTGAGAACACATCAGAAGCGGCCACCGGCGTGGCGCAAAGCCTGATGGAGCGCGCCGAACACGAAGCGGGCCGCAACCCGGTTGAGGCCGCCGAGCTGCGCGATGCGGCGCGTGCCTTTTTGAGCGTGGTTCGTTAAAACCAATACACGAGATAAGCGTCCCGCTATGGGCGCGCACGGGTCGTCGCATCACAATTGAAGCATGACCAACCGTCCCCAGCCGCTGCGCATGCAGCTCAACACCTTCTACTCGGGCCCGCAGGCCTGGTTTTTCCTGGCGCACGAGCGTGGGTATTTGCGTGACGAGGGGCTGGAAGTCGAGTTCACAGAAGGCGACACCGCAGCCAACACCGTGCCCAAAATGGCGGCAGGCGGTTTTGATGTGGGCTATGGCGATATCAATGCGCTGATCGCGCATGCCGCACAGGGTTTGCCCAACGCACCCCTCGCCGTATTCGCCAGCTACAACGCGTCGCCTTACACCATTGCAGTGCCCGCCAAAAGCAGCATCCGCACCCCGCAAGACCTGCAAGGAAAGCTGCTGGCGGCGCACCCGCAAGACGCGGCCATGCTGCTGTTCCCCGAGTTCTGCAAACGGACGGGGCTTGACGAGTCATCCGTGCGCACCATGATTGACGCCGCGCCGCACAGCATCATGGTGCGCGAACTCATCGCGGGCAAACCCGGTGATTCATCCAGCAGTTATGACGGCATGTTCGGCTTTGTCAACACGCTGATTGCCGCGTCGATTGACGCCGGTCTGGACCCAGAAGCTTTGCGCTATGTGCAATATCACGACTATGTGCCCGAGCTGTACGGCATGGCGTTGATGGTGACGCGTGAGCTGGCGGCGACCGAGCCCGACACGGTGCGCAAACTTTTGCGGGCATTGAACCGCGGCTTGGTCGACACCATTGCCGACCCGGCAGCAGCCATCGAAGCGCTGGCAAAACGCAACCCCGCCATCAACCGCGAATCAAACCTGCGCCGCCTGCTGGGCACGCTGCAACTTGAAATGAGCCGCGCAGAAGGCGGCGTACTGGGCATTGGCGACCTGGACGACGCCCGTTTCGCGCGGGGCATTGATTTGCTGGTCAGCACTAAAAACCTGCCGCGTCACCCCAAAGCAAGCGATCTGTTCAGCAGAGAATTTTTACCGCCTTTGACAGACCGGGTGCGGAATCTGGTGCGACAGTAAAACTTTAAAGCTTCACCCCAGCACCCTTCACCGCTGGCCCCAGTACCGCAACTTGCTCTTTTACAAAGCTGTTAAAGCCCGCCACATTGGTCGGCACGACAGTAATGCCGAGGTCGATGAACTTCTTTTTGATCTCGGGCATGGCCAGTACCTCGTTGCACACCACATTCAGCCGCGCAACCATGTCCGCCGGTAGTTTTGCAGGGCCACTCAGGCCAAAGAAGTTGTCCAGCACCAGCTTGCGGTAGCCCAGCTCTACCACCGTGGGCACATCGGGCATCAGTGGTGAGCGGATGTTGGACGTGACGGCCAGCGGTATCAGCTGGCCTGATTTAAAAAACGGCACATACGACGTGATCACATCAATACCGATCGGAATCACGCCGGCAATCAAATCGGTCGTCATCGGCGCGCCGCCGCGGTACGGCACGTGTTGCAGGTTCACGCCCATGACTTTTTTCATCAGCTCACCGTGAATGTGGCCAATCGAGCCCGGCCCGCCGGAGCCAAAGTCAACCCGGCCGGTTTTGCGTGCGGCCGCTTCAATGTCAGCCATGCTGGTCATATTGGCTTTCGGGTTGGCCATCACCACCAGCGGGGCCGAGCCCAAATAACTCACGTGGGTAAACGCCTCAACCGGGTCGTACGGCAGCTTGTCGAGCGTAAAGGGGCCGAGCGCAATCGGCGTGGTGTTCGACAGCATGAAGGTATAGCCATCCGGCGCGGCCTGGGTCACAAACGAGCCGCCAATCGTGCCGCCCGCACCGGGCTTGTTGTCTACCACCACCGGCTGGCCCAGCTTTTTACTCAACTGCTCGGCCATCAGCCGCGCCACCACATCGCTGGACCCGCCCGGCGGAAACGTCACCACAATTTTGATGGCTTTGTCTGGCCAGGCAGCGCGTGCTGGCAGGGCCAAAGCGGCAGCGCACGCGGCGGCCCATTGCAGGGCCGTACGACGCGAAGGGCGTGAGGGACGTGAAAGGCAAGTGTTGTTCATGGCGGAGTCCTCAAACTTGATAACAGATGCATCAATGTACGGCGCGCTGGCTGGCATGCCAATCGCTTGCTGCTTATGTTGCGCATACGCCGCCAGCGACATAATGCCATTGATCGCACCATTAACGTGCGTTAACGTGCATTTAGCGTGCCAGTCAAGCCAACCTGACGACCACAACATGACCCGAGCCACCGACCCATTTGACACTTATTTATTGCGCGTTTTCAGCATGCTGATGGCCGAACGCAGCGTGTCGCGCGCCGCCGCCCGGCTCGACCAGTCGCAGCCAGCGGTGTCAGCCGCGCTCAAACGCCTGCGGGACATTTTGGGCGACCCATTGCTCGTCAAAGACAAGCAGCGCATGGTGCCGACCGAGCGTGCGCTGCAGCTGGAAGCATCGGTACGCATTGTGCTGGGCGAGATTGAAAGCCTGCTGGCCCCCGCCGCTGAGTTTGACCCGGCCACCACCAAGCTGACCTTTCGCCTTGGCACGCCCGACTACCTGGCCCCGCCGCTGATGGCCAGCCTGGTTAGCTACCTGCGCATGACGGCGCCCAAAGCCCGGCTGGTGCTGCAGCCGCTGGGCAACGACTACGACTACGAGGCCGCGCTGGCCAACGGCGAGCTCGACATCGTGATTGGCAACTGGCCGCAGCCGCCCGAGCATCTGCGCATGGGTATCTTGCTGGAAGATGAGGTGGTATGCTTGGTCAGCCGCGACCACCCGAAAGCAGGCGCTCATTTATCAGTAGCAGACTATTTGAGCGGCTCCCACATCGTGCCGCTAACTTATAGCGTCATGCAGCGCGGCGTGGTTGAGTCGCACATGGCCGCCCTGCGCATGCATCGTGAGCCGACGGTCACGGTGCCGTACTTCAGCCTGGCGCCCAGCTTGCTGCCAGGCACAGATTTGATCTTCACCACCAGCCGCCACTTTGCCGAGCACTACGCCCGCCAGCTGCCGCTGGTCATCTTGAATGCGCCGATTGACTTCCCCACCATGCGCTTTTACCAGCTGTGGCACAGCCGCACCCAGCACTCGCAAAGCCACGCCTGGCTGCGCTCTCTGCTGTCAGCCGTGGCGCGTACGGCCGATGCGGCGCAAGGTTTGCGGCAGCCAAGGGCAGTGCAGGTCAAAACCAAAACGCTACAAAAATAATAGCTGCTTGCGCCCGAATCTGTTGGGCCAGAGCCTAATTTAATGTCTGAAAACGGCCCTTCCCAGCCAAAAACAGATCAAAAACCACCACAAAACACCCGTCATTCCCGCGCAAGCGGTAAACCAGTGTCCGCAACCGAATATGTGAATATTTGCATAGACCTGGCCGTGGTCTTCCGGCATCATGAAGTCTCAAACTTCTGGATGCTAGCTGAAAATGGCGGCTCTTATTCCTTCGGTGGGTAGCTGCGTATCGCGCATGACCAACGGCGAACGCCGTCTGGCCGAACGGCTTGAGCAAAAGCTTGATGACGACTATTTCAACATGGACCTGTGCGCCCGCGCGCTAGAGCAGCGCAAGTTGCCTTTCAATGTGCGCATGAGAGCGGGCGACTTTGACCCCGGCGCGAATGCCATCCAGATCATGACCATGAAGGTCAGCAAGGGGCTGGAATTCCCGGTCGTGGCGCTGGGTGAATCGCGAATGGAGGCCAGATGTAGATTCGATCACTTTAAAGCGAAGGATTGATGCAACTGACTGGTGGCGCTGTCCGTGCTGAATGTGCTGCTGTCTGTGCTGTCTCTGCGCCTGGGCGTGGCGTACTACGGCTACGGCTTTGCACTGGCCATGCTGATCACCGTCGTGTTTGCATTAAGGATGCTGGAGTACAAGCTGGGGCGGCTGGAGTATGAGACTTTCATGCTGCAGTAGAGGTTGAGACTTGCTATTTTATTTATAGCTGCTTGCGCACGTATTTATTGGCTTTAAGGCTGATTTGGCACCTGAAAACAGGCTTTTTCGAATGGGAAAGGCTTAAAAACCGCGTCGGAACTTCCAACCGGCGGCAAGCCACAGCCTGCACTCAAGAATGTGAATCGTTACATAGACCTGATATGTGTTTTACGGCATGATGAAGTCACACAAACTTACGGCTTTAGTTGATCGATGATGATCTTTGTTGTTCCATAAATGCGTATTTGATGTATGTCGGATAGAAAATACGGTCTTAAAAATGCGTTAACTGCTTTGCTTACACATGATCTCTAAGTCTCCCTTACGTTATCCGGGCGGTAAAACGCGTTTTACACCATTTATTTGGTCAGCTGTCCAACAATCTGGCATCAAACCATCGCTTTTCGTTGAACCTTTTTGCGGAGGGGCGGGCGTTTCATTGGCAATGCTTGAGCTAGGCCACGTTCAAAGCATTGCCTTAAATGATTTAGACCCTTTAATTTCAAATTTCTGGAAAGTAGTTTTTGGGAAAACTGACAGTCCGGATAAAGATTTGAGTTGGCTACTTTTGCAAATCGAATCGGCAGACCTCAGCGTGGACGAATGGCGTCGGCAAAAAGCATTAATCCCGTCCTCGTCCAAGGAGGCCGCGTTTAAATGCCTCTTTCTCAACAGGACCAGCTTTAACGGCATTCTGCATAGGGCTGGCCCTATTGGCGGTTGGGGTCAAACAAATCGCAAACTCGATGTTCGATTCAATTCCGAAAAGCTAGTTAAACGAATTAGCGAACTCAATGAGTTACGCGAATCAGTTAAGCAAGTCGATTGCTCCGACTGGGATAAGTTTTGTTTTTCCTATCGCAATGCAAAAGATGCATACCTTTATCTCGACCCACCATATTACAAAAAAGCAGAGCAACTTTACGGATATGTTTTTGATGATGTTGAGCATCGCGCGATGCGGGACTTTTTAGTAGCTCAAAGTGTTCCATGGATGCTTTCATACGA
>JANYED010000017.1 GCA_025363315.1 Polaromonas sp.
TTTAAACAGCTGGGACTGGTACAAAGAAAACAACATCACCCTGCATGCGGGTAAAAAAGTCATTGAAGTTGACCGCATCAAGCGCATCGTGCGTGCTGATGATGGAACTGAAGTCGAATACGACCGCCTGCTGCTGTGTACCGGCTCCAACCCTTTCATCTTGCCCATCCCCGGCAAAGACCTAGACGGCGTGATTGCCTACCGCGACATTGCCGACACCAACGCCATGATTGACGCGTCTGTCAAATACAAAAACGCCGTGGTGATTGGCGGCGGCCTGCTGGGCCTGGAGGCTGCCAACGGCCTGATGCTGCGCGGCATGAGCGTGTCTGTCGTCCACGTGATGCCCACCCTGATGGAGCGCCAATTGGACAGCGTGGCTGGCAAGCTGCTGCAAAAGTCACTCGAAGACCGTGGGCTGAAGTTCCTCATGGGTGCGCAAACGCAAGAACTCGTCGGCGGGCCGGAGGGTCGCGTAACAGCGATCAAGTTCAAAGACGGCACAGAGCTGGCCACCGACCTGGTGGTGATGGCTGTCGGCATTCGCCCCAACACTGCGCTGGCTGAGGCGATGCGCCTGCACTGCAACAAGGGCATTGTGGTCAATGACACGATGCAGACCACGACCGACGCACGTATTTATTCGGTTGGTGAATGTGCTGCGCACCGGGGCATCGCCTATGGCTTGGTTGCTCCTCTGTTTGAGCAAGCCAAAGTTGCTGCCAATCATTTGGCGCAGTTTGGCATTGGCCGCTACACCGGCTCACTCACTTCCACAAAACTCAAAGTCACAGGCATTGATCTGTTCAGTGCTGGCGACTTTATGGGGTCTGAAGGCGCTGAAGAAATCATCATGAGCGACCCGTTTGGTGGCGTTTACAAAAAGCTGGTCATCAAGGACGACAAACTCGTTGGTGCCTGCCTGTATGGCGACACGGTCGATGGCAGCTATTACTTCAAGCTCTTGAGAGATGGCCGCAGCGTGGCTGATATTCGCGACAAGCTGATGTTTGGCGAGTCCAGCATTGGCGACACCGGCCATGAAGGCCATACCAAAGCGGCCAGCATGCCTGACACCGCTGAGGTTTGCGGCTGCAACGGTGTGAACAAAGGCACCATCTGCAAGGCGATTAAAGAAAAAGGTTTGTTCACACTTGACGAAGTGCGCAAGCACACCAAGGCCAGCGCATCATGCGGGTCTTGCACAGGGCTGGTCGAGCAGATTTTGATGTTTACTGCCGGTGGCGACTATTCAGCCACGCCCAAGCTCAAAGCCATGTGCAGTTGCACCGACCACGGTCATCAGGCCGTGCGTGATGCTATTCGCACCAACAAGCTGCTCACCATCAAAGACGTTCAAAAATTCATGGAATGGAAAACGCCCAACGGTTGCGCAAGCTGCCGCCCAGCGGTCAACTACTACCTCATCAGCACCTGGCCCAAAGAGGCCAAAGACGACCCGCAAAGCCGCTACATCAACGAGCGCAGCCATGCCAATATTCAAAAAGACGGCACGTATAGCGTCATCCCGCGCATGTGGGGGGGCGAGACGACTGCCAGTGAGCTGCGACGCATTGCAGATGCAGTAGATAAATACAAAATACCGACCGTCAAAGTCACCGGTGGTCAGCGTATTGATTTGCTGGGTGTCAAAAAAGAAGACCTGGTCAACGTGTGGAAAGACATCGGCATGCCGTCTGGCCACGCCTATGCCAAGGCGCTGCGCACTGTTAAAACCTGCGTCGGTAACGAATGGTGCCGCATGGGCACGCAAGACTCCACCCAAATGGGCAAAGACCTGGAGCGCGCCATGTGGCGCATGTACGCACCGCACAAGGTCAAGTTTGCAGTAAGCGGCTGCCCGCGCAATTGCGCCGAATCAGGCATCAAGGACGTGGGCGTGATTGGTGTGGACAGCGGCTGGGAGATGTACATCGCGGGCAACGGCGGCATCAAAACCGAAGTTGCGCACTTTCTGGTGAAGGTTAAAACCGCTGAAGAAGTGCTGGAATACACCGGCGCGTTCTGTGAGCTGTATCGGCAAGAAGGCTGGTACCTGGAGCGCACCGTGCACTACGTCAACCGCGTCGGCCTGGAGTACGTGAAGAAAAAAATCCTGGAAGACCATGAAGGCCGCAAGGCGCTGTGGGCACAGC
>JANYED010000025.1 GCA_025363315.1 Polaromonas sp.
GTTGGGTGTGCTGATTCGGTTTTATTTGGCGACGCGGCAGATTCGCCACGTAGCGCAAAACCGCAGCGCAGTACCCACTGCATTTGCCGCGACCATCAGCCTGGAGTCTCACCAAAAAGCCGCTGACTACACTATCACCAAAGCACGCTTTGGCCTGCTGGAGATGGCGTTTGGTGCGGCCCTGTTACTGGGCTGGACGCTACTGGGCGGTATTGATGCGCTTGATCAATCCATTAACGCTACCTCACTTGCCAGCTATGGCAGCCTGGTGCCACAGTTGGCGCTGCTGGCTGCGTTCGGCATCATCAGCGGCGTGCTGGACTTGCCTTTTACGCTGTACAGCACCTTCAAGATTGAAGAACGCTTTGACTTTAACAAAATGACGTTCAAGCTGTGGCTGACTGACATGGTCAAAGGCTTGGCTGTAGGTGCAGTGATTGGCCTGCCGGTTGTGGCGCTAATTTTGTGGCTTATGGGCAGCGCGGGCAGATTGTGGTGGCTCTGGGCGTGGGGCATGTGGATGGTTTTCAATTTGCTGATTTTGGTGCTGTACCCAACCGCTATCGCACCGCTGTTTAACAAGTTTAAACCGCTGGATGACGAAGCGCTGAGGGCGCGCGTAACAAAGCTGATGCAACGCTGCGGCTTTGCCGCCAAGGGCTTGTTTGTGATGGACGGCAGCAAGCGGTCTGCACATGCAAATGCTTACTTTACTGGTTTTGGCGCGGCCAAACGAGTGGTGTTTTATGACACGCTGCTCAAGCAGCTCAGCCCGGCGGAAGTCGATGCCGTGCTGGCACATGAATTGGGCCACTTCAAGCACAAGCACATCATCAAACGCATCATCGGAATGTTTGCCATGAGCTTGGTCGGCTTTGCGCTGTTGGGCTGGTTGTCGTCGCAAACGTGGTTTTATGTCGGCTTGGGCATCAAACCCAATTTAAACGGTGGCAATGATGCACTCGCACTGCTTCTTTTCATGCTGGTCGTGCCGCTGTTCAGCTTTTTTGTATCGCCGATCTTTGCGCAGTTTTCTCGCAAGCATGAGTTTGAAGCTGATGCTTATGCGGTGGCGCAAACCGATGGCAGAGACCTCCGAAGCGCGTTACTCAAGCTGTACCAAGACAACGCCAGTACCCTGACGCCTGACCCAGTGTTTGTAAAGTTTTATTACTCTCATCCTCCTGCATCTGAACGCCTGGCCAGGATGCAATCATTGATTGGAAGCACAGCATGAGCAACCCGATTCACAACAACCGCAAAGCCCTGAGCGCTACTGAAATCGTGACCCAGCTCAGCAAACTGAATGGCGAGCAAGCATTGGGCTGGCGGCTAATTGATGGTGCGTTAGAGAAAACCTACCCCTTTAAAAATTACCACGAGACGGTTGGTTTTGTGAACGCGCTGGCGTTTATCGCCAATGCCGAGGACCACCACCCCGACTTGGCGGTGACATACGGCAAATGCACTGTGCGGTTCAACACGCATGATGTGAACGGCATTTCAGTCAGTGACTTCTTCTGTGCAGCAAAAGTTGACGGGTTGCTGGTTTGAGTAAATTCCAGCGCCCGCCAAGCGCGCCGGCAGCGGGCACGCATAGGGGCTTGGTGGTGGCTGGTTTCGGCCGGCATGTGTTGGTTGAAATAGCGGATGGCCAACGCATCATTTGCCACCCACGCGGCAAAAAAAGCCAAGCCCTGGTGGGCGACAAGGTGCGCTGGCTGCCGAGTGAAGACGAAGGCACTATTGAAAAAATCGACGAGCGCAGCAACGTTTTTTATCGGCAAGACGAGTTGCGCACCAAGTCGTTTGCAGCCAACCTCGATCAAATCTTGATCTTGATTGCAGCGGAGCCCGAGTTTTCAGAAAGCCAGTTGACGCGCGCGCTGATTGCCGCTGAAGCTGCAGGCATCACGCCCATCATTGCGCTGAATAAAAGTGACTTGATAGAGCCGTTTGGCAGAGCCTGGACCAGGCTGGCACCGTACCGCTCGATGGGTTACCCAATGCTGCCACTGGCCATCAAACCAAAAACAGATGCACCGGAGAGCGCTACGCAAACTGACGAGTTGATGGCTTTGCTCAAGGATAAAAAAACACTGGTGCTCGGCCCATCCGGCTCCGGCAAAAGCAGTTTGACCAACCTGCTGATACCTTCAGCCAAGGTGTTGACCGCAGAGATTTCGCAAGCCCTCAATTCAGGCAGGCACACCACCACCAGCACAACGCTGTATTGGGTAGACGCTAATCGCAACACAGCGTTGATTGACTCACCAGGGTTTCAGGAATTTGGCTTGCACCATATTGAGCCGATGCAGCTGGCGCAGCTGATGCCAGATTTCAAAGCGCATGCGCAGAACTGCAAGTTTTATAACTGCACGCACTTGCATGAGCCGGGTTGTGGCGTGATTTCAGAAGTCAAATCAGGCGCTGGCCCCATCAACATTGGTGCCAACCGCTACCGTTTATATAGCGAATTGTTTGCCGAACTGTCTCAGACCCGGTATTGACGCAACACCCTTGCTAACCCAGCAACCGAGCCAAAGTCAGTAAGGCCAGCAGCACCATCCAAAGCACCACAGATCGCCATACCAGCCCAACGATGCTGCGCAGGTGCGCAACTTGTGGCTCGCGGCCTGGCATCGCGTCAGTCGCTCCATCTAGAGCAGTTATTCTTGCTGCTAAAAAGCCAGCCGATACGCCAGGGCCGAACTTGGTTTGTAGCACAACGCCGCGCAAGCGCACATTCACAGCGCCCGAGGTAGCCGCCAACAGAATTCCGTCGTTGTGGTTATCCACGCTGACCGGCGCATCATTTGAAAAGCGCTGCGCGTAGTTGCGCCAAGCATCAATCGCGTCTTCAAAACTGCCTACCACCGCAAAGCCCAATGCAGTCATGCGGGCAGGCACGAAATCAACCACCCCCCATGCGGTGCTTGCAGCTGCTTGCAGGGCCGGGCTTGCGCCCTCCCCGGCAGCCAGTGATTTGCTTTTGTAGCGCCAGTAGCGGGCAACAAACTCGCTCATCCGATACAGCACCGCGCCCGCTGGTCCAAAGCCTAGCGCCGCGAGGACAGAAAACCAGCCCAGCACGCCAAATACGTGGCGATGCGCGGCCAGCACGGAATACTCAATAACGTGGCGCACAATTTCACTGCGTGGCAGCTCGCTGGCTTCGACTTGCTGCCACTGAGCCAGCAGCACGCGCGCGGCGTCTTCGTCGCCATCGTCGAGCGCATCACGTATGTCGGTGAAGTAATGGCTGAACTGGCGAAAGCCTAGGGTGACGTACAAAATACCCACGCTCCAGACAAATGCCAACAGCGGGTTAACTGCCCAGAGCGCCCAATGAATCATCAGCGTGACCGCACTGGGGACAGCCACCGCTACGGACCAGGCGAGCCAGCCGTGCTGCGGCTTACCCGCATCCAGATTACGACTGGCGCAGCGCGCCCACTGCTTGGAGGCGCTGTGTATCCAGTTGCTGCGCGCTAGGGGGCGGGCTTGCTCGATCAACAAGGCAAAAAGGACTGCAAAAAAGCTCATTTGTGAATGATAACGGTCAAGCTGATAAAAATCTGTAGAGGTTGCGCAGCATACCTGCGGTAGCGCCCCAAATGAAACGTTCTTTGAATTGACCGTCTTCGTGCCGAACCTTTTCGTCAAGATAAGGCATGGATAACCACTCCCGCGTGATGCCGTCAAACTCCACAGCATGGCGGCGGTGGTTGGCCGGGTTCATCAAATACGCCAGCGGTACTTCAAATACGTCGGCCACCTCACCAGGGTTAGGCTGCAGAACAAAGCCGGGCGTAACTAGCGCCACCACTGGCGTGATGATGTAGGCAGTGCCTGTGACATAGACAGGCAATGTGCCCAGTACCTCGGTATGGCTGCGCGGCAAGCCGATTTCTTCAGTGGCTTCACGCAGGGCCGTGTCAGCAGCATCCAAGTCCGTATCGTCAGTCCGCCCACCGGGCAAAGCAACCTGGCCTGAATGGGTGGACAGATTGGTGGTGCGCTGGGTTAAGAGCAGCATCAGCTCATCACGCATGACCAGCGGTATCAACACGGCAGCAGCGGTTGGTTCGCGGTTTTCAAACTTTTTTTCTACGCTGTGCTCGGGAGTCCA
>JANYED010000034.1 GCA_025363315.1 Polaromonas sp.
TTGCCGCGCACCCTTTGCAACCAAAAAGTTGTGATGTTTCGCAAAACCGATGGCACGGTGGCGATGCTGGAAGACGCGTGCTGGCACCGCTTGATGCCGCTGTCATTGGGCCATTTGCACGGCGATGAAGTCACCTGCGGCTATCACGGCCTGGTGTACAACGCGCAGGGCCGTTGTGTGCACATGCCCAGCCAGGAAACACTGAACCCGTCGGCTTGCGTGCGAAGCTTTCCCTTAGTAGAGCGCCACCGCTTCGTCTGGATGTGGCCCGGCGACCCGGCCAAGGCCGACCCAGCGCTGATACCTGACATGCACTGGAACGACGATGCCCAGTGGGCCGGCGACGGCAAGATGATTCACGTCAAATGTGACTACCGTCTGGTGGTCGACAACCTGATGGACCTGACGCACGAGACTTTTGTTCATGGCTCCAGCATTGGCCAGCAGGCTGTGGCTGAAGCGCCGTTCGTGGCCACCCATGGCGACCGCACGGCGACGGTGACGCGCTGGATGGAAGGCATTGACGCACCACCGTTTTGGGGTGGGCAGATCAAAGAGGCGCGCGGCTATGAGGGCAAGGTTGATCGCTGGCAAATCATCAAGTTCGAAGCGCCCTGCACGGTAAACATTGACGTGGGCGTGGCTGAGGCGGGCTCGGGTGCGCCACCTAAAAATGACCATCCAGGTGACCGCAGCAAGGGTGTCAATGGCTTTGTGCTGAACACCATCACGCCCGAGTCCGACACCACTTGCCATTACTTTTGGGCGTTTGCGCGCAATTACCGGACCACTGAACAACGCCTGACGCACCAGCTGCGCGAGGGCGTGGCCAGTATTTTCAGAGAGGACGAGCATGTGCTGGAAGCCCAGCAAATTGCAATAGACGACCACCCAGACCATGCTTTTTACAATCTCAACATCGATGCCGGATCGATGTGGGCGCGGCGGCTGATTGACGGTTTGATTGCCAAAGAAGAGCCGGCGCGGGCGGTGATACCGGTCAGGCTGGCGGCTTGACATGACTGTGGACACTATCAAATCAGGAGCTGTTCGCGCCCATAAAATAGCGCTTGCAGCATCAAATGATGGTGAAAATGTCCTTGATGCAGTTGAAAAAGGCGTGAGCAACAGTGCCCAGGTCCGTGCACTGCTGCGACTGCGTGAAATGATTTTGGCCGGTGAGCTGGCCGGCGGCACACGCATTGCCGAGCTGTCGATAGTTGAAAAGCTGGGCGTGTCCCGCACCCCCATTCGCGCGGCGTTGATGCGGCTGGCGCAAGAAGGTTTGCTGGAAGCACTCCCCAGCGGCGGCTATGCAGTACGCACGTTTTCAGAACGCGAAGTGATGGATGCCATTGAGCTGCGCGGCACGCTTGAAGGCTTGTCTGCCCGGCTGGCGGCTGAGCGCGCCGCGCCTGCGGTGGTTCTGGCCGAGGCACGTGACTGCCTGCGACAGATTGATGCGGTGCTGAGTCAGCCTGCGCTGAGCGACGATTCGTTCACAAGCTATGTCGAGCTGAATGAAAAGTTTCATAGGCTGCTGAGCGAAATGGCTGGCAGCAGCGTGATGGCGCGTGAACTGGAGCGAATTATCAAAATGCCGTTTGCATCGCCATCCGCTTTCGTTGTTGTGCAGGCCAACTCGCCGCAGGCGCGTGACATGCTGGTCGTGGCGCAAGACCAGCACTGGCAAGTGCTCGGCGCCATCGAGCAGCGCGAAGGCACGCGCGCCGAGGCCATCATGCGCGAGCATTCTCGCCTGGCACAGCGCAACCTGCACGTCACCTTGCGCAGCATGCAAGAGCCGGGCAGCTTGGACGGCACTGCTATTGCTGGTGTGCGTTTGATTCGCAAGCGCAGCTGAAACCCAAGTCATGCAGCGCATACTCCCCTGGACTGACGCGGTCATTCAATCGTTTCGTGACGTAACACCCACTGTGCGCGAGTTTTGCATTCAACCCGCGCTGGGCACAGCGGCCTACGCACCGGGTGCACACCTGCAGGTACAGGTGCTGGTCAATGGCAAGCCGCAGACGCGTTCTTATTCTCTGGTGGGCGCGCCTGATGCAGCGTGTTACCGCATCGCCGTCAAGCGACTTGACGCGGGACGCGGCGGCTCACTCGCCATGTGGCAGCTTGGCGTTGGCAGCAGGCTCAGCATCATCGAGCCGCAAAACCATTTTCCGCTGGACCTGAACGCCCCGGCTTATCTGCTGGTGGCGGGCGGCATTGGCATCACGGCGATGGTGTGGATGGCGCAAACCCTGAGCGAACGCGGAGCAAGTGTTCGCATGCTGTTTGGTGCCAGGTCGCTTTCTGAATTGGCCTTTCATGACCTGCTGCGTAAGCAACTTGGCAGCCGCCTGCAAACAGCAAAAGCCGAACAGGGCGAGCAACTTGAATTTGACAAAGAAATAGCCGCTCTGCCCAAGGGCGCGCTGATGTATGTTTGCGGCCCACTGCCCATGCTGGACACGGCCAGAGCTGCCTGGACACGTGCGGGCAAGCCGCTTTCAGACTTGCGTTTCGAGACTTTTGGCAGCAGCGGGCGCTTTGCACCCAAGGCCTTTCAGGTGCTGATACCCCGACACAAAATCGACGTTACTGTTGCACAAGAAGCCAGTTTGCTGGAGACACTGGAAGCCGCAGGCGTGCAAGCCATGTACGGTTGCAGGCGCGGCGAATGCGGGCTGTGCGCCATGCAGATCCTGTCTTTGAGTGGCGAGATTGACCACCGCGATGTGTTTTTGAGTGCGCATGAAAAAGCGGCTAACCAGCGCATGTGTGTTTGCGTGTCGCGTGTGTTGGGCAGTGTGACGCTGGAGAGTGCCTACCTTCCAGAAATTGTTTGATGGTCTGTATCTGCCAAAAAAATTGTTCAATTCATCACTGACTGCAGATATTTGTACTTGCTATAGCTGCCATTGCGAAATACCGCTTGCGAATCTTTTTTCCCTCGGCGAGACTCCTGTGGTGGCTTGCTTTTACTTGCAACAACCCGTTTTAAATGTTTTGGAGACAACATGAAAAAAAGAAATTTCCTCACCGCCTCTGCGGTTGCAGTGGCTGCCCTGGCGGCGGCTGTTACCACCAGCGTGTTTGCGCAGGCTGACACCTTCAAAATCGGTTTGATTTTGCCGCTGACAGGGCAGCAAGCTTCGACCGGCAAGCAAATTGAAGCTGCTACCAAGCTCTACATGGCGCAAAACGGCGCTACCGTTGCAGGCAAAAAAATCGAGCTTATCGTCAAAGACGACGGCGGCGTGCCAGATGCGTCCAAACGCATCGCGCAGGATTTAGTGGTCAACGACAAGGTCAATGTACTTGCCGGTTTTGGCCTGACGCCGATTGCACTGGCTGTCGCTCCGATTGCCACGCAGTCCAAAACCCCGCAAATCGTGATGGCAGCAGCCACATCGATC
>JANYED010000041.1 GCA_025363315.1 Polaromonas sp.
GCAAACAATGATGCCAATGCCCATCTGGCTCAGGATCGTGTGGCTCAGGCTGTTGGTAAAAATCAATGGCGCGACCGCCATGACCAGCGCAAACAGTGACCACACCACAAACCGCCCAACGTTCAGGGGCTTGAATTCATAAAACTCTTTTGACATGCTGCTAACCTTCCCGCGTGCCAAGCAAGCCCTTGGGCCTGAAGATCAACATCAGCACCAGCAGCAGGTAAGGCAAGATCGGTGCAACCTGGCTGACTTTAAGTTTTAACACCGCATAGCCAAAGGTTTCGGGTGTGACCACCATGCCCGCCATCTTGACGGCAGACATCAAAGAACTGTCAATGGCGACCGCAAAAGTTTGCAGCACACCAATTAACAGAGATGCAAGAAAGGCCCCTGCCAGAGACCCCATGCCGCCGACCACCACCACCACAAAAATCACCGACCCCACAGTCGCCGCCATTCCAGGCTCGGTGACGAAAGCGTTGCCGCCAATCACGCCCGCCAGGCCAGCCAGAGCTGCGCCGCCGCCAAACACCAGCATGAAGACACGCGGTACGTTGTGGCCCAGTGCCTCAGCGGTTTCAGGGTGCGTTAGCGCGGCTTGAATCACCAGTCCAATGCGGGTTCGGGTCAGCAGGAGCCAGACAGCAATCAGCATCAGCACCGCGACCAGCATCATGAACCCGCGATACATGGGAAACTGCGTGCCGAATATCGTGAACAGCGGCCCATCAAGCGCCGGCGGTACGCGGTAATCGACCGAACTGCGACCCCATACCAGTTGCACCAGCTCAAGCAAGATGTAGCTAAGTCCAAAGGTAATGAGCAGCTCAGGTACATGGCCAAACTTGTGAACCCGCCGCAGGCAGTATTTTTCAAAGCCTGCGCCAAGCAAACCAACCAGCAATGGCGCAAAAAGCAGAGCCCACCAGAAGCCAACGACCACTGTGACGCTGTAGGCCACATATGCACCCAGCATATAAAAAGAAGCGTGCGCAAAATTCAGCACGCCCATCATGCTGAAAATCAGCGTCAAGCCCGAGCTGAGCATGAACAGCAGCAAGCCGTAGCTCATGCCGTTCAGCAACGAGACCGTAAAGAACTCGATAAAGCCCGGACTCAAGCCCAGTGATGTTAGAAATTCAAGCATGGATCAATCGGAAAAACCAAAAATAAACGCCTTGGCAACCGTGAAGTCACCAGGCGTTTTTCAGACTGAATCAAACGAGGCCAGATTAGCTGGGGCGTTTCATCTGGCAGCTGGTAGGCGTGCTGGCCACATACCCCTCAATGTATTTGACGGGAGCAAAGGTGTAGCCGGTTTTCTCAACGCTGTAAGCGTTTTTCTTGTCTACCTTTTGCCATTTGGAAATGTACAGGCCTTGCTGCATCTGGTTGTCCGATTTGCGCATGCTGGAGTCGCCGTTGAAGCCTTTGAACTCCATCCCGTTCATGACCGCAGCCACTTTGACTGGGTCTGTGGATTTGGCCTTTGCCATGGCGTCGCTCATTAAAACGATGCCGTTGTAAATCGAATAGGTGTAGAAGTCATCGCCAAACTTTTTCTGAAAGTCATTCGAGAGTTTGCCCATCACGCCCGTGTAATTCGAATGCGCATAAGAGATTTGGTACACCTCGCCCTCACCACCCGTGGCAAGTACGGTTGGTGTGCCAGATACCGCTGCATAGTAGGTGTAAAGCGGCAGCTTCATCCCCGCGTCATTCAGCGCCTTGACGAAGAGCGTCAAGTCTGCGCCCCAGTTACCCGTAACAATCGTGTCCGCTCCAGACTGCTTGATTTTGGCAACGTACGGCGCGAAGTCTTTGACCTGGCCGAGTGGTACCAAATCGTCACCCACGATAGATGAGTCAGGCCGCTTGCGTGCCATTCCTTCTTTAAAATACTTGGCGACCTGTTGGCCATGCGAGTAATTCTGGTTCAGTAAATAGACTTTTTTAACTGCTGACTGGTCCTTCATAAAGCTGGTCAGCGCCTCCATTTTTTGTGAAGTGTCGGCATCCAGACGGAAATGCCAATAGTTGCACTTTTCGTTGGTCAGCGCTGGGTCAACCGCAGCGTAGTTCAGGTACACAACCTCCTTGCCGGGGTTACGCTCGTTATGTTTGGCAACCGCATCGCTCAGTGCCAGCGCAGCGCCAGAGCCGTTGCCTTGCGTGATGTACCTGAAACCCTGGTCAACGGCGGCCTTGAAGGTGTTCAATGCTTCTTGTGGCGATCCCTTGCTGTCCATGCCCACAATCTCAAATTTGACGCCCGCGGCGTTTTTGGCGCCATTGAGATTTTCAGCTAAAAACTGCCACGACTTCAGCTGGTTTTGCCCCACATTGCCGAAAGGGCCAGACAGGCCTTCAATCAGCGCGATTTTGACGGTTTCACCTTTTTGGGCAAACACTGCGCCAGAGCACACAACAGCGGCAGTTGCTGCAACGAGTTTGAGGGAATATTTCATCATCTTGTCTCCGATATATAAAAAACACACATCACAAAGCGTACAAGTATTTGCTGCGTTTGACGCTAGGGAATGCCCTCAAGTGAGCGACTCAATACACCGCGCTATCGCCGAAGCGACAGTTACAGTCACGCTGGCAACCTGTAGTCTTTCAGCGTCTCGCGCAGCTTGGTCTTCAGGATCTTGCCGGTCGCACCCAACGGTATTGCATCAACAAACACGACGTCATCGGGTATTTGCCACTTGGCCGTCTTGCCTTCGTAAAACTTGATCAACTCGGCTGCTGTGACGCTCATGCCGGGTTTTTTGACCACCGCTACGATTGGCCGCTCGTCCCACTTGGGATGCGGCACGCCAATGCATGCGGCCATGGCGACTGCCGGGTGCGCGACGGCGATATTTTCAATATCAATGGAGCTGATCCATTCGCCGCCGGACTTGATCACGTCCTTGCTTCGGTCGGTGATTTGCAGGTAGCCGTCGGCGTCAATCGTGCCTACGTCACCCGTGGGGAACCAGCCGCCCGCCACCAGTGGGTCGCCGCCCTCGCTTTTGAAGTACTCCCGCACAATCCACGGGCCTTTGACCAGCAAGTCGCCATAGGTTTTGCCGTCCCACGGCAATTCTTTGCCAGCATCGTCCACAATTTTCATGTCAACGCCATAAATCGCCCTGCCTTGCTTCAGTCGGATCTTCATCTTTTCATCGGCGCTCAAAGCGTCATGCTTGTTTTTCAGGGTGCACAGCGTTCCTAGCGGGCTCATTTCCGTCATGCCCCACGCGTGCAGCACTTCCACGCCGTAGTCGTCGTTGAATGCTTTGATCATCGCTGGCGGGCAGGCCGAACCACCAATCACGGTGCGCTTGAGGTGTGAGAACTTCAAGCCATTGGCTTGCAGGTGGCCCAGCAGCATTTGCCACACGGTAGGCACACCGGCTGCGTAAGTGACTTTTTCAGACTCCAGCAGCTCATAAATCGATTTGCCATCCATGGCGGGACCCGGAAAGACCAACTTGGCCCCAACAAGCGGGGCCGAATACGGAATACCCCAGGCGTTGACGTGGAACATCGGCACCACAGGCAAAATCGCGTCTCTGGCGGACAAGCACATCACATCTGGCAAT
>JANYED010000044.1 GCA_025363315.1 Polaromonas sp.
TGAAAAAACTGCATGAATTTTTTGAACTCGGACGCTGTTTGCCTACATTTTAGGCAGAAGTCGGACGGTAACTCGGACGTTTAAAGTCCAAAAAAAACCCCTTTTCAGGGGGTTTCTAGGCTTGAATTGACGACTAAAAGACGCATCACTAGTTCAAATTTCTATTTGTTTTTACGCTGCCCTAACTTTGACCGCTTCATCCAACTCAGCGCGCTTGGCAAGCAGTACCGGGTGGTTATTAATTGCGCTTTGAAAAGAGTCAGGCCAGCAGCCAACATAAATGCCGTCAACATATCGATTTTTGAAGACGTAGTCCGCAGCTACCACATCATCATTTGGGCCATCGGCCCTGTCGATACTGGCTCGCAGCGGATTGGCTTGAGGGCTGGGGCGCTCGCCTTTGTATTTCTTAAAGCTACTCATCAACTTCTCCTGGCTAATCCAAACAGGTCATTTGCCGCGCGTTGCTGACTGGCGGCGCGTCTTCAGATTCAAATAAATGAATGATCAGCATAATTGAAAATATGGAAATATTCACGCCTATCAAAGCGGCTTTTTCAAAATTCGGTACATGTTACGCCTGCTCATTTTGTACTCTCTGCGCAGCTTGGCGAAGGGCTCGCCAGCTGTCAGTCGACGGATGATCTCGCGGTCTCTGTGGATACGTAGCGCTGCAACGCACATGGGCACGTAAATAGCAGGTCCGCCATCGCCGTACCGCTGCACCAATTTTGAGGCAGCACCAGCGCCCACTGTCTCTACCAGGAAGGCCCACATTTGACTTTTTCCGTTGGCTACTTCGGGTATTTTCAAGTCGTCGCCACCGCAGGCTTTGACCAGGTCGATTGTCGCGTCGATGCCTATCACCTCGACCAGGTCACGAGCTGTCGCAGGCAGGTCATCCTGGGCCGCTTCTGAGCGCAGCGGCATGGTGATGTCGAACAGGCTAAATTGCTCGATTGGCGGTGGACTGGCGACGCGGCGCAGGCTCATTTTGTGGGCACGCCTTTCTTGGCCTGCTGCACGCCCAATGCTGCACTGATTTTGTGCAGTTGCTCGGGTGTTGCCCACTCATAAAAATCAACGCCAAACATCTGCTTGGCGATGCCGTCAGCGTAGGTGTCAGGAAGGCGGTCGAGGCTAATGAGCTGGGCACGAATTCGGCGTACCAGCTTGAGCTTTTCGGGCGCTGGCGTGGGCCGAGTTGGGCGCTTTGGATTGGCTGCTGCCTTAGGCTTAAAGCCAAGCGTTTGGAAGTAGGCCAAGACGCGCTCACGGCCTGCGTGGTCCAGGTCTTTGGAGCTGCTGACACTGCCCTTGGCAATCAGGATGGCGCGGTAGTCTTCATCTGCCAAGTTGAGCTGCTTTTTGGCGATGTGAATTTTGATCATCGCGCTGTTTTTGTGGTCGCGGGCTAGGTTGCTCATGACACAACCACCAAGTCACCAAAATTGTCGATGACAGCTCTGCGAATGTCTACGTCTGCCTCGCCAATTGGCTTATGTGCTGGCGTGCAGATTTTGAAAAATCGACGGTCGGCTTCGTCGCGGTAGTGCCACTGAGTTATCCACGAAAGGTACTTTTTAAAAACGAGGCCGTCAGTGTCTGGCACATACTCAAAATAATAGTCATTCATAGCCCAGTCACCTCTTTAAGAATGCGCTGGTAACGCGCTTCGATGGCGGGTTCAATCAGCCATTTCCAGATGCCCAAAAGGCTGCTGATGGTGAAGCCGATTTGCTGGATCAGCATGTACTGGTGGTTGTGCTGCCAGGCGAAGGCCAGCCAGCCTGCGTTGCTGCCCAGGAAGGCCACAAAGCCCCAACCTGCCCACCGGCCTTTGGTGGCCAGCAGCAGGGTGCCAGTCAGGCCGCATAGGGCTGCTATTAATTCGATGAGGTTCATGCGGCTGCTCGCTGTGCTTTGGCCTGTACGGCTTGTTTGGCTAACTCAACGGCCTGGCGATAAGCGGCCACGGCGGCAAGATTTTTGGACGGCAGCGCGTGGTAGGTGGTCAACACACGGCGCTGCAGTGGCGCTGGAACTTGCACCCAATGGTTACCGCACATGAGCAGTGTTTTTGGAACTGCCAAACCACAGCCGTCGACGGCGCAAAGGTTTGTTAGCAATTTGGTGTTAACGCGAAAGCCTGTTGGTGTGTTCATAGCGGCAGCTCCAAAGTATTCGCCCGCGCCTTGCGGGTCATGTAGGCGGTGGTGGTGTGGTGGGCTTGGTCGTAGGCCAGGTGGTGGCGTTGGCACATGGCCATCAGGTTGGACGGGTCGTTGTGCTCTGGCGTGTGGTCAAGGTGGGCGATGGTCAGGACGATCTCGGTGAGCTTCTCGCCCTTATCAGTCGCTACGCAACACATGTTTTATTCAGAGGCGCTGTTGCGCATTTTTAAAAACACCCCGGCCTGCCAGATGCCAATGCTGCGGTTGGCAACCCCGCAGCCCTTCCATTCGCAGCAGTTGCCAGCGCGCTCCAGGATTGCGGCGCGGATGGCCTTCCAGTTGGCTGGGTAGCGAGCTTTGTTTTCAGGTTTGATGGGCATGGCTATGGCCTCAAGCTGCCTGCTTGCCGCGAATGAACACAGTGCCGCCACGGTGCGCAGCGCCATTGCCCTTCTTGCACCATTCAACCCAAGCGACTACTGCATCGACCTTGTCGTTTGGGCTGGCAGCTTCTGGCACGCCTGGTACAAGCAGCTTGCCTTTGCTTGCGCCTTGACCATGACGGCCAAGGACTGCGACTTGTTCTTGTAATTGCACGTCCAGGCCCATTGCGAATCTGATGGCACCTTTGGGTACTGTCTTGCCAAATTCAATCAAGCCAGTTGCCCAGCAGTACGCGTAAAACGGCTCCGCGTGCAGGCGGTAATTTTTAATCAACCCACCTTCTGACATTGGCAGCGATTCAACCAGCCGCAGAGATTTTCCGAATAACTTTTCACCCAGCCTTTGAGCTGCCGCTTCGGGGCCAATAGTGCAGCTTGCCTGCTTCCCCTTAATGCGGTTGGTGATATAGCCGTTGTGCGTGGGTTTGACGTGAATGTCGGCTGTTACTTCAACGTGAGGCATTTTGAAATTCCTTTAAATCCGGTTTAAAAAGTGGCAGCGCCTGAACTGAAAGGTGAAGCCCAGCGCTGCCTGAGGTGGTTGTTTGGCTATGCGGCCTTTCGGCCCTGCCTTGGGACACTCAACCCCTTGTCCCGCCGTCCTGTCGGCCCTCCGGCCTTCGCGCCTATGAGTGGAAGGCGCGCGTTGTGGCGTTGTTGTTAATGCAGGTGTTTGACCTCTTCATGCACGGCCCTGGCGGCGGCTATCCACGGCTCTTGGTCGCTGTAGGCCAAAGACAACCAAGCAGCTTGAGCAGCACGGTCGTCTGTTGACCGCTGATAGATTTGCCAATGGGCCATGAATGCGATGCGAGCCAGTTGCATAAGTGACTTCATGCGGCCCCCGTTTTGAACTGGTCTGCCGTTACCTTGGCGGCTTCAATCCAGCAGGTTTGCATTTCAGGGTTCAGTGCTTCCCAAGCAGGCTGATCACGCACCCACAAGTTCGGGTTACTTTTCTTTTGATCGTGTGCAGACCGGAGAAAAGCGGTGTACATGACGCGGGCAGCTTGAGTCAGGCGCTCAGTTGTAAGCTGCGGTGCCTCAGCTTGTGAAGGCTTTGGTTGGTACATGCTGCAAATGCCGAAGGACTGCACAAAGAAACCGCCACGTCCGCACTGCATGTGATGCGCCATGCGCAAGTGGCAGTTCTCACAGGATGGCCGTTGCAGCGGCATTTCATACGCCTGGTTCAGCTTGGCCCGTTCAAAGTTAGTGCCGCTCATGCTGCCACCTCGTCGTCAATACCTTTGAGTAGCGCCTTGACCAGCTTGTCGACTTCGCTGGTGGTGTCTTTGGCGAAGGCCACATCGCCAGTGCTTTCGACGGTTACGCCGAGGCGTTTTAGTTCGGCTGCGCTCAGTGTGGCCAGCGCTGTTTTGACGGGCTTCTCGGTCGTTTTGACCAGTACGTCAAACTGATCTGGAAAGTGCTTGCGCACCAGCTTGCAGACCTGGTCTTCGTTTTCAAAGTCGATCTTGCCTTTGCCTTTTTCAAACCCGAGCTTGATGCCGTGCAGCACTATGCTGCGGGGCTTGCTGAACAGTTGTGGTGCGTCACCCACCGCAGCCAGCAGGTTGGCCTGTGTCTCTGCTACAGCTGCAACGCTGTTGCGAAGGCCGCGCAAGTGCACCGCTTTGACCTGCTCAATTTTTTGGTGCATGGCGCTGGCGCGTTCGTCCAGCTGGTCGCGCTGGGCGCGCAGCCGCTTGGCTGCATTTTGGATATCGTCAAAGTTACTCATAGTTGAATTGCTCCTCGTGGGTTGCTGGGTCGTTTGATTCGGGGGTGATGGTTTGTGCATTGGCTATGTCGGCCAGCACGGTGTGGATGGATATCCTTTTCAATCGACTCACGGCCATCAAGCTGCTCATGGCTCGGGCGTGTAGAAAGTTGATGGTGTGATCGAGGTCGGCCTGGCACTCGGCCATGAAGTAGCCGTGGGCGGGGTGCGCGCAAATGGGCTGGCCGTCCATGCGCAGGTCGTTGACCAGCTTGCGCACGGCCCTTTCCTGTGCGCCGGTGACTGTCAGCTCGCCATACACCTGCATGGCCAGCTCGCGCACGTGGATGCCCTTGGCTTGGCCCTTGTGGTGGTTGAGTTCGGCCAGGAGCTGGTCTGCGGTGATGGTTTGCATGGTGGCCCTTTTAGTGAACTGAGTGAGCTGGCTGTAGCTTTCCATCCAGCAAGGCTTCGCCTGCTTTTATGAGCAACCGACCGTGCAGTTCGACACAGCAACGGTGAGCACTCGAAATGGCGCAATAGGCAGTCAGCAAGGCTTGCAGAGCGTCTGTGTGGGAGCTGAAGGTGGCAATCACTTGCCCCAGTTTTTTGCAGTCGCTCACTAGCTTTTGAATCTCTTCGGCGGTGGGTTCTCGTCTCATACGATGGCTCCGGTGTTGATTGATAGGTTTGATTGGGTGCCTAGCAGCTGCTTGCAGTCGGACGTAAAGCAGTACTGCACCCGGCATTGAAATTCGCGCCGGTCCAGAAAGCCGCCGCCCACAAGGGCGCTTAGGGCGTCGACCATTTCCAGCTCGGTAAAGGTTGGGCTCCAGTGCAGGCGCGGGTTGCTGGCTGTCCACCAGCCGCCGTCCCTGACCAGGTGCCGCCAGATGGCGCGTGCGTCGTAATTAATGGCGTTGCCCATGTGGTGGCTCCTTACTTCAAGACTTCGCCCACCGTGACGCAGCGCGGCACGTGGCAGGTGGGCATCACGGCATACTGGTTGCCGTAGGTGCCTGGCTGGGCGGGCCGCATGGCCACATAGTTGCGCAGCGTTGCGTTATGCAGAGTGGCGGCAAAGATGGACGGGTAACAGTCTTCTTGCTCCAAGTTTTTCACCGCTGCTCGCAGCTGAGCACTTGTCCACCAACCGCCCTGGTTGAACATGACAAGCCACACGGCGCGAAGCGCCCTAGCGCTGTGGTTATGTCCGGCTTTGTCCATGACTAAATTCCCCTCGGGCAAAGCTGGTGCCCAGCGGCCATGCCTTGCAAGAAGGCGGTGTCGAGTTGGGCATCCGTGGCATGCAGCTTGGCGATCAAGGCCAACGTGCCGCTGATCATTGCGAAGACAAGCAAAGCCCCGCACAGCACTTGCGCCAGCCACTGGGCAGCGTCAAGCAGCTTGTCGCGCCAGGTGCGGATTGTGGGCATGGCGTGCAGATGGGTGGCCGTGGTGTGGGTGGTGCGCCGCATCATGACTGCACCAGCTTGAGCTGTGGCGCTCCCTGAAAGGCCAGGTAATCGAGCCTTGCGTCGTAGATGGCCAGTTTTCGCGCGACGCCGTAAAAGCGTTCAATCTTGCGGGCGCGGCGTTTGATCCAGCCTAGGCGGTTTAATGTCATAGGAAATCCTTTCGTTTTGGGTTGTTGGCGCAGCTGCTGCATGCGCGCCACAGCTGCACGCGCATGGGGTTGGCCGTGTGGAAGGGCTTGGCGCGTTCGTCTTGGCAGATGCGGGTGCTGA
>JANYED010000062.1 GCA_025363315.1 Polaromonas sp.
CGCCTTGAATCAACAGCAGCGGCGTGCGCAAGCGCGGCCAGGCGGTTTCTAGCAGGCGCAGCTCGCCAGACAGCGGCATCATCTCTTGGTTAGACCATAACATTTCGTTGGGGACTGCCCAGCCGAGCAAGGCAGAATCAGCCAACAGGTTGTACCAGCGTGGCTCTTCCAAACGAGATGACAGTGAACCTGCAATTGAAATAGCGCCACAAACTTTGTCGGGTGCATCGATGGCCATCCAGGCGGCTAAGGGCCCTCCCAAAGAATGCCCCACCACAATCGCTTTTTGACCGACAGGTACCAAGGCAGACAACAAGGCGGCTTGCTGCCGCAAGTCAGTCACGACACGCCCGCTGCCAGAAGCGCCAAAGCCCGGTCTGTCAACCGCCACACAGCTGGCAAAGCCCGCCAGCTCTGGTGTTTTCAGATAGTGTGCCCAGGCCTTCCAGTCGCCTGGTGAGCCATGAATGAACAGCAGCATCACACCACTGGATGTGGCTCTGCTTGCTGCATCACCCTGCACGCGCGCTGTGCTGATGACATGACCCTGCACGACCTGCTGGCTAATTGTTGGCGCTGCGCTGCCAGCAAATAATTGGTCAACGGAACCCCTTGGGTAAGGCGGGTTGCCGCAGGCAACCAGGCCACACACAGCAGCCATACCCAACGCGATGGTCATGATTCGGCCTCTGATCCGACCTGCGCACCAAATCATCTGGGGAATATTTTTTTGATCAAGGACAACCACACGTCACGCCTGATCCACAAGAGCAGCGCGCACGACACCCAAACACCACAAGCCAGCATGAAAAGCTCACCCCCATCGCTGCTGCCATCGGTATTGACAACCGCAATGCCCAGCGGCGTGAAGAGATGAAAGAATATGGCCCCGCTAATAACACCAAGGCCAAGCGCTGCACCAGCCACTTGTACCAGTTGCTGGCTGGCCAAGAACGCACCAGCCAAAACCAGGATAGAGGCCACAAGCTCCGCAGACCCAACCACCTTGGCAGAAAAAATACCGCCCGGCGCAAATACGCCTTTAAAGCCCAGGCTTGCCGCCCAAGGATCCAGCTTGCCTTGAAAAATATAAACCGTCTCAGGCGATCCTGTGAATTTGAAAAAAAGTGACTGAATAAAAACAAAAGCAACAAACAGCGACAGAATCCAGTGGCCGTGTTTTTTAACAAAGTTCATGGTGAGCTCCTTGTTATCAGTACATTATTTGGCCAACAGGGACTGAAACTTGGCATCTGCCTTTTTGATATAGCCTGCCTTGTCTTTCAGCCAGTCTTTTTGTATGGATGCATCGTAGTTCAGGTACAGCTTGCCTTCATGCACCGTGAACTGGTCAGGATCGACCTTGACCAAGCTGTCAGTCGCAACACCATAAGCGCAGTAGCCACCATACTGAGGGGCGTATTTTTCGGGATTGGCCTTGAACAGTTCCAGATTGGCATCGCTGGAGAACTTCCACTTGGCACCCTTCCATTCGTAGGTGTAGGCATCCACACCTTTGACGGGTGCATTCTTGGTGAAGTAAGCCACACTGTCATAGCCATTGATGGCAGTGTCTGTCTGACTGGAAAAAAACGAATTTTTCAGCGTGTTAACGGGCTTGGCTGCCATAGCATTGAAGCTGAATGCGATCAGTGCGAGCATGACCAGGCGGCGTAAAAATGAGGTGAGTTGCATGATGAGTTTCCTGTTGAAGAGTTGGGTTGCAAAGCGTGTATGAAATGTGTGTATAAAATTAAAACCATGTTTCATTGCGGCGTAAATCGTCAATGAATTGGCGTAGCAACTGCGCCGCAGAGGTAGTGGGCACGCCCTGAGTCGCGTACGCACTGCCAATTTCAAATGCGACCGACCATTGGGCAAACATGGCGCGGTAACCGTCAAGTAGCGGTGTGCCGGGGTGGTAAATGTGGGCGCTTTCAGCAGACACGCCATTGAGCTCCAGCACCTGAATGCCTCGCCCCAGCCGCAGATCATGGACACTCGGCACGCGAACATCCATTCGGCCAAATGCATAGCCCGGTACAGCGTCCAGTAGTCGGCTTAAAGTGGCAGTCAATTCAGGCGTTGCATGCTCGCGACCATCCAAAAACAGGCTACCGCGGCAATGCGCGCCAATTTCTACCAGCTTGATTGCTTCACCACTGGCAGGTACGCGGTTTAACTCGGCAGCCCAGCGCTTGAACAGCAGAGCAGATATCAATTTGGTACGGTCGTCGTTCAGGATGAGTTGCTTTAAAGTCTGCTGACCATCACCCGTCACGCTTGGGAAAGTCTTGTGAACAATAGACAAAACGTCTGGCACTGACTGGCCCGGCTTGCGGGCCACAAAGATGCCAAACTCTTCCCCTTCGATGTGTTTTTGAACGATCACTGCGCCTGCAAAGCGCGACAGGTACTGGCTGATGTGATCCGCCGTGCGGGCCACAAAAACGCTGCGCCCACGCTGACCAACATCTGGCTTGAGCACCACTGGCATACCATGTACATCAGCAAACGCCAAGGCCTGGGCGACGCGCTGCGCAGCGTCAAGAGCTGTAACCAGCACAAAGCTGGCCACCAGGTCGGGTGCATTGTCTTGCAGCGGTTGCAGCG
>JANYED010000080.1 GCA_025363315.1 Polaromonas sp.
AGAAATGGGCGTCAAGGAAAAGGTATTCAAGGAACTCGATCGCGTGATGAAGCCGGGCGCAATTTTGGCCTCCAACACCTCAACGCTAGACATGAACCAGATTGCTGCCTTCACCAAGCGGCCACAAGACGTGATTGGCACCCACTTTTTCAGCCCGGCCAACATCATGAAGCTGCTTGAAGTGGTGCGTGGTGAAAAGACCGGTAAAGACGTGTTGGCCACCGTCATGGCGCTGGGCAAGAAGATTCGCAAAACATCCGTTGTGTCTGGCGTGTGCGACGGCTTTATCGGCAACCGCATGATTGAGCAGTACGGCCGCCAGGGCGGCTTTTTGCTGGACGAAGGCTGTACACCTGCGCAGGTTGACAGGGCGATTGAAAAATTCGGTTTTGCCATGGGCCCGTTCCGCATGGGTGACTTGGCGGGCAACGACATTGGTTTTGCCATCCGCAAGCGCCGGTACGTTGAAAAGCCAGACATGAAGTACAGTAAAACTGCTGATCTGCTGTGCGAAAAAGGCCGCTTTGGCCAAAAAACAGGCGCTGGCTGGTACGACTACATTCCAGGCAAACGCGACGCGATACCTAATGCAGAAGTCGTGACCATGATTGAAGAACACCGCAAGTCACTTGGCATCACGCCGCGCAAAATTTCTGATGAAGAAATCGTTCAGCGCCTGGTGTATTCACTGGTCAATGAAGCCGCGCACATTCTGGAAGAAGGCATTGCGTCCAAAGCCAGCGACATCGACATGGTGTACCTGATGGGGTACGGCTTCCCAATCTACCGTGGCGGCCCGATGAACTACGCTAATGAAGTGGGCTTGTTCAATGTGGTGCAAGCCATGAACCGTTTTGCACAGAACCCTCTGGACGACGCTGCGTTCTGGAAGCCAGCGCCGCTTTTGGCGCGCTTGGTCGCCGAAGGCAAAACGTTTTAATCAAACACAAAATTTCAGGAATTCATCATGACTTCAGCCGTAATCGTTTCCACAGCCCGTACCCCTCTGGCCAAAAGCTGGAAGGGCTCCTTCAATATGACGCACGGCGCAACGCTGGGCGGCCATGCGGTTGAGCATGCCATCAAGCGCGCTGGCATTGAAGCCGCCGAAGTTGACGACGTCATCATGGGCTGCGCTAACCCCGAGGGCGCAACCGGAGCCAACATTGCTCGGCAGGTAGCTTTGCGTGCGGGTTGCCCGGTCAATGTGTCGGGCATGACAGTGAACCGTTTTTGCTCATCTGGTCTGCAAACCATTGCGCTGGCTGCGCAGCGCGTGATCGCTGGCGAGGCCGACATTTACGTGGCGGGCGGTGTTGAAAGCATTTCATGCGTGCAGCAGGAAATGAACACCCACATGCTGGCTGATAGCTGGCTGGCCAAAAACAAGCCGGAAATTTACTGGAACATGCTGCAAACCGCAGAGCAAGTCGCCAAGCGCTACAACATCGCCCGTGACCGCATGGACGAGTACGGCGCTATCAGCCAGCAAAAAGCCACAGCCGCTTTGGCCGCTGGCCTGTACGTTGATGAAATCGCACCGATCACCGTCACCATGGGCGTGGCCGACCCGATCATGGGTTTGTCGACCAAGCAAGTCACCGTGAGCAACGACGAAGGCATTCGTGCTGGCACCACCAAAGACGGCATCAGCGGCATCAAGCCCGCTATTCCTGGCGGCGTGATTGCAGCGGGCAATGCAAGCCAGTTTTCGGATGGCGGCGGTGCAGTGGTCATCATGAGTGAGACAGTGGCCGAGCGCAAAGGCCTCAAGCCGCTGGGCCGCTTTTTGGGCTTTTCAGTCGCTGGGTGTGAACCCGACGAAATGGGCATTGGCCCCGTGTTTGCCATCCCCAAAGTGCTGGCCAAGCTGGGTCTCACCATCAACGACATCGACCTGTGGGAATTGAACGAAGCCTTTGCCGTGCAGGTGCTGTACTGTGCCGACAAGCTGGGCATTCCGATGGACAAGCTCAACGTCAATGGCGGCGCTATCGCGGTGGGCCACCCCTATGGC
>JANYED010000143.1 GCA_025363315.1 Polaromonas sp.
AGCGCTTGCAGCGGGCGCAGACATTTTGTGTGATGCCCAAGTCACCGAGCTGTGGATGGAACAATTTGGCGACCAGCAGCACATCACCGGCGTGGGCTACGCGCGGCCTAATGGCAGCGTTGAACATTTGCGCTGCGACGCTCTGCTGCTGGCCTGCAACGGCTTTGGCGGCAACGCGGCGATGGTGGCCGAGCTGCTGCCCGAGATGAAAGACGCGCTGTTTGCAGGCCACACAGGCAACGACGGCAGCGCCATTGCCTGGGGCCGTGCGTTGGGCGCGCGGCTAGCTGATTTGCAGGGCTACCAGGGCCACGGCTCATGGGCCGTGCCGCAAGGCGCGCTGATCAGCTGGGCCTTGATGATGGAAGGCGGTGTGCAGCTCAATGCCAACGGCCAGCGCTTTCATGACGAAACACAAGGCTATTCAGAAGCGGCCGTTCACGTGCTGGCGCAGCCCGGCGGCGTGGCCTGGAACGTGTTTGACGGCGAAATTTTGAAACTGGCCAGAACCTTCCCAGATTTTTGTGATGCCGAGGCGGCTGGCGCTGTGAAGACCTGTGCAGATCTGCCAGCACTGGCAACCCTGATAGGTTGCAACGCTATTGATTCAGGAGCTGCTTGCGCCCGAATCCATTGGGCTACAGCATCAAATGACAGTCAAAAAGAGTCTTTTTCAGGCTCTACAGGCTATTCAGACGCCCGAATCTTCAAACGCCAGCTCACTGCACCGTTTCACGTCATCAAGGTGACGGGCGCGCTGTTCCATACCCAAGGCGGCTTGGACATTGACGCGCAATGCCGCGTTATTCGACAAGATGGGCATGAAGATGGATCGGCCTTTGCCAACCTGCTGGCTGCTGGCGGCGCGGCGCGCGGTGTGTCAGGCAACGCGGTGTGGGGTTACCTGTCGGGCAATGGCTTGCTGAGCGCTGTGGCGGGTGGTGCGATTGCTGCCAAAACCGTCGCTAAATTGTTGAAAGAAAAACCATGAATCTCAAAGCACGGTTGGTGGATGAAAAACCGCTTTTAGCCCCAGGCGTGTACGACGCACTCAGCGCGCTGGTGGCCAGCCAGGCGGGCTTTGAAGCGCTGTACCTGTCGGGCGCGTCGATTGCCTACACGCTGCTAGGCCGCTCTGATGTGGGTTTAACAACCTACACCGAGGTGCAGCAAACCCTGTCGCGCATTACCGAGCGCGTGAGCACGCCCGTCATCGTTGACGCCGACACCGGCTTTGGCAACGCACTGAACGTGATACGCACCGTCAAAGGCTTCGAGCGCGCGGGCGCCAGCATGATTCAAATAGAAGACCAGACCTTCCCCAAGCGCTGCGGGCATTTGGACGGCAAGTCTGTCATCCCCGTAGGCGAGATGGTGGGCAAACTCAAAGCCGCACTCGATGCGCGCCAGTCAGACTCAACGCTCATCCTGGCTAGATCCGACGCAGTCGCCACCGAAGGCCTGGCAGCCGCGCTGGAGCGGGCGGAGCGTTACCTTGAATGCGGCGTGGATGCACTGTTCATAGAAGCGCTTCGCACGCCTGAGCAGATGAATGCGGCCTGCAGGCAGTTTTCAAACCGAATTCCGCTGCTGGCCAACATGGTGGAAGGCGGTAAGACGCCCTTGCAAAGCGCCGCTGAACTGGGCGCACGCGGATTCAAAATCGTGATTTTCCCGGGCGGCACGGTGCGGGCCGTGACGCATACCTTGCAAGGCTATTACGCCAGTCTGCACCAGCACCAGACAACTGCGCCGTGGCAATCAGCCATGCTTGATTTTGATGGGTTGAACGAGGTGATAGGGACACCCCGATTGATGGCTAATACCCAAAAATATGAGTAGGTGAAAAAGGTTGGTGCGGCTGGCGGGGATCGAACCCACGACCCTTGGCTTCGGAGGCCAATACTCTATCCACTGAGCTACAGCCGCAATGCTGTGATGCACTTAACAGCGAACCGGATTCTATCAGTCGGGCTCCTGCTGGCGGGCTGGCCGTTCAGGATTTGTGTCCCGCCGTTATAATCTGCAGTTATCTGTTGAACCTGCTTCTGCTTGCCAAAACGCCCCACAGTTACCCCGATTTCAGCTTTTTTGAGGACGCCATGAGCGCTAACGACCACACCACGGCCACCGACCATCACGACGAAGCCCACACCGGCCCGATCAAAACCCCCAAGCAACTGCTCGCGGCAGTGTTCTTCTCGTTTGTAGTTCCTATTTTTGCCATCATTGGCCTGGTGTACTACGTCACGTCAGCCAACAAAACCGCACCGGGTTCAGTTGACCCGGAAAAATCAGTTGCGATGCGGATTCAAAAGATCGGTTCGGTTGAAATTCGTGACGCGAATCGCCCGCTCAAGTCGGGTGAAGAGGTCTACAAAGGGCAATGCACAACTTGCCACGCTGCGGGTTTGGCGGGCTCGCCCAAATTTGGCGACACGGCCGCTTGGGGTCCGCGCATCAAAACGGGTTATGACGCGCTGCTGACATCAGCCCTCAAAGGCAAGGGCGCGATGGGCGCTCAGGGCGGTGGCGACTACAACGACACCGAGATCGGCCGCGCCGTGGTGTACATGACCGCTGCTGCTGGCGGCAAATTTGCCATGCCCGCCGGCCCGGCAGCACCTGCTGCAGCCGATGCTCCAGCCACAGCCACGGCACCTGCTGCAACACCAGCTTCGACACCGGCAGCCAAGCCCTGAAAAGCATCCCTGGCCAGCGTAGCCAGGTCATACGTCAGCAGTTTGCTGCAAGAAACCGGCCCCCATCAGATGTGGACCGGTTTTTTAGTTTTTACCCCATAAATAGTGCTGAAACCCAATAAATACGGGCGCGAGCAGCTCCTGATTAAATAGCAAATGTTTGACGTTTTGCGCAGGCTACCCAGCGCCGTGGCACTTTTTGTACTTCTTGCCGCTGCCGCAGTTGCACAAATCGTTGCGGCCCTGCTTGGCTGTCACGCGAACGGTTTCAATCCTTGGGCCCATGGTTTTCCACAGTTCGCGCAGGTCGTACACGGCCCAGATGGCTTCGCCGAACGCATTGAGCCGCGCGATGCTGGTGCTAAGCGCGCCGTCTTCGCTCAAGGGTGAGACTTCTGGCTTGGCCGTGTCGTCTTCGGTCATGGCAACGACGGCCTGAAGCGCGTCGTTCAGCCACGTCGCGGCGTCTTGGTCTTTTGGGGCGGCCCATTCGTCTGGCCAATACTCCACCGCAAACATAAAGCCCAGCGCCCAGACCTGTGCAAAGGCGGGCAGGTCCTCCTGACTGAAGGTGGCTTGCTCGTTGGCGGGCATCTCGGCTACTGCGCCGCGAATGTCCATAACTTCTGGGTGGTAGCAACGGTCATCTTCCAGGGAATCAACTTCAGAGTCCAGCGCAGTAGTCACCTCAGTCCAGCGCTGGTTCCAGAGGGTTAAAAAGCGCTCCTTTTGTGTCTCATGGGCAAACGATCCGCCGTCATCATCTGGCGCATCACCCGGCATGGGCGTGGCCAGCATGGCCGCCAGATACTCATCTGCCTCGACCGGCCGACGCATGCAGATGACGGCAGCCATGAAGCCTTCACAAAACTCCCACTGCGGGGTTTCGTCGTAGCGGGTGCGCAGATCGTCAAGAATGGCATCAAGTTCATCGAAGGCTTCGATTTCGAGGGGGGCTGTAGTTATCATGGGAAGGATTTATAAACGTCAATGCACGTCAATGAACGTCACAAGACGCCCTTATGATGCAAAGTGTAAAGGCCGGTATTGCCCCGAGAAAAAAGAAAGTCACACCATGCGCGCCAACATCAACGCTCTCGACGCCGCTCTGCCGGTCCGCTACAGCGTCATGGCGCTGTGTGCTTTTGGCGTGCTGCTGTCTCTGTTCAGCCTGGTTATTTTTGGCGTGGGGTGGCTGGCGCTTGCGGTGTGTGCCGCGCTGGTCGGGGTGGGCGTGCATGACCTGAAGCAAACCCGCCACGCGATTTTGCGCAACTACCCCGTGATAGGGCACATGCGGTTTTTGTTTGAATTCATACGGCCAGAAATTCGGCAGTACTTTATTGAAAGCGATTCTGAAGCCGCACCGTTTTCACGCGCGCAGCGCTCGCTGGTTTACCAGCGCGCCAAGGGCGAGCCAGACAACCAGCCCTTCGGCACGCACCTGGACGTGGGCAAGCAGGGCTATGAATGGGTCAACCATTCGATGTCGCCTACCAAACTGTCAACGCATGACTTTCGCATCTGGATTGGCGGCTCAGTCGATGTGCCATCAGCGTCAGCGCAGCCCTGCACACAACCGTATCAGGCCAGTGTGTTCAATATCTCGGCGCTGAGTTTTGGTTCGCTGTCAGCCAACGCGATTCAAGCGCTGAACAAGGGCGCACAAATGGGCGGCTTTGCGCACGACACAGGTGAGGGATCGATATCAACCCACCACCGCGCCAACGGCGGCGATTTGATCTGGGAAATTGGCTCCGGCTACTTTGGTTGCCGCAATGACGACGGCACCTTCAACGCTGAGCGCTTTGCTGCCAATGCTTGCACCCCTCAAGTCAAGCTGATTGAAATCAAGATGAGCCAGGGTGCCAAGCCAGGCCACGGCGGTATTTTGCCGGGGCCCAAAGTAACAGCTGAGATTGCTGCTGCACGGGGCGTACCTGAGGGTAAAGACTGCATATCACCCAGCAGCCACAGCGCGTTTTCAACCCCGGTCGAGATGATGCATTTCATTGCCAGGCTGCGGCAACTCTCTGGCGGCAAGCCGGTTGGCTTCAAGCTCTGCATTGGTCACCCATGGGAATGGTTTGCGATTGTCAAAGCCATGCTGGTGACCAACATCACGCCCGACTTTATTGTGGTCGATGGCGCTGAAGGCGGCACTGGCGCAGCGCCAGTTGAGTTCAGCGACCACGTCGGTGCGCCTTTGCAAGAAGGTTTGCAACTGGTGCACAACACGCTGATTGGGGTCAACCTGCGCAGCCGTATTTCGATTGGCGCAGCCGGCAAAATCGTCAGTGCGTTTGACCTGGTGCGGCTGATGGCGCTGGGTGCTGACTGGTGCAACGCGGGGCGCGGCTTCATGATGGCGCTGGGCTGTATTCAGGCCCAAAGCTGCCACACCGGCAAGTGCCCCACGGGCGTGACGACGCAAGACCCGCAGCGCCAGCAGGCATTGGTCGTGCCCGACAAGGCCGAGCGAGTGCGCAACTTTCATCGCAGCACCTTGCATGCACTGCAAGAACTGGTACAGGCTGCCGGGCTGCAGCACCCCAACGAGCTAAGCGCCCACCACATCGTGCGGCGAGTGACAGATACCGAGGTGCGGCTGCTCAGCAACCTCATCATGCGCATGGAACCGGGCGCGCTGCTGGGTAATCTGGCGGGGCAGCACAAAGTATTCAGCGACTACTGGCCGCTGGCCAATGCGAACAGCTTCAGGGCGGAGAACAAGACCCTTCAAGCCGCCTGATCGACGCGCTTGGCCGTATGACGTTGTTGATTGCAAGCCGCATGGCTGATAGCAAGGTTGGTCTGGTGGCTGTTGCCGCCTTCACTTAACGGTTGAATGTGTTCCAGCGTTGCGTCTGTCACGTTCACATGCTGGCCACACACCCAGCACGGCACCTGGCCGTGTAATTGGCGGGCGATG
>JANYED010000171.1 GCA_025363315.1 Polaromonas sp.
TCGGCCACGGCCATCAGCTCGGGCCGGGCATCAAACCTGGACTTGATCCAGTATTCGACGGCCTTCACATCATGGTTGGTGGTTTTCTCAATCTCTTTGATGGCCAGTGCGTCGGCCTCTGAAAAGTTTTTGACCACGCCAAGTAAGTAAGTGCGTGCTCCCGGGCTAAGCGGCTTGAATTCTACAAACCCTGCATCAGACAGTGCAATAAACCAGGCAATTTCAACCTGCACCCGGCGGTGCATATAGCCTTGTTCGCTCATCAGCGGGCGCAGATGGGCCAATTTGGCAGCGTACCGCCCGTCGAGCGGCGACAGGGCGTTGATGGGGGAAAGCGGGCTGGGCGTTGCCGGTGGGTTGGGTGATGTGGGGCTCATGCGCCAATTGTAGGCGGCGGGTTCTTTGCGATGGCACCCCCCTGGGATGCCGCCAACCGTTGTTTTTGTGGCGGCAAGCGCGTAAGAGCGGCAGGTCAACTAGATAGAATGCCGTGAACAACTCTTCTACAGGCTAGCCCACGCTTTCAGCAATGACTATGAAACTCATCGGTTCCCCCGCCAGCCCCTACGCCCGCAAAGTCCGCGTGGTGATGGCGGAAAAAAAGTTGGACTACCAGTACGTGAATGAAGATGTGTGGGCGCCTGACTCAACCATTACCCAGTCCAACCCGCTGGGCAAAGTGCCTTGCCTGGTGATGGAAGGCGGCGAAGCGGTGTTTGACTCGCGCGTGATTGTGGAATACCTCGACACGCTGTCGCCGGTTGGCAAGCTGATCCCCGCGCAGGGCCGTGAACGTGCCGAAGTCAAAACCTGGGAAGCGCTGGCCGACGGCTTGCTCGACGCAGCACTCATGGCGCGCATGGAGATGATTTTCAAGGGCAGGCCAGCCGAGCAGCAATGCCGCAGCTGGATCGACCGCCAGATCGGCAAAATCAACGCGGTGCTTAAAGCCATGAGTACCGGCCTGGCCGACAAACCGTTTTGCAGCGGCGTGCACTTCAGCTTGTCAGACGTCGCCGTGGGCTGCGCGCTGAGCTATCTGGACTTTCGCTTTCCGCAAATTGTCTGGCGGGAGACCTACCCCAACCTTGTCAAGCTGCAAGACAAGCTGTCGCTGCGGGCCAGTTTTATCGAGACCGCGCCGAAATAAGCGCAACGCGGTCAGTTTGAGTGTTTTGGCCGCTTTCAGGTGCTCAATACGGCTGTAGGCCAATAGATACGGGCGCAACTAGCTATTAATAATGTGGCAACTGTAGCAACTGTAGCAACTGACACGCTTCTCCTGCGGCCCCTCAAGCCGCAAACAGCGTCCGCCCCAGTACCCGCCCCTTGTTGCTGACGACCAGCGCTTCACCCATGCCGGTGCTGTCCCCAGTCAGTGACGTGATGTTGACCTGGTGCGTGACCCACACCTCAAACTGACCTGCAGCCAGGTAACCCAGTCGGGTGCGCAATGCTTTGGTTTGCTCGTCCTGGTCACTGCGACTGTCAAAGGTCGAGTTCAAGTCCGCTAGCACCGCGTACTTGCCAAAGGCCAGCTCGGCGGTGTCTTTGCAGCGGCACCAGGCACTTGTTTGCACGCTGCGCGGGCTCAGGCCCCAAGTTTTAAACCACTGGCCAATGCGCCCGGCTTGCTCACGGCCTTTGTCGCTCAAATTGCGCTGGGTGCTGCATTGCGTCAGGTTGAAATTGGGCGGATCGCCAATGCCCGGGCTGGTTTGCGCATGCCGCAGCACCAGCACGCAGCTGCCCGCACGCAAAAGGGCGGGCAAATCGGTTGCGGCCATGACCTGCAGCGCTGGAAGCAGCGTCAAGGCCCCTTGCGCCGACAAATTTTGTAGCCAATGTCGTCTCTTCATGGTGATCCTGCTTTGGTGCTGCGCCCGCGCAGAAGTTGTTCTTCAGCGATGGCCAACGCCTCTGGCCTGCCTGACAAAACCAGTGTGTCACCGCCTTCGAGCAGCGTCTCGTCCAAAGGTTCAAGCGTTTTGCCGTCGCTGCGGCGCAGGCTGACCACCCGCGCGCCCGTGCGGTGCAGCGCCAGTGTTGCAAGCGGCTCGCCGGCAGAGGCGTTGCCCAAAGGCAGCGTGACGGTGGCCAGGCGTTCTTCGTCGTGCTCGTCGGCCGTGTCGTCGTCGGCCCCACGAAAGTAGCCGCGCAGCAGGTTGTAGCGCTTGTCCCGCTGGTCTTGCACGACGCGTATCACGCGGCGCATCGGCACGCCGACCAATGCCAGCGCGTGGCTGGCCAGCATCAGGCTGCCTTCGATCGCTTCGGGCACGACTTCAGTCGCGCCAGCGGCTTGCAGTTTTTCAAGGTCGTGGTCGTCTACCGTGCGCACAATCACCGGCACCGTGGGCGCATGCGCGCGCACATTGGCCAGCACTTTCATGGCGCTGGCTGTGTCTAAATACGTCACCACCACCGCACTGGCGCGGGCCAGGCCTGCGGCCATCAGCGCCTGCAAGCGCACCGCATCGCCAAACACGACTGAATCGCCTGCGCTGGCAGCCTGGCGCACCCGGTCTGGGTCCAGATCAAGGGCCATGTACTGAATGCCTTCCTGCTCCAGCATGTGGCCCAAATTTTGCCCGCAGCGGCCGTAGCCGCAAATGATC
>JANYED010000197.1 GCA_025363315.1 Polaromonas sp.
AAAAGCGCGGTGGTGCTGATTGACCTCATCAACACCGAGCAGACCCAGCGCGCCTTTGGCCGTAAGGCTGCCGATGAATTGCCGCTGCGCGTGGCGGGGCGCTTGCTGTCCACCATCCGCGACATTGACAGCGCCGCGCGCTTGCCCGGGCAGCGCTTTGGCATGCTGATTGAAGGCAACATAAGCCCGGACGAGGCCGCAGAGCTGGGGCCGCGCATTGTGGCGCGCTGCCTGATGCCTTTCAAAGGCCTGCACCCAGACTGTGTTGCACACGTGCGGGTGGCTTACGCCCTGGTGCCGTTTTACGGCAGTGCTAACCCAAGCCTGATGGCACGCCTTGGCAAACGGCTGGACACGGCAGCCAGCGTCAACGATAAACGCGCGGTGTTCACGCTATGACGCGTCTGGAGCCTGGCGCCGTTTTCCGCGCGTTATTTTTCCGCGCGTTAGTTTTCCGCGCGTTATTTTTGCCGCGTCAGCCTGCTGGCCCGCGGGTGAGCTGCGTCGTACACCGCAGCCAGGTGCTGAAAATCAAGCCGCGTGTACACCTGTGTGGTGGTGATGTTGGCGTGGCCCAGCAGCTCCTGCACCGCGCGCAAATCACCACTGGACTGCAGCACATGACTGGCAAACGAATGGCGCAGCATGTGCGGGTGCACCGGCGTGGCCAAGCCCGCTTGCCATGACCGGGCCTTGAGCCGCACTCGGATGTGCTGCGGGCTCAGGCGTTTGCCCTGGGCATTGATGAACAGCGCGGCTTCGCTGGCTTCGCTGGCTTCGGTGGCTTCGGTGGCTTCGGTATTGAGGGCCCAGTGGGCTCGCAAGCTGACCCATGCGGATAACGCTCCCAACGCCTTGCTGCCCACCGGCACGCTGCGCTTTTTGCTGCCCTTGCCCAGCACATGCGCCTCGGCGCCGGCGCTGTCAATCCAGCCACGTGCGGTCTTGCTGTCTTGCACGTCCAGACCTACCAGCTCGCCAATCCGCAGGCCGCAGCCGTACAGCAGCTCGGTGATGCAGTGATCACGCGCTTCCCTGATCGGGTCGGCTTTTTCATTGCTGTAGCTGGCCAGTTGCACCGCTTCTTCAACACCCAGTGCCTTGGGCAGCGGCTTGGGTACTTTGGGGGCGCGCACGCCTTTGACCGGGTTGCTGGCCACCAGACCCTCGCGGCCCAGCCAGGTGTAAAAGCCGCGCCAGCCCGACAAAATCAGCGCAATGCCGCGCGGCGTACGGCCCATGCCGTGCATTTGCGCCACCCAGCGGCGGATATGGGTGTTGTTGACGGATGGCAGGTCTGTATTGACCGCTTGCGCATTGGATTGCAGTTTTCGCAGGTCAGCCGCGTACAGCTCGACCGTGCGCTGGGCCAGGCGCTTTTCAACCCGCACGTGCTCCAGATAGCGCACCGCCAGCGGGTCGACTCTAAAATCATCGCTTTGACGGGACACCACTGAGTCTGACATGGGGCAGTTTTTTAGACGCCTTAGTCGGCAGCGTTGTGCGGCAGCAAGCGCGTCATGGCCGCACCAGCCAAGTCACCGATTTGCGACAAAAAGTCAGTGCCCATGTCAGCATGAAAGCGCTGTGGATCAGTCGACGCCAGCACCAGCATGCCAAAGGCATCGGACTGGCTGTCCGCCTTGAGCGGGATCAAGGCAATCGACATGGCCATGGCCGGGTCAGGCAACCAGCTGGCCGCTTCAAAGCCAGAATTGACACCGCAATATGGCGCACCGAGAGACGATGCAAACGCCTGCGTGTCGCTGCTGATACCCGAGGCAAACGGTTCGCCCGTGAACACACCGTTGATGCGCCACAGCTTGATAGCCGCCTGTGGAATGGCGAACTGCCCCTTGAGCTCATGCACGATGGTTTCAGGCAGGTCGCGTGCATGCGCGGTGAGCAGCAGGTTTCGGGTGCAGCGCTGCAGCTTGTCGGCAATCCCCACGTTTTCTTGTCCGTGGCGAATCATGTCAACGATTTTGCCTTCCAGCGTTTTAATCTTGTCGCGCAGCAGCCCGGCCTGGCGCTCCTGCAGGCTGACCGCACGGCCGCCGTGGCCACTGGACAGCTGCACCGTGGCCAGCAGCTCGGCATGCCGCTCAAAAAAGTCTGGTGTGTTGGCCAAAAAATTGGCAATGTCGTCTTCAGTGATCGGATTGTTGTGGTCAGTTGGGTTCATGGTGGGATTGTCGTGTTTTTTGTGCCGCAGCTAAACAGTTTCGGGAATGTCAATTTCGGACTCAAAAACGGTGGTTGCCGGGCCAGTCATTAGCACTGGCGCATTGATCTCGCCTGACCACTCAATCGTGAGCACGCCGCCGCGTGTTTGCACATCCACTTTTGCTTCAAGCAGCCCCAAGCGAATACCCGCCACCACCGCCGCGCAAGCCCCGGTGCCGCACGCCAGTGTCTCGCCTGCACCGCGCTCGTAGACCCGCAAGCGGATTTCGCCGCGGCTAACGATTTGCATAAACCCGGCGTTGACGCGTTTGGCAAAGCGCGCATGGCCTTCAATCAGTGGGCCCATCTCAAGCACTGCAGCCGTGTCCACGTCGTCCACCAGTTGTACGGCGTGCGGGTTTCCCATGGACACCACGGCAACATAAACTGCTATAAATTCAGAAGCTGTTTGCGCCCGATTTGATTGGGCTGCAGGCACATTTAGCGGCCATTTTTGCCATGCATTGATGGTTTCGGGCAGCAAACCGGTTGCATCAAACGGCACCTGAGCCAAATCAAATACCGGCGCACCCATATCGACCCTCACGCGGCCATCCGTTTGCATGGCCAGCGTCAAAACACGGTTCATAGTTTGTACTTTGAGAACCGCCTTGGTGGTCAAGCCACGCTCACGCGCAAAGCGCACAAAGCAGCGCGCCCCGTTGCCGCAATGCTCAACCTCACCGCCGTCAGCGTTGTGAATCGCATACGCAAAGTCAACATCCGGCGACGGCGCAGCACGTACCGACAGAATCTGGTCAGCGCCCACACCAAAGTGGCGATCTGCCAAAAACCGATACTGCGCTGCCGCCAACCCAAGCAGGCCGCGCGTCTCATCGAGCACGACAAAGTCGTTGCCTGCGCCCTGCATTTTTGTGAATTTCACTCTCATGGCGTGATTATCGCGCTACGCTATGGTTTTTAAACACTCCGCGAACACCCACCATGCGCATCCCCGACTGGACCCCCACCGCCAAACCCCAACCCGACGACCTGGTGCAAGCGATTTTGAAACGCCGTGGCGGCGAACTCATCAACCTGGACAAAGCCCTGCTCTGGAGCGAACCGCTGGCACGCGGCTGGAACGTGTACCTCAAAGCCGTGCGCACTGACTTGCCAACAAGCTGGAAGCTGCGTGAACTCGGCATCTGCACCGTCGCCCTGCTGACAGGCGCAGCTTATGAGTACCACCACCACGCACCTGATTTTTTAAAGGCGGGCGGCACGCAGGCTGAACTTGATGCATTACAAGTCGTTTGTCTAAATTACAAGTCAAATACGGCTGTAGCCCAGTCAAATCGGGCACTGGCAGCTATTGAAAGCATAGTGATTCAATATGCCGCACAAATGACGCTCGACGTGAAAGTTACCGACGCAGTATTCGCGCAGCTCAAGCAGCACTTCGATACCACCCAGATCGTCGAGCTGACCGCAGCCATTGCCACCTACAACATGGTGGCTAGGTTTCTGGTAGCGATGGGCGTGTCGCCAGAAGTGTGATCAGTCCGCCTTGATGTTGTTGTCTTTGACGACTTTTGCCCAGATGTCCATCTGCTTGTCAATAAACACACGGGCCGCATCGGCGCTGCCGCCCACAACGTCAATGCCTTGTAAATCCAGCTTTTTGGCGATGTCAGGATTTTTTAACACGCCGTTCAGTGCCTCGTTCATGCGCTTCAAAATGTCAGGCGGCGTTTTGGCCGGGGCCAGTACCGCCCACCAGGCGGGCGCTTCAAAACCGGGGTAGCCGCTTTCGGCAATCGTCGGCACGTTGGGCAAGTCGGGGCTGCGCTTGCTGCTGGTCACGGCCAGCGGACGCATGCGGCCACTGTCAATATGCGGCTTGGTCACAAATACCGAACCGATGGACAACGGCACATGGCCGGCCACCGCATCGTTCATCAGGGGGCCGCCGCCCTTGTATGGGATATGCGCCCAGTCAATGCCGCCGTTAACTGACATATTCTTGCCCAGCAACGTCATGGCCACATGGCCCAGGCTGCCTGAGCCAATGCTGCCGTAGCTGACGTTCTTTTTGGCCTTGCTGGCAGCCACCACATCGGCAAAGGTTTTGTACTCGCTGCCTGCAAAGGTGGCCAGCACCATGGGCGATGTGCCGACCAATACGATGGGCGACAGGTCTTTTTTGCTGTCAAACGGCAGGTTGGGAATGAGCGCCGGGTTGACGCCGTGGGTGTCAAACACCACCGCAAAGGTGTAGCCGTCAGCCGGGGCGGCGGCGACTGCAGCAGCACCTATGGAGCCGGATGCGCCCCCCTTGTTTTCAACAATCACGGTTTGGCCCAGGGCGGTTTGCAGCGGCACCTGCAAAATGCGTGCGACCTGGTCGACCGAGCCACCGGGCGGGAATACCGCCACCAATTTGATGGGCCCGCGTGTTGGCCAGGCGGGTGTTGTTTGCGCCATCGCCCCGAGAGCAAAACCAGCCAGCAAACCAAAAACAAAACTGCGTTTGAAATTCATTGAAGTCTCCGTGTTGTAATCTTTAAATGGTAAGACTAAATCAACTTTTGCAGCCTACGCGAGAACCCGTACCCCTGCGCCCCGCCGCCACTGTTTTGCTGTTGCGCGATGGTGCACATGGCATTGAAGTGCTGATGACGCGCCGGTCCATGACGGCCAGTTTTGCGCCCGGTGCTTACGTCTTTCCTGGTGGTGGCATTGATGCCACAGACAGTGCGGCGCACGGCCAGTCAACCCGTCGGCAGACGCAAAGCGACTTGCACCTGACGCAAGCCATTGCCGCCATTCGCGAAAGCTTTGAAGAACTCGGCGTGCTGCTGGCCAAACATGCCGACGGCAGCCATGTGAAAACAGCAGATATTGCCGCGCTAGACAGAAAAGCACCGTTCGCCGCGCAATGCAAAGCGCGCGGCCTGACACTGGCTGGCGCAGATGTATTTGTGCTTGCGCATTGGGTAACCGACCGTGACTTGCCGCGTCGCTTTGACGTGCCATTTTTAGTCGCCCGCATGCCTGAAGGCCAGGAGCCCGTGGCTGACGAAACCGAGCAATTCGAGCCTGAATGGATACGCCCGGCAGATGCGCTGGCCAAGCACGAAGCGGGCAACTTTTTTATCATCTTTCCGACCATTCGCACACTGGAGCGGCTGCAGCACTACGCCACAGTCGATGACGTGCTGAATGCCTGCGCAAGTGAAAAACCACTGTGGATATCTTGCCCACGCGCTGGCCTGCTGGCCGGAAAGGTCGAGCGCTACATGGAGCATGAAGCACCGTTTGGCGAGCTGGAACTGACCAGCCCTGACGGGCAAATTGTGCATACGCTCGACTGGCAAACCGATGCGCCCGTCAGGCTGCTTAAAAACGTGATGCGCCTGACCGCCCCCAACCCCGGCGTGATGACCGGGCCGGGCACCAACAGCTACCTGGTGGGTGACGCAGCCTCCGGCTACATCGCCATCGACCCTGGCCCAGCAGATGCTGACCATTTGCAGCGGCTGTACAGCGCAGCGGATGGTGACATCAAAATGATTGTGTGTACCCACTCGCACCCCGACCATTCACCCGGCGCCCAACCGCTACAGGCCATTTGCATGGCGGCGGGCAAGGCCAAGCCGCCCATTTTGGGCCTGCCATCGCTGCCCACAGCGCGCGCAGACAGCTTTTTCATGCCAGATAAAGTGCTATTAAATAATGAGCTGCTTGCGCCCGAATCTATTGGCATAGAGGCCTATTTGATGCCTGAAAATGGTCAAAACAAGCATACTTTGAAGGTTTTACACACCCCAGGCCACGCCGCCAACCACCTGTGCCTGGTTTTGGTGGAAGACGGCTTGCTGTTCAGCGGAGACCACATCCTGAACGGCAGCACCACGGTGGTGAACCCGCCTGACGGCAACA
>JANYED010000211.1 GCA_025363315.1 Polaromonas sp.
GCAAAACGAATGGAACGTGGTCATGGCCACCGCCATTCTGGCCATGCTGCCGCCTGCCTTTGTGGTGGTGCTGATGCAGAAATGGTTCGTGAAAGGTCTTGTTGACACAGAGAAATGAACACGTGCAGCTTTGAACGCAGAGATCGCAAAGGTGACGCAAAGATCGCAAAAAAGAGGTCAGCGTCAGAACTCTTTTCAGCCTACTTATTCAACTTCTTACTTTGCATTTTCTGCGACCTCTGCGTAAATTTTGCGTCTTTTGCGTTCTAAAAAAAGTTAAAAATGGCGTCCATCTCATTTAAAAACATCACCAAACGCTACGGCACAGGCAAAGCCGCGGTGCAAATCCTGCACGGCATTGATGCGGAAATCAATGACCATGAATTCATCGTCATCGTCGGCCCGTCGGGTTGCGGCAAGTCCACCCTGCTGCGCATGGTGGCCGGGCTGGAGGAAGTCACGGGTGGGCAAATCTGCATTGGCGGCAAAGTCGTCAATGACCTGGAGCCGTCTGAACGCGACATTGCCATGGTGTTTCAAAACTACGCGCTGTACCCGCACATGAGCGTGTTTGACAATATGGCTTACGGCTTGAAAATCGCCAAAGTACCTGTCAGTGAGATCAAGCAACGCGTCGACAAAGCGGCGGGCATTTTGGAGCTGGGGCATTTGCTGGCACGCAAACCGCGCGAGCTATCAGGCGGTCAGCGCCAGCGAGTGGCCATGGGCCGCGCCATCGTACGCCAGCCGCAGGTGTTTTTGTTTGATGAGCCATTGAGCAACCTCGACGCCAAGCTGCGCGTACAAACTCGTCTCGAAATCCAAAAACTGCATCGCGAGCTCGGCATCACGTCGCTGTTTGTCACGCATGACCAGGTCGAGGCCATGACGCTGGCCCAGCGCATGATGGTGATGAACGCCGGCCGAATGGAGCAGTTTGGGACGCCCGAGGAGGTCTACCACCGCCCCGCCACGACGTTTGTAGCCGGTTTTATTGGATCACCACCGATGAACCTTTTGACAAGCGCGACGGGTGTCAAGTCGGCGCATATTTTGGGGATTCGGCCCGAGCACCTGGACGTTGGCACGGGCGGATGGCAGGCCGTTGTGGAATCCATTGAAATGCTGGGCGCAGAACGCTTGCTGTATTGCCGCCTGGGGGGCTTGAGCGGAGAGCAGCTGGTGGTGCGGACTGAAGAGAGTGTGCGCTCGCCTGCACTGGGCCAAACCATTGGTCTGGTGCCAAGGGCAGACCGCATTCATCACTTTGATGCCACTACCGGCGCGCGGGTCAGTGCATAGTCCATAATTTGCGAATGAACTTTCGCAGCGTCTGCGCCGCCTTTTTAGCGGTTTCAATCATCGGCTCGCTTGCCGCGTGCGGCTATGCAGACGGCAAACTGACGCTGGACTTTTCTGCGCAACAAATTCAAAACGCGATTGCGCCGAAGTTTCCGGCTGAAAACTGCCCCACGCCCATTACCTGCATCAAGCTGCAAAATCCGAAAATCACGCTGGCCGATGCCTCAGACCGCATCACCCTGAGCTTTGACACCACCGTCAGTTTGCTGGGGCAACCGACCACAGGCACGGCGGTGGTGTCCGCCAAGCCGCGCTACCAGGCCAGCACGGGCGAGATTTTTCTGGACGATTCGCGCATCGAAAATCTGGTCTTCAAAAGCGTGCCGCCGCAAATTACCGATGCCATCACGCAGTACGGCTCGGCGCTGGCCAAACAAAGCCTGGAGCGCACGGCCATTTACAGTTTTAAAAGCGCGCAGGCCGACAAGATTGCCAGGATGGGCATTGCTGATGTGCGCGTGGTCGATGGCAAGCTGCGGGTGGCGCTCGACCCCACACTGCGCCAGGCACCCCAGGCCGCGCCGTGAGCGCCACCAGCACCAGCGACTGGCCCTACCCACGCTGGGTGGCTCACCGAGGCGCAGGCAAATTAGCCCCTGAAAACACCCTCGCTGCTTTCAAACTGGGTGCCCAACATGGTTACCGGATGTTTGAATGCGATGTGAAGCTAAGCCGTGACGACGTGCCATTTTTACTGCACGACGACGCGCTGGACCGCACCACCAATGGCGACGGCCTGGCAGGCGACAAGACCTGGCAAGACTTGCAGCAACTGGACGCTGGCAGCTGGCATTCGACGCCCTATGCACGGGAACCCATCCCCAGCCTGGAGGCGATTGCCGCGTATTGCATCGCCAACGGGTTCGATGTGAACATTGAAATCAAACCCACCCCAGGGGCCGATGCACACACAGGCGCGGTGGTAGCCCGGCATGCGGCCCGCCTGTGGCATAACAAGCCCCGCAAGCCACTGCTCACGTCTTTCAAACCTGATGCGCTTCAAGCGGCTTTGGCTGCCGCGCCTGACTTGCCGCGTGGCCTGCTGCTGCATGAGCTGTGGACAGGCTGGCTGGAAACAGCCCTCATGCTGGGCTGCGTAGCAGCTGTTTGCAACCACAAGCTGTGGGACACACGCAGCGTGGCGCTGGCCAAAAGCGCAGGTTTTAAATTATTGAGCTACACCGTCAATGACGAAGCAGATGTGCAGCGCCTGCTGGATTTAGACACCGACGGCATCATCACCGACCGGGTGGACCGCTTTAAGCCCGGGCCGTAAAAGGCTCAGGCCCGCCAGCCCCGCCACATCACCCACTGGCCAGCGCCGGCGGCCAGCACCATGGCGGCGTAGCTGGCCATCTTGCCGTCGTTGCCAAAGATCATCAGGCCAGCACCCATCACTGCCACGTTCACTATGAAAATAATAGCTGCTTGCGCCCATAAAGACTGGGCTAGCGGCCTTCTTGAAACCAAGAATCGGCTAAAAACACGACTCATCAGCACCAACAATATCGCTACTGTAGCCGCGGGGGCCACAAAGTTCAACACGTGATTCAGCAGCAAATAAGCGGTCATCGGTGTTTTACAGGTAGTTTTGCTGGTCGGGCTGCCAAAAGGTCACTTCAATTTTATAATTCAGGGATGACTGTCTGGGCCCTTGGGTTGAACCATAACACTGCACCGCTTGATTTGCGGGGGCGCTTTGCGTTTTCAACGGACCAGATGGCCTCCACGCTCAAGGGCCTGCGTGAGTCGCACAGCAAACACCCCGAGGCGACGATCCTGTCGACGTGCAATCGCACAGAGATTTATTGCGCCAGCCAGACCCCGGCGCTCGAGCACACGCTGGCCTGGCTCGCGGGCAGCGGCGGCGTGTCCCCTGCCCTGCTGCGCAGCCACACCTACACGCTGGAAGGCGACCAGGCAGCGCGTCACGTCTTCAGGGTAGCCAGCGGGCTGGACTCGATGGTGCTGGGCGAACCGCAAATTTTGGGGCAGATGAAAGACGCGGTGCGCGCGGCCGATGGTGCCGGTGCCATGGGCAGCACGCTGCACCAGCTATTCCAGCGCACTTTTGCCGTAGCCAAAGAGGTGCGCAGTTCAACCGAAATCGGCGCCCACAGCATCAGCATGGCAGCGGCCAGTGTTCGGCTGGCGGGTCAGTTGTTTGAAGATCTGGCCAAAATCAAGATTTTGTTTGTCGGTGCGGGCGAAATGATTGACCTGGCGGCTACCCACTTTGCGGCGCGCAACCCAGCCCTGATGGTGATTGCCAACCGCACGACGGAACGCGGCGAGGCGCTGGCGCAAAAATTTGGCGCCCACAATGCTCAGACCATGCCGCTGGCGGATTTACCGGCGCGCCTGCATGAGTTTGACGCAGTCATCAGCTGCACCGCCAGCGTGTTGCCTATCATTGGTTTGGGCGCGGTAGAGCGCGCCGTGAAGCTGAGGAAACGCCGCCCGATTTTCATGATTGATCTGGCTGTGCCGCGCGACATTGAGCCCGAGGTCAAGGCGCTGCCCGACATTTACCTGTACACGGTCGATGACCTCGCCCAAGTGGTGCAAACCGGCAAGGAAAGCCGCCGCGCGGCAGTGGCAGAGGCCGAAGTCATCATTGACGCGGGCGTACAAAACTTCATGAGCTGGTTGAACCAGCGCGATCCTGTGACTGGGGTGGTCCCGTTGATTCAGCAGCTGCAGGCTCAGGCTGACGAGTGGCGTTCGATGGAAATCAACCGGGCCAAAAAGCTGCTGGCCAAGGGCGAATCAATCGACGCGGTTCTGGAAGCGCTGGCACGCGGCATGAGCCAAAAAATGCTGCACGGCACCTTGGCCGAACTGCACGCAGGCGATGCTGAGCGCCGCGAGGCGACGGCGCAAACCGTGTCAAAGCTTTTCTTGCGCGGACAGGCCAGAGCCAAAGCGGACGACGCTGAGCGTTAGCGGCGGCGTTCAGCCGCGCATGTCCTCACACCTGCTGTTTCCCAACGCGAGAAAGCGTTATTCAGATTTCCCACATGAAACCCTTTTTAAGACAAACCCTGGAGCGCCAGTTACTTCGCCTGCATGAACTCGACGCGCTGCTGTCTGCCGGCGACGTGGTCAGCAACATGGAACGCTTTCGCGCCTTGAGCCGTGAGCATTCTGAAGTCAGCGTGGTGGCCGACCAGTACCGCAAGCTGACCAGCCGCGAAGCCGATTTAGCCAGCGCCCAGGAACTGCTAGCGGCTAGCAAGGGCGATGCGGACATGACCCAGATGGCTGAAGAAGAAATGGACGCCGCCAGAGCCGACATCACGCAGATCGACGACGCGCTGCAGTTGATGCTGATACCGAAAGACCCGGACGATATGCGGCCTGCGTTTGTGGAAATCAGGGCGGGCACAGGCGGCGATGAATCAGCGCTGTTTGCCGCAGATTTATTTCGCCTGTACAGCCGCTATGCCGAGCGCAGCGGCTGGCGCACTGAGATCATCAGTGAATCAAACAGCGAGCTGGGCGGCTACAAAGAAGTCGTGCTGCGCATTGAAGGCGCGCCCGATTCGCAAGGCGTGGGCGTGTATGGCAAGCTGCGGTTTGAATCGGGTGGCCACCGGGTGCAGCGCGTGCCGACCACCGAGACGCAAGGCCGCATTCACACCAGCGCCTGCACCGTGGCCGTGCTGCCCGAGCCTGACGAGCTGGAGGCCATCAAAATCAACCCGTCCGACCTGCGGATTGACACCTATCGGGCCAGCGGCGCGGGCGGCCAGCACATCAACAAAACCGATTCGGCGGTGCGCATTACCCACCTGCCCACCGGTATCGTGGCCGAATGCCAGGACGGCCGCAGCCAGCATGGCAACAAGGCGCAAGCCCTCAAAGTGCTAACGGCGCGAATTCACGAAAAAGACCGCTCCGAGCGCGCTGCCGTTGACGCCGCGATGCGCAAAGGCCTGGTAGGTACCGGTGACCGCAGTGACCGCATTCGCACCTACAACTTTCCGCAGGGACGGCTGACCGACCACCGCATCAACCTGACGCTGTACAAGCTGCTCACCATCATGGAGGGTGATCTGGAAGACGTGGTGACGGCGCTGCAGGTGGCGCGTGGCGCAGAGCAACTGGCCGAGCTTGAAACGGCCTCGCAGGGCTGAAAATGCCTATCTTATCCATTAAATCGACCTCTAGCCCAATAGATACGGGCGCGAGCAGCTTCTTTTTTAATAGCATTTACGAGGCCGCAGTGTGACTGGCGTTACGGTCAGCCAGGCGCTGGCTGCTGCGCAAACAAGTGGCCTGGACAGGCTGGACGCGCAATGGCTGCTGCTGCATGCCGCAAGCAAACCAGACGGTCAACGCGCCTGGTTGCTGGCGCACGAAGCCGATGAACTGGCAGCGGACGTTATCGACAGATTCAGAGCCTTGTGCCTACGCCGAGCGGCGGGGGAGCCGTTTGCCTACATCGTCGGCTACAAGGAGTTTTTTGGCCTGCGCTTTGCGGTGGATGCGCGGGTGCTGGTACCGCGGCCCGACACTGAAACGCTGGTTGAGTGGGCGCTCGATGCGGCGCAAGGCATCGCCGCGCCTGACATTTTGGACTTGGGCACGGGCAGTGGCGCGGTTGGCATTGCGCTGGCGCACCGCTTGAAGTGCGTCGTCACAGCCACTGACGCCAGCGCGGGGGCTTTGGCGGTCGCGTCACAGAACGCGAGGCAATTGGGGGTCAATGTTCAATTGGCTCAAAGCAACTGGTTTAAAAGCATCACCGGCAAGTACCACGTCATTGTGAGCAACCCGCCCTATATCGAAAGCAGCGACCCACACCTAGCAGCGCTGACGCACGAGCCGTTAAGCGCGTTGGCCGCTGGCCTCGATGGGCTGGACGACCTTCGGAAAATTATCGCGCTGGCGCCTGAGTACCTGGCACCGGGCGGCTGGCTGCTGCTGGAGCACGGTTACGACCAGGCCCCTCGGGTGTGCGAGTTGCTGACGAAGCGCGGATTCATGCAGGTGCAAAGCCGAATGGACTTGGCCGGTATTGCGAGATGCTCTGGCGGCAGGTGGCTGATGTGAAATCGCGGGATAATCAATCATCGATTTTTAAAGGACAAAACCATGGATGAAACCCAAACCCGCATCGACCAGATCGTTAAATCCAGCGACGTGGTGTTGTTTATGAAGGGCAACGCCAGCTTTCCGCAGTGCGGCTTTTCAGGCAAAGCGATTGCTGTGCTCAAAGCATGCGGCGTGCCAAAACCAATGACCGTGAACGTGCTGGAAGATGGCGAGATCCGTCAGGGCATCAAGCAATACAGCAACTGGCCAACGATTCCGCAGCTTTACGTCAAAGGCGAGTTTGTCGGCGGCTCTGACATCATGATGGAGATGTTTGAGAGCGGTGAGTTGCAGCAGGTACTGGGCACGCCAGCAGCCTGAAACCAGACGGGCTACCGCGTGTAGCCCGTGCAAGCGCCAGCATCGACCCCGCCCTTGCATTCGCGCTTGAGCCGGGCGACACGCTCTTTTTTGCCGTCTTGCGAGCCGGACATGAATTTGGCCCTGGCGCTGGCAGCGGCTTTCGCTTTTTTGGCTTTTTTGCTCGGGCCAGTTTTGATTGGCGGATTCAGCACCTCGGGTGCCTGCGCCTGCGCACCCGTTGCCAGCAAAAAGCCGGACATGGCCAGGGCCCAAAAAAGTTTATTAGTTGTCATCGGTTTTGCTCCAGGTTATTGAAGTTTGGGGTAGCCATAGTTTCCGTCGTCGGGCGGGCCTTCTGTGGGCACCCGAAAACCTTCACTGGCCCACGCCCCAAAGTCGTGGTTTTTGCAGCGTTCACTACAAAACGGCCTGAACGAGTTGCTTGCAGCGTACAGCGCATCGCCCTGACAAGCTGGGCACATCACGATTTTGGGTTTGAACGCGTCGACAGCCATGTGTAATACCTGGTTTCACAACGCGTCAGGAGCAAAGCGTCAATTCAAAAGACGCATCCGTACCGCCCGCATGCAGGCGATCGTCACTGCCGTGGCGCATCAGGCGCACCGACACCATGAGGCGGTTGCCGCTGATCTCCGGGATCAGGCCGGGCGCAGGGTCGATGCGCAAACGCAGCAACTGAAAGGTGCGGCCTTGCGGCAGATTTTGCTGGTACACGCCTTCAAGTGCAGTCACCATTTGCGGCGCGCCAGAGTCGCGCAGCATTTGCAGCAGCAGGCGAACGGACTCGGCCAGTGGCACCAGAGTGGCAATCCAGCGCTGCAGGTCTTGCTGGCGGGTATTGGCGGCCAGATGCTGCCAGGCGTAATAAGCTGGCAGGTCAAATTCACAAGTGCCGCCGGGAATGCCGACTCGGCTCCTGATGCTCATGAGCCAGTCGTTTTCTGTGAGTGACTGACCCGCCTTGCCGGGCAGCGCATTGAGGTTGGCAAAGCAGACATCCAACTGGGCGGTCACGTCGTCCAGCACGCTCTCTGCAATCGCCGGGTTGCCCCGGTAGCCGTTCAAAATGTGTTTTTGCTTTTCCAGATCTTTGAGCACATCGGTTTTCAAATCGGCTCTGGCCGCCACGTCCATGACTTCAAAAATGGTGGTGATGGCGTAATGATGATCCAGCGGGTGCTCACGTGCCGCCAGTTCGCCCAGGCGGCGAAACAGCTGCTCCAGCCGCAGATAAGTGCGTATGCGTTCGTTGAAGGGGTATTCGTAAAGGATCACAGCAATATCTTTGTCAACACAGGACTCAGTGTTTGACACGGAATCATAACTTGATGCCTTTGACTATTTTCAAGACTTGCTCAGCCAGAGCGTCAACGCTCAAGCCGTCGTTGTAGATCACCCAGTCTGCTGCGGCGTGCCGCTCGGACCTGCTGGCCTGACTGGCGATTACTTTCGCAACCGCATCGCGCGTCCAGGCCTTGTCGCCGCCCGGCTTGACCTCCGCGCGAGCCAAAACGCGACTGATCTGCGTGGCCTCTTCACAGTCGACTACCAAAATTTTGTCCAGCTGCTGACGCCAGCGTTTTGATTCAACCAGCAAGGGAATGTCAAACACCACCCAATCGCTGCCAGCTTGGCGAGCGACATCCGCTTGCCGCGCGGCTTCAAGGCTGACCAACGGATGGATGATGGCCTCCAGCTGGTGCCTGGCTGCGGGTTCCGCAAACACCTTCTGGCGAATCACGTCGCGGTTCATGGCACCCATTGCATTGATGGAAACAGGCCCAAATTGGGCGGCAATGGCAGCAATCGCTGCGCCGCCCGCCGCCGTGGTGGCACGAGAAATCTCGTCCGCATCAACCAGCACTGCCCCGCTGCTGACCAGCAGTTGGGCGACGGTGCTTTTGCCGCTGCCGATACCGCCGGTCAACCCCACGCGAAGCACCTACAGGCCCACCGTGCGAAGGATGGCCTGCGGCCCAAAAATCATGGCCGTAAAACCCGCGCCTGCCAAAAAAGGGCCGAACGGCACGTAGCCGCCTTCGCGCAAACCGCTTGAAAATTTCATCCCGATGCCGACCACAGCCCCAATCACCGACGCCATCAAAATGATAGGCACCAGGGCCGACCAGCCAAACCACGCACCCAGCGCAGCAAACAGCTTGAAGTCACCATAGCCCATGCCTTCCTTGCCGGTGACCAGCTTAAAAGCCCAGTACACCAGCCAGAGCGACAGATACCCCGCGACCGCTCCCCACAACGCATCGGCCAACACCACGCCGGCATTAAACTGCAGCGCCGCAAGAACCAGCCCGGCCCACAAAAGTGGCAGTGTCACGTCGTCAGGTAGCAAGGTGGTGTCCCAGTCAATCACGGCCAACGCAAGTAGCGCGGCAGAAAACCCGCACCACGCCAAGGCGGCAGGCGTTGCGCCCCATCGCCAAGCGCAAAAGGCAAAGAGCAGGCCGGTACTCGCTTCAACGGCGGGATAGCGAACGCCAAACTTCGCGCTGCACACCGAGCACTTGCCTCGCAGCAACACATAGCTGAGCAACGGAATGTTTTCATACCAGGCAATCACGTGCCCGCAGTTTGAGCAACGCGAACGGGGCGACGTCAAACTGAGTTTTTCTGTCGCCGCAGTCGCGGTTGGTGTATCGGTGATGTGACCGGACAGCTCTGCACATTCAGCCGCCCATTGCTGCTCCATCATTTTGGGCAGGCGGTAAATTACAACGTTCAAAAAGCTGCCAATCAGCAGCCCCAAAAATCCTGCAATTGACACCAGCGCACCGCCCGGCAAACCGTCCAGCATCAAACGACTTGGCCCAGCTTGAAAATGGGCAGGTACATCGCCACCACAATGCCGCCAATAATGGTGCCCAGAAACACGATAATGATCGGCTCCATCAGACTTGACAAGCCCGCCACCATCTCATCGACCTCCGCTTCGTAAAAGTCAGCCGCTTTGCCCAGCATGTGATCGACCGAGCCGGACTCCTCGCCAATCGCGCACATTTGCAGCACCATGGTAGGGAACAAATTGGCGTTGGTCATGGCTGTTGTCAGGCTGGTGCCGGTCGATACTTCCTGCTGGATTTTTTCCGTTGCGTCAGCGTATTTGGAGTTGCCTGACGCACCGCCCACCGAATCCAGCGCTTCAACCAGCGGCACGCCCGCGGCAAACATAGTGGCCAGCGTTCGCGTCCAGCGGGCGATGCAGGATTTTTCTATCAATGCGCCGAAAACTGGGACTTTCAGCAAGGCGCGATCCATGAAGCGCTGCACTTTTTCATTGCGTTGCCAGGCCTGAAAAAAGAAATACAAACCGCCGCCGATGCCGCCGAAAATCAGCCACCAATAAGAGACGAAAAACTCGCTCACTGCAATAATGAAAAGTGTTGGCGCTGGCAAGTCTGCGCCGAACGACGAGAAGACGCTTTTAAAAGCCGGGATCACAAATATCATGATCACCGCCACCACCACAAAAGCCACCACCACCACAGAGATGGGGTACATCAGGGCGGATTTGATTTTGGACTTGATGGCCTCGGTTTTTTCCATGTAAACGGCCAAGCGGTCCAAAAGCGCCTCCAAAATACCGGCTGCCTCGCCGGCCTCGACCAGATTGCAATACAAGGCGCTGAAGTAAAGCGGGTATTTGCGGAAAGCCGCGCTCAGCGACGTACCGGTTTCCACGTCAGTGCGCACATCGTTGAGAAGTTTGGTCACGCTGGCATTGGCGTTGCCGCGGCCAACAATGTCAAACGACTGCAGCAGCGGCACGCCGGCCTTCATCATCGTCGCAAGCTGGCGGGTAAAGATCGCAATGTCTTTTGGCTTGATGGACTTGCCGGAGCGCATGCGTCGCTTTTTGATCTTGGACGGCAAAACGCCCTGACGCCTCAATGCTGACTTGACCTGGTTTTCACCGGCAGCCCGGATTTCACCCTTGACCTGTTTGCCGCCTCTGTCCTTGCCTTCCCATTCAAAGACGAATTCCTGAATACCTTTAGCTGCAGTTGCCATAGTTTTCCCGTTTATTACTCTCTGGTTTTACAGGCACAGCAAACTGTTTGTGACATCACACATTTGTACAGCCCAAAACCTCTTCAACCGATGTCATACCAAGCTTGACTTTATACAAACCAGACTGGCGCAGACTGTTGACGCCCTCGCGCTGAGACTGCTCGGCTATCTCCAGCGCAGTACCGTCACGCAAAATAATGCGCTGGATTTCTTCGGTGATCGGCATGACCTGGTAGATGCCCACGCGGCCCTTGTAACCGTTAGTGCACATGGAGCAGCCAACCGGGCGGTACGGCGTCCAGCTTCCGTCAATGTCATGCTCCTTGAAGCCCGCATCAATCAGTGTTTCACGCGGGATGTCGGCGGGCTTTTTGCAATTGGGACAAAGTCGGCGGGCCAATCGCTGGGCGGTGATCAAAATAACGCTGGATGCAATGTTGAATGGCGCAATACCCATGTTGCGCATTCGGGTCAGCGTGGTGGGCGCGTCATTGGTATGTAGCGTTGACAACACCAGGTGGCCCGTTTGCGCCGCCTTGATCGAAATGTCGGCGGTTTCAATGTCCCGAATCTCGCCGACCATGATGATGTCTGGATCCTGGCGCAGAAAAGCTTTCAGCGCGACCGAAAAGGTCATGCCGGCTTTTTCGTTCATGCTGACCTGGTTAACGCCAGGCAGGGTAATTTCGGCCGGGTCTTCAGCGGTAGCAATGTTGACGCCAGCCTTGTTCAAGATGTTCAGGCAGGTGTAAAGCGACACCGTCTTGCCAGACCCCGTTGGCCCCGTCACCAGCACCATGCCGTAGGGCCGCCCGATGGCGTCAAGCAAACGCTCTTTTTCGGCCGGCTCATAGCCAAGGGCATCAATACCCAGCTTGGCACTGCTCGGGTCCAAAATACGAATCACGATTTTTTCACCGAACATGGTAGGTAGCGTGCTGACGCGAAAATCAATCACGCGGTCCGGCCCGATTTTCAGCTTCATCTTGCCGTCTTGCGGCACGCGCTTTTCCGAAATATCGAGCTTGGAGATTACCTTGATACGCGCGGCGAGCTTTTCCTTGATCGCCACAGGTGGCGAGGCAATCTCTCGCAGCTCGCCGTCAACCCTGAAGCGCACCCGGTAGCTGTGCTCAAACGGCTCGAAGTGCAAATCGGACGCGCGCATGCTAAACGCATCAAGCAGCATTTTTTGTAAGAACTTGACGACGGGCGCATCTTCGACTTCGGACACCGCAGCGTCCTGGGTTTCGCTTTGCATGTCGGCGCTGGATTCATCGAACTCGAAGTCCTCACCGATGATGCTTTCCATTGCCTCTGAGGCTGTCGTAGTAGACGCCTCAACCAGCTTGGAAAGCTTGTCGTATTCCGCAATCACCCAATCCACACCCATTTGGGTGGAAAACTTGATTTTTTCTGCCGCTTCCTGATCGGACGGGTCAGCTGTTGCAACAATCAGGCGGTTGTTGCGTTTGCTGAGCACCACAATGCGATACGTCTGGCAGATCTTGGCATCCAGCAGGCCGCGGGGCAGCCGCTGGGTATCAATGGCTTCCAGGTCCAGCAGCGGCGCTGCAAAAGCTGTGGACATGGTGTGCGCCAGGTCCGACGGAGATACCGCGCCAGAGCCAGTCAACTCAGCAATAAAGCTCGTACGTCCGCTTTTGGCCTTGGTGAAAATGTCTTCAGCGGCTTTTTGGCCGAGTTTGCCAGCAATCACCAATGCGCGGCCCAAGCCGGGCAAGGCGACGGTCGAGCTTTCTTTGGTCAGGGATTCAACAGCAGCCATGGTTATTTCAGTGCCTTGGGTTCAGTGACGCGATTGTCTGTCGAAGATAACAGCGTTGGCCTCAGGCATCAAGCACGGCGGCCAAGAAGCTGCGAGGCCAGTTGCCTCAATGCATCAGCATGCGCATTTTGCGGCAGGTTTTGCAAAGCGTCCAGCGCTAGTTGAGCTTCAAAGGCCGCTGCTTCACGTGTGGCCGTCAGGGCGCCGGTCTTTTGCACAATCTCGATGATTTGCGCCATGTTGGTTGTGCCGCCCGTCTCAATCGCTTCACGAATCACGTAACACTCCTGCTGTGAGCCGCGCTGCATGGCAATGATCAGCGGCAGAGTAGCCTTGCCCTCACGCAAATCGTCGCCCAGGTTTTTGCCCATGATCTGCACGTCGCCGTCGTAATCGAGAACATCGTCAATCACCTGAAACGCCGTACCAAGCGCCTGCCCGTAATCAGCGCAGCTTTTCTCCACCAGCGGGGATGACTTGGCCAGCAATGCTGCCAATCGGGCGCTTGCTTCAAACAGTTTGGCGGTTTTGGAGCGGATAACCAGCAGGTAGGCGTCTTGAGTCAAGCTGGCATCGTGCATGTTCATCAGTTGCAAAACCTCGCCTTCCGCAATGACGTTGGTTGCTTCGGCGAGAGTCTGCATGATGCGCATGTCACCTGCTTCTACCATCATCTGAAATGCGCGGGAATACAAAAAGTCTCCCACAAGGACGCTGGCCGGATTGCCGAAGGCCTCATTGGCGGTGGCACGACCTCGCCTTAAAGTGGACTCGTCCACCACATCGTCGTGTAGCAATGTGGCAGTGTGGATAAATTCCACCACTGCCGCCATATTAAAACGCTGTTGCCCCTGAAAACCCAGCGCGCCGCACATCAGCAGCAGCAACGCCGGGCGCAACCGCTTTCCGCCAGCCGCAATGATGTAGCGCGACACCTGGCTGACCAGCGGAACATCAGACTGCAAGCGTCTGGCGATGACAGCATCCATACCGCCCATGTCATTGGCAATGAGGGCGAGCGCAGCGGCGGTGCTGGACGAATTGGCAGACAAAAGAGGTGGGTCCTGACGGTTAAGTTGCGTGATTATAGGAAGCAAGATGGCTTGCTTAGGCTTGCGTTTAGGTCCGAGTTAATGGCTATGGGTACTGCTAGTGCCCCATGCTAGAATGATGGTCTCTGCAGAAATTCGTCTGCAGAACTCAATATATTAGAGGTCTTACATGTACGCGGTCATAAAAACCGGCGGCAAACAATACAAAGTTGCTGCTGGTGAAAAAATTAAAGTAGAACAGATTACTGCGGACGTAGGCCAAGAGATCGTTATTGACCAGGTGTTGGCTGTCGGGAACGGCGCTGATATCAAAGTCGGTACGCCCTTGGTGCTAGGTGCCAGTGTTACTGTGACAGTCATCTCTCACGGCAGAGGCGACAAGATTCGCATTTTCAAAATGCGCAGGCGCAAGCACTATCAAAAGCGCCAGGGCCATCGGCAGAACTACACAGAACTGCAAATCGGCGCTATTGCAGGTTAAGCACAGGAGTAACTGAAAAATGGCACAGAAAAAAGGCGGCGGCTCTACGCGAAACGGGCGTGATTCACAGCCCAAAATGCTTGGCGTCAAGAAATTTGGCGGCGAAGTCATCAACGCAGGCAGCATTATTGTTCGCCAGCGCGGCACCAAGTTCCACCCTGGCAACAATGTCGGCATCGGAAAAGACCACACCCTGTTTGCATTGGTAGACGGCCAAGTCTCGTTTGCGATTAAAGGTGCATTGTCCAAGCAAACTGTCAGTGTGATGGCTGTTGCTACTCCGGCATAAGCTTGTCCCTTCGACAAGTCATGACGACTGACGCGAAGCCCCGAGAAGTCGGGGCTTTTTTATTTGTAGACTACTTCTTTAGCCAGCCAACTCGAGCCGCACCATGAAATTCGTTGACGAGGCCTTTATTGACATTGCCGCAGGCGATGGCGGGGCGGGCTGCGTCTCGTTCAGCCACGAGAAGTACAAAGAGTTTGGCGGCCCCAACGGCGGCGACGGCGGGCGCGGCGGCCATGTGTACGCAGTAGCTGACATCAACCTGAACACCCTGGTGGATTTTCGCTTTTCACGCCGTCACGATGCCAAAAACGGCGGTCACGGCATGGGATCGGACATGTTTGGTGCCAAGGGCGATGACGTGATTCTGAAAATGCCGGTCGGCAGTATTTTGAGTGATGCGGAAACGGGCGACGTGCTGTTCGAGCTGATGGAGCCAGGCGAGCAGGTGTTGATTGCCAAAGGCGGAGATGGCGGCTTTGGCAACCTGCGCTTTAAAAGCTCTACCAACCGCGCACCGCGCAGCAAAACACCCGGCTGGCCCGGTGAGCGCAAAAGCCTGAAGTTAGAGCTGAAAGTGCTGGCCGACGTCGGCCTGCTGGGCATGCCCAACGCGGGTAAGTCCACTTTTATTACCGCTGTTTCAAACGCCAGGCCACGCATTGCTGACTACCCTTTCACCACCCTGCATCCCAACCTCGGCGTGGTGCGCGTTGCACCTGAGCAAAGCTTTGTGGTCGCCGACTTGCCGGGATTGATCGAAGGTGCATCTGAAGGCGCAGGCCTGGGGCATTTGTTTTTGCGCCATCTGGAGCGTACCCGCCTGTTGCTGCATATTGTTGATTTGGCACCGTTTGATGAAGGCGTTGATCCGGTCGCCCAGGCCAAAGCGATCGTGGGCGAGCTGAAAAAATACGACGACGCGCTGTTTAAAAAACCACGCTGGCTGGTGCTTAACAAGCTGGACATGATTGGCAACGACAAGCGCGCAGAGATCGTGAAAGATTTCGTCAAGCGCTTCAAGTTCAAAGGTCCGGTGTTTGAAATTTCGGCCCTGACGCGCGAAGGCTGCGAGCACCTGATCAAAACGATTTACCAGCATGTCAAGAAAGTGCAAAAGAGCGAGCAACCGGCAGAAGACATTGATCCACGATTTGCGGTGTTACCGCCCGAGTGAATTAGTCGCTATTAATTCAGGAGCTGCTTGCACCCGTATTTATTGGGTTACAGCCACAAAGTACATCTAAAACACAAAAAATGCAAGAAAAAGCAAGCGCCAGCGTCCTTTTGAATGCCAAACGCATTGTGGTCAAGGTCGGCTCCAGTCTGGTGACCAACGAAGGTCGCGGGCTGGACGCCCAGGCGATTGGCCAATGGTGTGAGCAACTGGCACGCCTTAGCAAAAGTGGCCGTGAAGTCATCATGGTCAGCAGCGGCGCCATTGCCGAGGGCATGACGCGGCTGGGCTGGGCCACCCGGCCCAAAGCGATTCATGAATTGCAAGCAGCCGCTGCCGTCGGCCAGATGGGCCTGGTGCAAATGTATGAAACCAAACTGCGCGAAAACGGCATGGGCAGCGCCCAGGTGCTGCTAACGCACGCTGACCTGGCCGATCGCGAGCGTTACCTGAACGCCCGATCCACGCTGCTGGCCTTGCTCAGCTTTGGCGTGGTGCCGGTCATCAACGAAAACGACACCGTCGTCAACGACGAAATCAAGTTTGGCGACAACGACACGCTGGGCGCGCTGGTTGCCAACCTGGTAGAGGCCGATGCGCTCATCATCCTGACAGATCAAAAAGGCTTGTATACAGCCGATCCGCGAAAAGACCCGAGCGCACAGTTCGTCAGTGTCGGCAAAGCCGGCGACCCGGCTTTGGAAGCCATGGCGGGCGGCGTGGGATCTAGCATTGGCAGCGGCGGCATGATCACCAAAATCCTCGCCGCCAAGCGAGCGGCAGGCTCGGGCGCATCGACGGTGATAGCCTGGGGTCGGGAGCCGTCTGTGTTGATTCGCTTGAGTCAGGGTGAGGCGATTGGTACGCTGCTGGTGGCGCAAACCGCTAAAAACCAGGCACGCAAGCAGTGGATGGCGGACCACCTGCAAATGCGCGGCTCTGTGACAGTGGATGCGGGCGCAGCGGCCAAAGTCGCGGGCGAAGGCAAAAGCTTGCTGCCGATTGGGATGACGGCGGTACACGGTGAGTTTTCACGTGGTGACGTGATTGCCATCAAAAATACCGCCGATATAGAAATTGCACGCGGGCTGGCCAACTACTCCAGCGCTGAAGCCCGGCAGATTTGCCGAAAAGGGTCATCAGAATTTGAAAAGCTTTTGGGCTACACGGGTGAGCCCGAGATGGTGCACCGAACAAACCTTGTGTTGATGCGCTGAAACCTCGCGGCAAGTCTTATGGAGCGAAGTAGGGAGCGCCGTTCTTTAGCCTCGTGGCCAGTTCGGCCAGCGAGCTCACGGGCGCAGCACCATCGCAAGCGCCGGCTTTGGCAAACCACAGCGGGTGCAGTGACGGCGTAATGGCAAATACCGAGCGCCATTGAGGATCGGCGACTGCACTCCATTTTCCATCGGCTGAATAACGGGCGTAGGTTTTAAATTCGCCAGTCGAGCAGCGCAAGGCCTCATACATCACATTTTTTGCGCCGCTTGCGCTGGTGATGACGATCACATAGCGCACCAGACTGTCCGCTTTGGAAATGCTGACCGATGCCAAATCGACCCCATACACCATGCTTGTGTATCGGGGCACCTCAAAAGTCACCAGCTTGTTGACGTCAAACGCAGGCGGCGGCGGCACTTCAGACTCTTTCCACTCCGCATCGTTGGCGTACACCTGCGCATGTGAATAGTTCGCTGTTAACAACAAACAAGAAACGACTGCCCCATATAAAAGCGCGTGTTTAGACTCCCTATTTTTGCTGTTGGCTCTTGAAACCTTCTCGCTTGTATTTTTGAACCGTTCAACAGTCCCGCGATTAATTTTCATTTTTACGTTTCTCAACAGCACCCATCTGGCTGGTTTGCGGGTCAGGCTCAAAACTCGCACCTGGCGGTAGCTCAAATGCCATGCCTGATCTTGAAAAATGCCCTGAATCAGCACCGTGCCCGCGATCATGATGGTTATGGTAGCGGTGGTGGTGGTTGTCAAACCGGCTATCACCATGCCAGTCCAAGTGCGGCACAAAGCGCGCCAGCTCGGTCAACGCCATCTCATACACACCGCGTTTGAATTCAACCACCACATCGAGTGGCACCCAGTAGTCGTTCCATCGCCAGGCGTCAAACTCGGGGTGGTCAGTGGCGCGCAGGTTTAAATCCCAGTCGTGACCGACCAGTTGCAACAGAAACCATATTTGTTTCTGGCCTTTGTAATGTCCACGCGCATCGCGGCGGATGAACCGGTCAGGCACCTCATAGCGCAACCAATCACGGGTTCGGGCCAGCACGTGTACGTGCTGCGGCATCAGCCCCACTTCTTCATGCAGTTCCCGGAACATCGCTTGTTCAGGGTTTTCACCCCGGTCAATGCCGCCCTGCGGAAACTGCCACGAATGCGTGCGGATTCTTTTGCCCCAAAACACCTGACTTTTATGGTTGAGCAAGATGATGCCGACGTTGGGCCTGAAGCCGTCCCGGTCGAGCATAATCAAACCTCAAATTTTTTAAACTGAGTCCATTATGCACAGCGAACTCAGCAATGCCAAGCCTCAAGCACATCGCGTGCCACCGCAACCCCATCAATACTTCACTGCCACACCAAAAATCAGCCCATGAAAGCATCGCAGTTTTACATTTCCACCCTCAAAGAAGCGCCCGCCGACGCTGAAATCGCCAGCCATCAGCTGATGACCCGCGCCGGCATGATTAAAAAGCTGGGCGCTGGCATTTACAGCTACATGCCGCTGGGCCTGCGCGTGATTCGCAAGGTCGAGGCCATCGTGCGGGACGAGATGAACAAGGCCGGCGCGGTTGAAATGACGATGCCGGTCATTCAACCCGCTGAACTATGGCAAGAAACAGGTCGTTTTGAAAAAATGGGCCCTGAACTGCTGCGCATCAAAGACCGCCACGACCGGAACTTTATCGTGCAGCCCACCAGCGAAGAAGTGGCGACCGATGTGATGCGCCAGGACATCAAAAGCTACAAGCAGTTGCCGAAGAACATCTACCAGATTCAAACCAAGTTCCGCGACGAGCGCCGTCCCCGCTTTGGCCTGATGCGTGGGCGCGAGTTCATCATGAAAGACGCTTACAGCTTTGACCGCGACGAGGCATCGGCCAAAGCCAGCTACCAGAACATGGCAGCCGCCTATCGCAAAATTTTTGACCGCTTTGGCTTGCAGTACCGTGCCGTGGCCGCCGACAGTGGCGCGATTGGTGGCGATTTGAGCGAAGAATTTCAGGTGATTGCGGCAACGGGTGAAGACGCCATCGTGTATTGCCCGACCAGCAACTATGCGGCGAATATGGAGAAGGCTGAGGCATTGGCACCAACTGTCGCGCGCAAAGCGGCAACGCAAGCCATGACCAAAACTGCCACACCAGGCAAAGCAACTTGCGCAGATGTGGCAGAGCTGCTGGGCATGTCACTGCAAGCAACGGTCAAATCGTTGGTGGTGGCCACCGACACGCTGAACGAGAAAAGCGAAGTCATCAAAACCCAAATCTGGCTGCTCTTGTTGCGCGGCGACCACGACATGAATGAAGTCAAGGTTGGCAAGATTGAAGGCCTTGCAGGCTTCCGGTTTGCCACCGTGTCTGAAATTGAAGAGCATTTTGGCTGCAAGCCGGGCTATTTGGGACCATTGAAGCTGCTCAAACCCGTGAGGCTGGTGGTTGACCGGGAAGTCGCCGCGATGACTGACTGGATATCCGGCGCGAACGAGGCTGACTTTCACATGACCGGTGTGAACTGGGGCCGAGACCTGCCCGAGCCCGATCTGGTTGCAGACCTCCGCAATGTTGTAGCAGGCGATGCATCGCCCGACGGCAAAGGCGTACTCGCCATCGAGCGCGGCATTGAAGTCGGCCACGTCTTCTACCTCGGCACCAAATACTCCAAAGGCATGAACGCCACCTTTTTGGGCGACAACGGCAAGCCGCAGTTTTTGGAAATGGGCTGCTACGGCATCGGTATCACGCGCCTGCCCGCCGCTGCCATTGAGCAAAACCACGATGCCAAAGGCATCATCTGGCCAGATGCGATTGCACCGTTCACCGTGGTGCTGTGCCCCATCAGCCCGGACCGGTTTGCGGATGTCAAACAAGCTGCCGACAAACTCTATGCCGAGCTGATGAAAGCCGGTGTTGATGTGATTCTGGATGACCGCAACGAGCGGCCTGGCGCCATGTTTGCTGACTGGGAGCTGATTGGCATACCGCACCGTGTGACGATTGGTGACCGGGGTTTGAAGGAAGGCCACATCGAATACCAGCACCGCCGCGACGCCGAATCAACAAAGATAGACGCAACCCATGCGCTGAACTTTATCAAAGGCAAGCTGGGGCTGTAACATCGTGAGTTCAAGTTATTTCAGCAGGCGAAAAGCCTTGCAGGCTTCTGTATTCGGGTGCGGGCAGCTCCTGTTTTCAGAGCAATCAAGTGCTGGTGCGCAAGTTGAAGAGCCGTTGATCGACTCAGTACGCACCGCGCTCAGCTCAGCCGTTGCAAACCATGCTCCGCCAGTGCCCGAGTTCAAAGACACCGAAAGCCGATTGAAATATCTGCGCTGGCTGGCCGCCATGAGCGACCGCCTGCTGAGCAAAAAAGCCGAGCTGCAAATCCGCAAGGAGTTTTTGCAAACCGTCTGGTACGAGAGCAAACGCGCCGGGCTGGACACCGCTTTGGTACTCGGGCTGATTCAGGTCGAAAGCAATTTTCGCAAATTCGCCGTCAGCGTGGTGGGCGCGCGTGGCTACATGCAGGTGATGCCGTTTTGGACCCGTGTGATCGGCGACGGCGATGCAAGTAAACTTTTTCATATGCAAACCAATTTGCGCTTTGGCTGCGTGATTTTGCGGCACTACCTGGACCGTGAAAAAGGCGACCTGTTCCTGGGCTTGGGTCGCTACAACGGCTCGCGCGGCAAAGCGCCCTACCCCGATGCTGTCCTGGGCGCCAAAAGAAAATGGGAGTTCAATGCCTGAGTTACGCCAGCTGTTGGGGCCTGTCGTGCTGCTAGCGGGATGGTTAGCTCTGGGCCATGTGCCAATAGTCTGCGCCCAGGACGCCAATAACATTTTGGGGCTGCCGGCAGTGCCTCAGCGGCCGGCCCCAGCAGCATCAAGCGCTGCCTCGACTCTTGCCAAACCGGCGGCTGTAGCCCGGCCTACAGATGCCCAGATCAAAGCTGTGCTGTCGGGAAAGATCACCGCAGCATCGACTTACCAGGACGGCTTGATCACAGTGCGTGTGACAACTGAAAAAACCTTTGTGGGCGATGCACCGCGCGCACAAGCTTTGCAGGCTGCCCGGCTCATTCAGCGAGACGTACGGCTGGCTTGCGCTGACTTGTGCAGACCCGCACCGATGCCTGTCCCCGTCATTCGGGCAGACAACACTCTGGGCTTTGACCTTGTGGTGGCAGGCTATGCAGGCAACATGAGCCAGACTGACCTGATCAATCTGGTCAGTGGCAAGCGCATCAGCCCAGCAGTTCTGGCTGTACCTGCGACCCCGACCGCAGCGCCTGCAAGCGCCGCTACAACTCCGTCAAACTGAATCGCCGGTGGGTAGCCACGTCTTCAGCCCTTGGCAGGCGGATTGTTGTAAACAAAATTTGAGTAGGTGTGTTCGGCAAAGCGGTGCCATAGCATCACATCAGCACGAAACTTTTTCCACGGCTCATACATTTTGCGGAAGGCAGGGTTTTTGTCGGATTCTTCGGCGTACAGCTCGAAAGCCGCGTTTTGAGCCGCCTTCAGCATTTCGGTGGGGTAAGCATGCAGCTTCACTCCGTTGCCGACAAGACGCTTTAGCGCTGATGGGTTTTTAAAGTCGTACTCAGCCATCATGTCGCCGTTGGCCTCAGCGGCGGCGGCCTCAAAAGCGGCCTGGTAGTCCTTAGGCAACGCGTCCCAGGTCTTGCTGTTAACGTAAAACGAGTACATCGAATTGCTTTCCCACCAGCCAGGGTAGTAATAGTGCGGTGCGACTTTGTAAAAGCCCAGCTTTTCGTCGTCGTACGGGCCCACCCACTCGGCGGCGTCAATGTTGCCTTTTTCAAGCGCTTGATAAATCTCGCCGCCAGGTAATTGCAACGGCACTGCGCCCAGGCGGGTCATAACCTCACCGCCCAGGCCTGCGATGCGTATTTTGAGACCTTTCAAATCGGCCACAGTTTTGATTTCTTTGCGAAACCAGCCACCCATTTGCACGCCGGTGTTGCCACCAGGGAAGTTGACAATGCCGTATTCGCGCATGAAGTCGCGCACCAGCTGCAGGCCGCCGCCGTAGTAAATCCAGGCATTTTGCTGGCGCTGGTTCATGCCAAAAGGCAGCGTGGTCTCAAAACCGAAGGCCTTGTTTTTACCGACAAAGTAATAGCTGGCCGTGTGGCCGCAATCCACCGAAGCGTTTTGCACCGCGTCCACCACACCAAAAGCGGGCACGAGCTCGCCGGCAGCGTGCACCGATATTTGAAATTTTCCGCCGGTAATTGCCGCAACCCGCTTTGCCAGCACCTCGGCGCCGCCGTAAATCGTGTCCAGGCTTTTCGGAAAGCTTGAAGCCATCCGCCAGCGCACATTCGGGCTGGTTTGTGCCAGCGCCGGAGCCACAACAGAGGCCGCAGCAGTTGCTGCCAGACTTGATCGAAGGAGTTGCCGCTTGTTCATGGGTCTTTGCCTGGTTAAGATTGAGGCAAGGAATTTAGCAAGACCGATGCCAGGAAGCTAGGGAGGCTAAGTCCAGCATCACATTTTCGGAAGGCGAAGTGGCTACCAACACTCGCGCTTCAGCAGCAAGTCTTCAAGAAAGCTGTCGCGGCCCATAAAGCCACGGCATGTCAAGCAGTTGCTCACCCACCAGCCTCATGGCCACATCACGTCCCCACCGCATGAGCCCGTGCGCATGAAAAATCTGGCCATTGCGCAGCGCCCTGGCTTGCACGCGCGCATTGCGTTGCCAACGGTTGGCAGCGTACTGCTGCAGCGCAGCAGGTGCGTTCTGGGCAGTCACGCCGTTTAAAGCCGTGGCAAGTGCAGCGGCGTCTTCAATCGCCATGCCTGCGCCTTGCGCCAGGTAAGGCCTCATCGGGTGCGCAGCGTCACCCAGCAGCGCGACGCGGCTAATTGCCATTTCGCGCGGCCCCTGCACAGGCGGACGGTCGTGCATGACCCACAGCCGCCAGTCGGGCACGGCATCCAGCAGATTGTGCAGGGCGTAGCAGCTGCCCTGTAGCGCGCTGTTCAGCTCTACCGCGTTGGCGCTGTGGTCCCAGTTTTGTAAATCCCCCGGTGCATTGCCGTGGATGAACACCACGATATTCAACCACTCGTCACCATCAACAGGATGCTTAAGCGGGTAATGCACACCATGCATGTTGGAGCCCAGCCATGCGGTGACGTTGCGGCTGCGCAGCCGCTCCGGCAAATCGGCTTGCCTGATTAACGCCCGGTAAGCAAGGTGCCCGGTACGGCGGGGCATGTCAGCTCCAAATAATTGCGCTCTCGTGCTGCTCCACAAACCATCAGCGCCCACCAATACATCAGCATCTTGCGCACCGTGATTTGTTTGCAAGCACACCGTCTGGGCTGATTGCTGAAAGCTTTTCACGCAGGTATCAAGTTGCAGTGTGGCCGCTGTTTGTTCTACCGCTCGCAGCAGCATGGCGTGCAAAGCTGCGCGGTGAAGCGTGACATAGGGTGCGCCATAGCGCACTTGCATGGCCTGGCCCAAACGCAGCTCGCCCAGCACGCTCCCCGTCACGGCGCTGCGCACTATCAGGCGATCAGGCTCGGTCGCCACGGTGCGTAAGGCGTCGAGCAAACCCCAGCTTTTGAGGATGCGGGTAACGTTGGGCCCAAGCTGTACACCCGCACCGATTTCACTGAAAGCGCTGGCTTTTTCAAACAGCTCAATTTGCTGGCCAGTTGCGGACAAAGCCAGCCCGGCCGCCAGCCCGCCGATGCCCCCGCCAGCGATTGCTATTTTTAGACCAGCCTCCGTCATGCGGCCAGCAGCTGCCGCAGGACGTAAGGCAAGATACCGCCGTTTTGGTAGTAGTCCACTTCAATCGGCGTGTCCACCCGCAGCGTGACAACAATTTCTTGTACGGTGCTGTCAGCACGGGTGACGCGCAGCGTTGCATCGCTTTGCGGTTTGAGTGCCGGGTGCGGAATTACGTCAATCACTTCATTGCCGGTCAATCCCAGCGTTTGCCACGACTGGCCCGCCTTGAACTGCAATGGCAGCACACCCATACCGACTAGGTTGCTGCGGTGAATGCGCTCAAAGCTGCGCGCCACCACGGCCTTAATGCCCAACAGTTGCGTGCCCTTGGCGGCCCAGTCGCGCGAAGAGCCGGTGCCGTATTCCTCACCTGCAAAAATCACGGTAGGCATGCCCTGGGCGATGTAGCGCATAGCCGCGTCGTAGATGAACATTTTTTCTTGGTCAGGCTGCAACAGCGTTACGCCGCCCTCCTCGCGCGAGCCTTCAGCATCGGCAGGAATCATCAGGTTCTTGATGCGTACATTGGCAAAGGTCCCGCGCATCATCACGTCGTGGTTGCCGCGCCGTGCGCCGTAGCTGTTGAAGTCGGCCTTTATCACGCCGTGGGCCTGCAACCACTGGCCAGCAGGTGACGACGCCTTGATCGACCCAGCGGGGGAAATGTGGTCGGTGGTGATCGAATCGCCAAACAACGCCATGATGCGGGCACCTTTGACGCCGAAGTTGTTTAAAGAATCGCTGCTTTCCCCATCATTTAGGCCTATCATCGAATGAATACGGGCGCGGGCAGCTCCTCTTTCCATAGCAAAGTCCTTGAAGAAAGGCGGTTCTGCGATGTAGGTGCTGCCGGGCCAGGTGTAGGTGTTGCCTGTCACGCCCTTGATTTTTTCCCACAGCTTGCCGGGCTCGCTTTTCACCTTGGCGTAGTTGGCGCGAAAAGCCTTGCCATTCATCGCGTACTGCATCAGCGCGTTGATCTCGTCTGTTGTCGGCCAGATGTCACCCAGGTAAACGTCTTTTCCGCCTTTGCCTTTACCCACCGGCTCGGTCATCAGGTCGCGCATCACCGTGCCAGCAATCGCATAGGCCACCACCAGCGGTGGGCTGGCCAAAAAATTGGCTTTGAGGTTGGGATGAATGCGCGCTTCAAAATTGCGGTTGCCCGACAGTACCGCGGCGCACACCAGGTCGCTCTTCGTGATCGCTTCATTGATCTCGGGTGTTAAGTCGCCTGCATTGCCAATGCAGGTTGTGCAGCCATAACCCGCCAAGGCAAAGCCAAGCTTCTCCAAGTAGGGCAGCAAGCCAGCTTCAGTCAAATACTCGGTCACGATGCGTGAGCCTGGGGCCAGCGATGTCTTGATGTGCGGCTGCACTTTCAGCCCAGCCTCCACGGCTTTTTTAGCCAGCAAGCCTGCCGCTAGCAACACACTGGGGTTCGACGTGTTGGTGCAACTGGTGATGGCTGCAATCAGCACATCACCATTGCCGATGGAAATGCCTGTTGACTTGGCCGTAATCGGCGCAACATGACTTTGGGCGGTGGCCAGGGTTGGGCGGCTACCTTCCATTTCAACCATCATGCGGGGCGCGCCCAAGGCTGTGGGTGGCGCACCGGGTACGGTGTCAACTCTGTCGTCGTCAGTATGGCGCAGCAAGTGGCGTGTGGCCAGCATGGCTGCGGGCTGATTAAAGCCGTTGTCTGCAATCGACTGGCTGTAAAGCGATGCAAACTGTGTGGCCACATTGCCCAGCTCGATCCTGTCTTGCGGGCGCTTGGGGCCGGCCAGGCTAGGGGTCACCTCGCCCAGGTCAAGCTTCACGACTTGCGAATAGTCAATGTCTTCTGCCTTGGCCACGCCAAACAAACCTTGCGCCTTGAAGTAAGCGGCAAACGCTTCAATCTCGGCCTTGGTGCGGCCTGTGCCTTCAAAGTACTCAATGGTTTTTTCATCGACCGGAAAGAAACCCATAGTTGCACCATATTCAGGTGCCATATTGCCGATGGTGGCGCGGTCGGGCAGGCTGAGTGTGCGCGTGCCTTCGCCAAAAAATTCGACAAACTTGCCTACGACTTTTTCTTTGCGCAATTGCTCAGTCACGCGCAGCACCAGGTCAGTGGCGGTCACGCCTTCACGCAATTTGCCAGTCAGCTCAAAGCCCACCACATCAGGTGTTAAAAAATACACCGGCTGGCCCAACATGGCAGCTTCGGCCTCGATGCCGCCCACGCCCCAGGCGACTACGCCAATGCCGTTGATCATGGTGGTGTGGCTGTCGGTACCGACCAATGAGTCGGGGTAGTAAATATCTGTGGAGGTTTTATGCACACCACGCGCCAGATACTCCAGGTTGACCTGGTGCACGATGCCAAAGCCCGGCGGCACCACGCCAAACGTGTTGAAGGCCTGCATGCCCCATTTCATGAACTGATAGCGCTCGTTGTTACGCTGAAATTCCAGCTTCATGTTCAGGTCAAGTGAGGTCTTTTTGCCGTAGTAATCGACCATGATGGAATGATCCACCACCAAATCCACCGGCACCAGCGGCTCAATGCACTTGGGGTCTTTACCCAGCTTGACGGCCACGCTGCGCATGGCGGCCA
>JANYED010000172.1 GCA_025363315.1 Polaromonas sp.
GATCATTTGCGGCTACGGCCGCTGCGGGCAAAATTTGGGCCACATGCTGGAGCAGGAAGGCATTCAGTACATGGCCCTTGATCTGGACCCAGACCGGGTGCGCCAGGCTGCCAGCGCAGGCGATTCAGTCGTGTTTGGCGACGCGGTGCGCTTGCAGGCGCTGATGGCCGCAGGCCTGGCCCGCGCCAGTGCGGTGGTGGTGACGTATTTAGACACAGCCAGCGCCCTGAAAGTGCTGGCCAACGTGCGCGCGCATGCGCCCACCGTGCCGGTGATTGTGCGCACCGTGGACGACCACGATTTGGAAAAGCTGCAAACCGCAGGCGCAACTGAGGTTGTGCCCGAGGCCATTGAGGGCAGCCTGATGCTGGCCAGCCACGCGCTGGCCTTGGTTGGTGTGCCGATGCGCCGCGTGATACGCGTCGTGCAAGACCAGCGGGACAAGCGCTACAACCTGCTGCGCGGCTACTTTCGCGGCGCTGATGACGACACCGCCGATGAACACGACGAGGAGCGCCTGGCCACCGTGACGCTACCGCTGGGCAACGCATGGGCGGGCCAGGCTTTGGCCGCGCTGATGCTGCCAAGCACCGGGGCGCGGGTGGTCAGCCTACGCCGAGCCGGCGGAAACACGCTGGAACCAACCGACGGCACCGCGCTCAAACATGGCGACACGCTGGTGCTGTCTGGCAAGCCTGAAGCATTGGCGGTGGCTGAGGAAAGGCTGCTTCGCACTCGCAGCGCCAAAGCCAGCAAACCCTAAAAATCAAAAGACGATGAACAGACGCTCAGTTTTAAAAATTGCAGGAACGTTAAGCGCTCTTCACGCACTGCCGCTGACAGCCGCCACGCCAGACTTGGTTGCCGTGCCGGTATTGCTCAGGGCAGGCGGCTGTGTGCTGGTGATGCGCCATGCGCAAACCGTAGCGGGCATTGGCGACCCGCCCAACTTCAAGCTAGAGCAGTGCAGCACCCAGCGCAACTTGAGTGATGAGGGCCGCGAGCAAGCCAAACGAATTGGCCAGTGGTTTAAAGCCAATAAACTGCAACCGCGCAGCGTACAAACCAGCCCCTGGTGCCGCTGCAAAGACACTGCCGAGCTGGCCTTTGGAAAATACAGCGAGTTGTCTGCGCTGGCGTCAACCTTTGAAAACCGCGGCGACCAAGAAGCCCAAACCAAAGCCCTGCGCGCCAGGCTGGCCTACATACCAACGGGGCAGTTTGAAGTCTGGGTGACCCACCAAGTCAACATCACATCATTAACCGGTGAAGGCACCGCCATGGGCGAGGCACTGGTCATCAGCACCAAAGGCAAGGTGCTCGGGCGGACGCTGTTTGGGGCGTGATGTGCGGTGCCTGATGCTACGTTATGTATAGCTATGAGCGCTTGTTTTGATTGGGCTGGAGGCCGTTTTTTACGGGGCAATTGTCCCTTTGAACTTCAGCTGGAATTTAATTGGAATCTGACCCCAATTAATGCCCTTGGGGTTAATTAGAATCTGACCCCAATTAGCTCATAACGCACGTATTAATTGGGTTACAGGTCTAAAACATCGGTGAAAATGGCTTGAAAAAAGAGCTAATTAGGATCTGACCCCAGTTAATTACAATTAATTAGAACTCTCATCTCCAAAGTAAAAAATAACTATAGAGATGTACCCTGTGATCTATTACTGTAGCCTCTTTTTTTCTTGGGTCTAGTATAGGATTTTTATTCTTGGTTGGATCAAAGATAACCCAGTGCCAGTTCCGGTTTTTGTTCTCCACATAGTTTACCGTTAGAAGTAGTAAGCGACCAAACGTGAAAAGCTTTTCCCACTCATTACATCTAACTTCAGAACCAAGTTTCACTCCTGTAGTTGCAAGAGCGTCGCGAATGTTTTTTACTGACGTGAGCAATTCTTTTTTTTCTTGATTTAAAAAAATGGTATTCAGCGAATGTTCGTACGTTCTTCCTGAAAGCATTGCAAAGCACGCAACACCGCAATCATCTTTCCGCTTCTGTGGAATGTGAAATATTTGATAGTCTGGAACAAATGGGATTTTTAGTTTGTCCAAGTGAATTACTATAAAGCTTCAATGAGTATGAATTGAGTGGTCTAACAAAACCACTAAATCTTCGTCAAAGTAATGTGACCAAGAGATTTCCTGTGCCAATAGGTATTCCTTTATGATTTTTGGTCTTGTTGCTTTTAGGATCATAAGTTCCCTTAGGTATTCCTTTCTCGTCTTTAATCGTGAGAATGCCGTTTGAGCTTGTCACAATTTTCCCAATCGGAATTCCTTTGCTGTTCTTTAGAATTTGATCTGCCACTTTGTTATCTCTTTCATTGTTGACATAAGTTTAACGATACATTTTATAACACATACCACAACGCATGAGTTGCCCCACTCACTACATACAACATGGGAATCAATAGGTTTCATCGGAGGTTAGTCAGGTTAATCGGCAGGAATTAATTGGGGTCAGATTGAGGTAACCCGGGTTTCCCGGACAACCAAATTAAGCACCGTAATACATCCGCTCAAATTGCACGGGGCAATGGTAATTGAGTGACTGATGAATGAGACTAATTGGGGTCAGATTCCAATTAACTCCCAATTAACTCCAAACCACGTGAGTCTGGGTTCTCTAAGAATTCCCACAGGATTCGACCGCTATTAATTCAATAGCTGCTGGCGCATGTATTCATTGGGCTACAGCACTATTTGGCACCTAAAAAGCTCTAAAATGACTGTTTTAGAGCCTCTAGCGCCTACTTTGGCGCCGTCTCAATAAAGCTGGGGCGCAGCATGAGTTTGTCTTGCAGTTTGACCAGGTTGGGGTAGGTCTCCCGCCAGACAATTTGCGGAAAGCGAAAGTCCAGATAGCTCAGCGCGCAGCCCACGGCGACGTCTGACAAGCTGAAGTGCACGCCGCTGCAAAACGGTTTGTC
>JANYED010000240.1 GCA_025363315.1 Polaromonas sp.
CATTTTTAAACCCGCAGCATCAGACGGTTTGACGATGTCGCGCTTGCTGTTGGTCATGTGGCGAAAGCCGTTTTCCGTCCAACCCAACGCGATGATGCCTTTGCTTGGGAACTTCGACAAGATGTCCTGCCCAATGGGGCCATCCATGACTTTGCGCGCATGGTCGTAGTCGCGAAACAAAAATGGAATATCAACGATTTTGACCTCTGGCACAAAATTGCCAACGGGGCCTGTGGATGTATTGACGATGTCTTGCACGCCAAGTTGCACTGCTTCAATCTGCTCCCTTTCGCCACCTAAAGCAGAACTCGGAAACTGCTGGCATTTATAGCGCCCCTGCGTTCCTTTTTCGACTTCGTCACAAAAAACGGTCGAGCCGACGCCGTAATGGGACTCTTTGGTTGTGGCGTATCCAATTTTTAAAATGGTTTGTGCGCTGGTGGCACCAACAAATCCCACTGCAAAGCTGAGTCCGACCAGCAGTTTTGAAAGTTTCATACATGTCTCCGGTTTAAATTGTCTTGACTAGGAAAGCTCCACCAACGGATTATTACGTCAGCTTGCCTGTTTGGAGGCGGGGGTTTTCTCGGATGTGGTCGATCACGATACTTTCGAAATCTGGGTCGGGTAGAAGTCCCAGCTGCCTAGCTCTGCCCGCATCAATAACTGAGGGCCAATTGACAACGATATTGGCCACTGCCGCGTCGGGTTCCCAGCGGATGAGATCAGCAGCTGCCTTCCCACCGAATTTTTCAAGAGCATCAGCCATGGCTCCAACGGTAGTCGTGAGTGCTGGCAGATTGACGGCGGTGCGTGCGCCCCAGTCCGCGTCGCCAGCCTCGGCAGCGCGTATCAGGCCTTCAATGGTGCGAGCTGGAGATGCCAAAGCCACAGCTGTGTCTTTAGACACAGGGCAAACGGCGCGCAGGCCTGCCAATGGCTCGCGAATCATGCCGCTTAAAAAACTTGACGCCGCGCCGTTGGGTTTGCCGGGCCGCACGCTGACGGTCATCAGCCGCACATTGCGGGCACAAATGAAACCCTTGCGGCCGTAGTCGGCCACCAGCTGCTCGCCGATAAATTTTTGTATGCCGTAGCTGTTTTGCGGTGTGGGCAGGGTACGGTCGTCAATGACGGGGGGCAGCGGCTGCGCGGCTGAGTTGCCAAACACCGCGAGCGAGCTGGCAAACACTACGGTGGGGCAGCTGCCAGCCGCGCGGCAGGCCTGCAGCAGCGCCCGGGTTGCATCGATGTTGCTGCGTAGCCCCAAGTCAAAGTCTGCTTCGCATTCGCCGCTTACCGCTGCTGAAAGATGAAAAATGATAGCTGCTCGCGCCCAGATTGATTGGGCTGCAGCTGCATCAGCTTCCAAATGCTGGTTTAAATCGCCTTTGACAAAGGCAATGCGGCTGTCTGCAGCCAGGTCGGCAGGAGGCGCTACGCGGTCTGTCAGGGTGATACGTTCTATGGTTTGCGGCGTAGCGCCTCGAAGGGCCAGTGACTCGCGCGCCAGCAGGGTTCTGGCCAGGCGCACGCCTAAAAATCCGGCCCCACCGGTAATGATGATCTGCATGGTATTGCTTTCCCTGTTTCAGTTCTGACTAGCGCGATCGTAACTTCAGCAGACTGTCTTGTGCAGTTGCCAGGTGCTCGCGCAGCGTGTACCAGCGCTCTGAATACTCGTCTGGCAAATCCATCGCCGCTACTTTTCGCTCAATGCTGTCGAGCCGTTCGAGTAGCCCTTTGAGTGCGATTGGGTTGTCAGCCGCGACCGCCGCCATATCGTTCTCAAGAAACTTTAATTCGCCGTAAAAATGGTTCAGTCCGGAATTAATGCGCCAGTCAAACAGTTTTGGGATCCAGGTGAGCACCAGCAGCGTGACAACCAGGATCGGCAACACGGCGTAAAGCAAAAGTGCTGCCCACTGCGCTTTGCCATATGGCAGCAGGGTTTCCAGCAAGGGGCGCTCGCCCAGGCTGTAGGCCTTTGCGATTGGCGACAACTTGAAGTCACTGCCCCTGAAACTGGGGAACTGCCCGTGGTGCTGCAAAAAAGTTGGCTCTTCGTGGATGTCTGTTGCGGCCAGCAGCAAAGCCCGCTGCAGCGCCGGGTGGACGCTGGACTTGACCAGCAGATGCGTTTGCAGACTGGCCAGTGTCAGGTCGCGCGGCGGTATGTCGCCGCGCAGTTCAATCACGCCCTGCGGCAGCAGCAGCAATTGCAGCGGGCGCTGCTGTGCCGCCAGTGAACCCGCGTTGTCAACACCCAGCATCTGGATGCTGCCCAAACGCGTGAGCATTTGCACCGTGGGTGAATCTTCTCCAGCCACGTGAAACACCATGTCGACCCGGCCATCAACGAGGGCGTCGGCCGCCGCAGTACCGCTCAAGGCATCAAACCGTATATCGTCTGCCCTCACACCGGCATGGGCCAGCAACAGCCTGGCGGCATTGGCGGTTGATGCGTTGTCTGGGCCAATGGCAACGCGCAGACCTTTGGCGTTGGCCAAGCTGGCCGGACCGTTTAGACTGGAGAAACTCCAAATCGGCTCCTGGCCTATCACGGCCAATGCTTCAACCTGGGCCGCAGTGCCTGCGTAAACGGTGTTGGCAAACCCCACACTGACCGCATCTTTGGCGTTGCCCAATTGGGCGAATGCATCGGCTTCGCTAGCGGCGTAGGTGATTTCAGTGTGGATGCCCATGCGCTCCAGCTGCTCGGCATAGCGCTGTGCCAAGCGCGCATAACTGTGCTCCGGTGAGCCGCCGGAAATCACCACATCGTTGGGCGGTAGCGCGTGCAAATGCGTCGCTGCCCAGCCGATGGCGGCAAGTGCACATAGCATCACCGGCAGGTAAAACAGCCACCAGCGCCGACGGTAGAGTAGCAGCAGCCTCATCGCCCGCGCATCCCGTGAAGCCGCTGGCGCACAAAGTCAATGTGCTGGTGCAGCGTGTAACAGTGCGCCATCATGTCTTTCGGGCACTGAAAGGTCAAAACATCCCGGTCGATACCGTTCAGACGCAACAGATAGTGCGTTAGGTCCAGGCCAGAGACAGCCTGCTGATTCAAATCATTTTCAATAAACTTGAGTTCGCCGTACCAGCGGTTAACCCGGCTTTGTAAAAACCAGCGCATGGATTTAGGGATCTGCCGCATCAGCCACAACGCTATCAGCACGATCGGCAGCACCAGCAACACCACGCGTTCGGCAAACTGAGCCCACCAAAACGGCAACAGTCTTTCGTGCAGTGGCAGGCCACCTGCAAGCGTGCTGCGCGCTGCCGGTGCGGTGGGGAAGTCAATTCTGCGCAGCGATGGAAAGTCGCCTGCGCGGTGAAAAAGACCGCCTTGGTTGTTCACATCCATGGCCGCTGCAACAGCCAGCCGTTTGAGCGCGGGATGAAGGTTTTCGCGCGTCACCAGACTGGTAGACATCGTCAGCAAGGTCGTGTCACGCCCTGGAATGCCCGAATCAAGTGAGCTTTGCGGCAGCAGGCTGGCCTCAAGATAAGGATTGCGCTCGATGACGGCGGCGGATTTGGACAGGTTCGCCAGTTGGATGCCGGGCAGGTTGAGCATGGCCTGCACGGTTGTCGATTCTCGCGGCGCCACCATAAAAACCACGTCTACCGAGCGCTGGCGCAAAGCTTGTACGGATTCCAGGCCCATGTAAGGCAAAAGCTTGATGACTTTCATGTCCAATTTCGCCTGTTCAAACAGCTTCAGCGCAATTTTGCGGCTGCCACTGCCCTCTGCCCCGACTGCGACTCGCAGGTTCTGCAATTGGCTGAGCGATGTGATGCTCCGGTTTTCGCTGAAAATCCACACCGCTTCAATATTGACGTTGGCAAGCGTTTCGATTCGGCTGCGGTCACGCTTGCCGGCGGCTGTACCCAAGTAGCCAAATCCGCCTTGAACCAGGGCCAAATCAGACTGCGCCGGTGTGCCGCGCAATCGCTCCAGATTTTCTTGTGACCCGTCCGAGGGTTGAACATCAAGCTCGACACCGTGGCTAGAAAAAAATCCGGCGTACAACTTGCCCATGCGGTCATACGCACCATCTCTGCCCGCTGTTGTGATGCTCAAACGATCTGGCGGCATGGGGTAGGCGAACAGCCACAGCAAAGCGATGGTCGCAATTGCAACCGCGGCCACAAGCAGCCGGATCAAAAGCCAATTACGTTGATGTAACCACGCCATGCGGACACTGCTGCCGGATTAAGTTTGCTGATAAATGAGACATTTATCGCTTGATAGCAACTTTATGTCAATTGACTAGATTAAAAATAAGCTTTTGTGATTACTTTTAAATCTAATCAGAGCGCTTGCTACATGCCCGCGTAATTCGGCCCACCGCCGCCTTCTGGCGTGACCCAAACAATGTTTTGCGTTGGGTCTTTGATGTCGCAGGTTTTGCAGTGCACGCAATTTTGCGCGTTGATTTGCAGCCGGTCTGAGTTGTCAGAAGTTTTCACATACTCGTAGACGCCAGCTGGGCAATAGCGTGCTTCAGGCCCGGCGTAAAGCGCCAGATTGATGTTGACGGGAACGCTCGCGTCTCTCAAAGTCAAATGCGCAGGCTGGTTTTCCTCGTGATTCGTGTTGCTGACGAAAACGCTGGAAAGTTTGTCGAATGTCAGTTTGCCGTCCGGCTTTGGGTAGACGATTTGAGGGCAGTCTTTGGCGGGCTTGAGCTTGGCGTTGTCAGGCACGCGGGAACGAATCGTCCATGGCGGTGACTTGAAGCCCAGCTTGGGCAGCAGCCACAGCTCAATACCGTTCATGATGCTACTCAAATACAAGCCCTTTTTCATCCACTGCTTGGTATTGCGCGATGCTTCGAGTTCGGCTTTGAGCCAGCTGGTTTCAAACGCCTCAGGGTAGGCGGTCAGCTCGTCATGCTGGCGCCCGCCGGTGACGGCTGCGTAGGCTGCATCGGCGGCGAGCATGCCCGTTTTGATAGCGGCATGGCTGCCTTTGATGCGGGCAAAATTCAAAAAGCCAGCATCGCAGCCGACCAGCGCGCCACCGGGGAACACGGTTTTGGGCAGGCTGTTCACGCCGCCGCAAGTGATGGCCCGTGCGCCGTAGCTGATGCGTTTGCCGCCTTCAAGGTATTTGCGAATCGCGGGGTGGGTTTTCCAGCGCTGCATTTCTTCAAACGGGCTGAGCCAGGGGTTGCTGTATTCAAGCCCGGTGATAAAACCCAGCGTGACCTTGTTGCCCTCCAAGTGATACAAAAAGCCGCCGCCGTAGGTTTTTGCATCCATTGGCCAGCCGAGGGAATGCACTACGTGGCCGGGCTTGGCTTTGGCCGGGTCAACTTCCCACAGTTCTTTGATGCCGAGCGCATAGGTTTGTGGGTCCTTGCCGGCGTCAAGCTGGTACTTGGCGATCAGGTTTTTACCCAAGTGGCCACGCGAGCCTTCCGCAAAAATGGTGTACTTGGCGTGCAGTTCCATGCCCAATTGAAAGTGGTCAGTGGGCTCGCCGTCTTTGCCAACGCCGAGGTTTCCTGTGGCAACGCCGCGCACCGCACCCGCGTCGGTGTACAACACTTCAGCGGCTGAAAATCCGGGGAAGATTTCAACGCCTAGTGTCTCAGCCTGCTGGCCCAACCAGCGGGTCATGTTCCCTAGGCTGATCACGTAGTTGCCTTCGTTGTGCAGGCATTTGGGGATTAAAAACTGAGGTGTATTGATCGTTCCGGTGGTGCTTAAAAACTGCACATCGTCGCCGGTGACGGGCTGGCCTAAAGGCGCGCCCAGCTCTTTCCAATTAGGGAACAGCTCGATCAGCGCGCATGGATCCATTATGGCGCCGCTCAAAATGTGCGCGCCGGGCTCTGAGCCTTTTTCAAGCACCACGACGGACACATCGGTGCCTTTTTCGAGGGCGAGTTGCTTCAGGCGAATCGCTGTGGCCAAACCGCCCGGCCCGCCGCCTACCACCACCACGTCGTATTCCATCGCTTCACGGGGGCCAAACTGAGCCAGGATGTCGCTGTTCGTCATGTTTTACTCGCTGATAATGAATTGCTGAATGGCATGATTTTATGCTGCGAAACTTAAAATAGAACGACCGTTCGTTTTATAACTATTCTAAGGAGTTGACTATGGCTTACAGCCTTGATCTTGCGGGGCGCGTGGCGCTGGTAACGGGCGCATCTGGCGGCCTGGGTGCGCAGTTTGCAAAAACGTTGAGCCGCGCCGGCGCAGCCGTCATTCTGGCCAGCAGGCGCATGGACAAGCTCAAAGACTTGCGTGCTTTCATTGAAGCTGAAGGCGGTGCGGCGCATGTAGTGGAACTCGACGTAACGGACCACGACAGCATCAAGTCAGCCGTGGCACACGCTGAAACGGAAGTCGGCCCGATTGACATCCTGATCAACAACTCCGGCGTCAGCACTACCCAGCGCCTGCAGGATGTGGCCGAAGATGATTACGACTTCATCTTCAACACCAACGTCAAAGGCGCGTTTTTTGTAGCGCAGGAAGTCGGCAAGCGCATGCTGGCCAGGTCGCGCGGCACGGCACCAGGTGGATTTTCAGGCGCGCGCATCATCAACATCGCATCCATGGCCGGGCTGCGCGTGCTGCCGCAAATTGGCGTGTACTGCATGAGCAAGGCGGCCGTGATTCAAATGACCAAGGCCATGGCGCTGGAGTGGGGCAAGTACGGCATCAACGTCAATGCGATTTGCCCCGGCTACATCGACACTGAAATCAATCACCA
>JANYED010000241.1 GCA_025363315.1 Polaromonas sp.
GTGTTGATGATCATGGGCCAGATGGAGCAGATAAAAATCGTCCAGATGGCTGCCGGGTTGGCACCTTTGAACACCAGCAAGCCAATCGGCAGCCAGGCCAGCGGGGACACCGGGCGAAGCAAGCTGACGAGCGGGTTAAACATGGCGCTCAAAAACTTGAACCGGCCAATCATGAAGCCGACCGGAATGCCGACGATGGCAGCCAGGCCAAAACCCATCGCTACCCGCTTGAGGGACGACAGGATGTTCCAGCCAATACCCTGATCGTTCGGGCCTTTGCTGTAAAACGGGTCACTGAAGATAGTGACCGCTTGGGCAAAGGTGGCGCTGGGCGATGGAATGCTGCCTTTGGTGGTGATGGATATTGCCATCCACAACAAGACCAGGAAGCCAAAGCCAAGCAGCGGCGGCATGACGCCTATCCACACAAAAGAAAAGTCGCGCTGTGGTTTTGATTCTTTCTGTAATGCTGCTGCAGGCGCAATTTCTCCAGTATTTGACATGTCTCTTAGGGCTGTAGCCCCCTGTTCATTTGGGTGAGCAGCTCCTGATTCAGTAGCGGTTGAGGCCTTGCTCGTGCTACTGCCTGCGTTGCTACTCGTATTGTTGACCTCATGAAATACAGCAGCAACCATGGTGTGCTCCTCGGGTGTTCGGTGATTTGAGTGAGTTGTGTCGCAGCTTTACGCTTTGACTTTGAAGCTGTCGGCATACTTGGCGGGGTCTTTACCGTCCCACACCACGCCGTCCAACAATTTGCTGCTGCGCATCACATCCTTGGGCACGCTGACCTTGGCAGCCGTGGCGGCCTGCTTGTAAATGTCAATTTGGTTGACCTGTTTGGCCATGGCCAAGTAATCCACATGGTCCTTCATCAAGCCCCAGCGCTTGTGCTGCGTCAGGAACCACATGCCATCAGACAGGTACGGAAAGTTGACCGCGCCGTCACCCGAGAATTTCATGTAGTTGGGGTCGTCCCAGGTCTTGCCCATGCCATTCTGGTAGCGGCCCAAAATGCGCTGGTTGATCGCGTCAACGCTGGTGTTGACATAGCTTTTGTCGGCAATCGTTTCAGCCATCTTGTTTTTGTTGCCCAGGCTGGTGTCAATCCACTTGCCAGCTTCAAGAATGGCGGCCGTTACGGCGCGTGCAGTATTTGGATTTTTCTTGACGAACTCGGCTGTTGTGCCCAGCACCTTTTCAGGGTGGTCTTTCCAGATGTCTTGGGTGGTGATGGCGGTCACGCCGATGCCGTCAATGATGGCGCGGTGGTTCCAGGGCTCGCCCACGCAGTAGCCGTCCATGTTGCCAACGCGCATGTTGGCTACCATTTGTGGTGGCGGTACGGTAATGACTTTGGCGTCTTTTAGTGGGTTGATGCCGTTGGCTGCCATCCAGTAATACAACCACATGGCGTGCGTGCCGGTGGGGAAGGTTTGGGCAAACGTGAAAGGTTGGTCAGCAGGGCGTTTTTCGGTGTTCATCAGCTTGGCCAGTGATTGGCCGTCTACCGCGCCTTTCTCAGCCAGTTTTTTGCTCAATGTGATGGCCTGGCCGTTCTGGTTCAGCGTCATCAGCACAGCCATGTCTTTTTTCGGACCAGCGGTGCCTGCATGCACGCCGTAAATCAGGCCGTACAGAGAGTGGGCAAAGTCCAGCTCGCCGCTGACCAGCTTGTCGCGCACGCCGGCCCAGCTGGCTTCTTTGGTCGGGACGATGGTGACGCCATATTTTTTGTCGATGCCCAGCACGGAGGCCATGACAACTGAGGCGCAATCGGTCAGAGGAATGAAGCCAATCTTGACTTCTTTCTTCTCGGGCGCATCAGAGCCCTGGGCGTACACCGCTGCACGCAGTGCAGGGCTGATGCCTACCGCGCCCACGGCAGCGGCCTGCAACACGGCGCGGCGGCTGATATTGCTGGTGGGTGACGATCTAATCAATTCAGTCATTCAAAGTCTCCTGGGCAAGTTAAAAGCAAATGTTGAAAGCAGGTTGCTGGAAGCAAAAAAAGGCGTTCGACCACTGGAGTCACGTCTTGCGTGAAAGCAGGATACGAACGCCTTTGTTCTTCAGACCACGACACTTCGCCGTTGAAATGATGATCTTTACGCGCCTATTGCAGCAAAAGCCGTGCCAGACAGATTCACGCGTTTGCAAAACAACTAAAAAACAGTTTTAAGGGTATAAATCGTGCTGTAACCCAATGGATACGGGAGCGAGCAGCTCCTAAATTAGGAGTATTAAAAAAGCTTATGCTGCAAAATTTCGGCCTCGCACTGTAGTTGTGCAATGCACCAACAAGGGTTTTTACTGAGCGGTCAAGTGTCCGATCCGCTAACCCAGCAAAGCGGCTGCGTCCAGCATGCGCTGCGCAACTTCGCCAATGCGCAGGCCTTTGTCCATCGCGGCTTTGCGCAGTTTGGCAAATGCGGCGTCTTCGCTCAAGCTCTGGCGCTGCATCATCAGGCCTTTGGCGCGGTCAATCACCTTGCGGTCTTGAAGTTCAGACTTGGCATGCGCCAGCTCGGAGCGCAAACCTTGTTCGTGTTCAAACCGCGCAATCGCGACATCAAGAATGGGCCGAATGCGGTCAGGCGACAACCCAGCCACGATGTAGGCAGACACACCGGCGGCCACCGCGTCTTTGACATGCCGGGTGTCGTTGTCATTGGTAAACATCACGATCGGGCGGCGGGCGTCGCGGGTCGCCATCACCACGTGTTCCAGTGCGTCGCGAGCATCGCTTTCGGCGTCCACGATGATCATGTCGGGTTGAAGTTGCGCGATGCGCTGCTCTAAAAAGCTGTCCGCTGGCAGCACCGCAATCAGGTTGTAGCCGCTCTCTAACAGGCCAATGCGCAACTGGCGGGAGCGTTCTGCCAGCTCGCGGGCGTGCTCGTCATCCGCAACTGAATCTACCAGGTCAGGTGCGATAACAACGAGGCGGAGTGACTGTGACGGGGTCATGGTCCTTTAGAGTGCAAGATTCGCGCCAAACCGTACACTCAATGCATGATTGTTTTAGGTTTTGAATCGAGCTGCGACGAGACAGGTGTGGCCCTGGTGGATTGTTCTGGCAAAGCCTTGCCGCGTTTGCTGTCGCACGCGCTTTTCAGCCAGATTGATATGCACCAGGCCTACGGCGGCGTAGTGCCCGAGCTGGCCAGCCGTGACCATATTCGCCGGGTATTGCCGTTGACAGAGCAGGTGTTGGCAGAGTCTGCCAGAACCCTAAAAGACGTTGATGTAGTCGCCTACACGCGTGGCCCCGGCCTGGCCGGTGCGCTGCTGGTAGGTGCAGGCGTGGCGTGCGCCATGGCGGCGGCGCTGGGCAAACCGGTGATGGGCGTGCACCACCTCGAGGGACATTTGCTGTCGCCTTTTTTAAGTGCCGACCCGCCGGAATTTCCGTTTGTCGCGTTATTGGTCTCGGGCGGACACACGCAGCTGATGTGGGTTGACCGCGTGGGCAGCTACGAGTTGCTGGGCGAAAGCATTGACGATGCTGCGGGTGAGGCGTTTGACAAATCCGCCAAGCTGATGGGCCTGCCTTACCCCGGCGGGCCCCACTTGGCCAAGCTGGCGGAAAGCGGTGATGGCTCGGCCTTCAAACTCCCACGACCACTTCTGCATAGCGGTAACCTTGATTTTTCATTCGCAGGTTTGAAAACCGCAGTCATGACGCAAGCCAAAAAGCTGGGCGACGAACTTGAAGCGCGCAAGGCTGATCTGGCCGCTTCTACCCAAGCCGCCATCGTTGATGTGTTGGTTAAAAAATCTATGGCGGCAATGCTTCAGACAGGCCTAAATCGCCTGGTAGTGGCTGGCGGGGTAGGTGCCAACGCAATGCTGCGCAGCGAGCTGAACGCCGCTTGCGCCAAGCGCGGTATACGCGTGCACTACCCCGAGCTGCATTTGTGCACTGACAACGGCGCCATGATTGCGCTGGCCGCCGGCATGCGGCTGCAAGCGGGGCTGGAGAGCTTGCAAGGCGGCTACACTTTCGACGTTTTGCCGCGCTGGAGTTTGCAGGATCAAAGCCTCTAGATCACCCATCAAATACGGCTGTAGCCCAATTGATACGGGCGCGAGCAGCTCCTGAAAATATAGTAAAAATTGTTTTGAAAACTGTAAAAAATTTATTCTTGCTGTTTGGCTTGGCCCTTACTTTTTCAGCGGTCGCACAGCCCGCGCCTATCAAGGTAGCGCTGATCGAAAGCTTGTCTGGCCCTTTCGCCAACACTGGCGAAGCTGTCTTTCGCAATCTGGTGTGGGCAACCGAGCGGGTCAATGCACGGGGCGGTGTGAAGTTATCCGCCGCACAAGGAGGAGCGCGTAATCTGGTAATTGAGCGTTACGACAGCAAAGGCCAAAACGAAGAAGCACTCAGCGCTCTGCGCGCGGCGATTGACGACGGCGTGACGGTGATTGCACAGGGCAATTCGTCGGCTACTGCTGCCGTGCTGATCGATGCAATCAACAAACACAACGAGCGCGAGCCCGCCAGGCGGGTGCTGTTTTTGAATTATTCGGCG
>JANYED010000242.1 GCA_025363315.1 Polaromonas sp.
GCGTGCGATGCGTTCTTCAATGGCTTTGACGAGCGGCGGGGCAATGATGCAGTGCTTGGGTTGGTGGTTCATGTCCACGCCGAGAACAGTCGGCAAGCCGCCAGCCTCTAAATTGGCGCCGATGCGTTCGTCCATTTTTAAAAGCTGATACTTTTTGGAAATCGCGCTATGCCAGCTCTCCAGCGACGGTGTGGCCGAGCCAAGCAACACGCGGCAGTCGCTTTGACCACTGGCCCGATAGACGGCCAGGTCACGCGCTGAATAGCGCGCACCTTCCTGCTGCTTGTAGCTCGGGTCGTGCTCCTCATCAACCACGATCAGCTTGAGGCTGGGCATGGACGCCAGCACGGCCATGCGCGTGCCCAGCACCAGCCGGGCCAGGCCGGAATGGGCGGCCAGCCAGCTTTTCAGGCGCTGGGCTGGCGTGAGGCCGCTGTGCAGCGCCACCACGCGCTCGCTGCCCAAGTGAGCAAAGCGCTCCGCAAAGCGGGCCTCCAGCTGCGGCGTGAGGTTGATCTCGGGCACCATGACCAACACCTGAGCGTCTGGGTCCTGCGCCAGCGCCTGCGCCGCCAGCCGCAAATACACCTCGGTTTTACCGCTACCCGTGGCGCCAAACAGCAATGCAGGCCTTCTTTTCAGGCTGCTTTCTGTATCAAAATCGGCCAGAGCCGCCTGTTGTTGGGCGCTAAGCGCTACTAAATCAGTAGCAACTTGCGCGCGGCTGGTGTCAGCTACTGGCCGCTTCAAACGGCGGGCCAGCTGCACGCCGGTCAAGTCACGCAACTGCGGCGGCAGCGCGGCCAGGGCAACTTCGCCCAAAGAGCGCTGGTAGTAACCGGCGGTAAAACTAACCAGCGCCCGCCATTGGGCGTTGAGCGGGCTAAGGCCGTCTAGCACGCCTGCGATGCTCCTGGTCTGCATTTCGAGCAGGTCACCGCTACTTGCGGCATGGCCCCACACCACGCCCAACACCTCGCGTTTGCCTAAAGGCACACGCACCAGCGTTCCGGGCGCTAGTGTCAGCTCACTTCGATACGTCAGCGGCCCGGCAATAGCGGCGTGAAAGGGTGTGGCCACCACAACGCTGAGCCAGGCGGTCATGCGGCGACTTCAAATTTGCGGGAAATGATCGGCACTTCTGCAAAAGAACATGCAAATAGCGCGCTAAGTGCTTGATTTACAAGTGCTTTACACAAACCCGCTTTTTCTGTGGATAACTTTGTTGATAGATTACCCCCAGCGGCTTGAAGGCCTTGTAAATCAAGGCTTTCGCTAGAGTGCCTGTAAAAAAAGCAATTTAATAAAGCCATATAAATCAACAACTTAGAAGCGCTATGGCTTTGATAGCGATTGGCGGCTTGTAGGCACATTGTTACTGCACCGCAACACAAATTTTGTGCATAAGTCAGCGCGCGGATGCCCGATTTTGTGCTAGCGGCGGTCATAAACAGGCTGTACGGTCACGCGAAGGGCGTGCCGCCGTCACGCCACCCCATTCAGGCGACACCAGCGCGCATTTTGCGAGAGTGAGCATGCACTGCGTTGACCAAAACTTCAACATTTTCAGGCGGCGTGAACTGGCTGATGCCGTGCCCGAGGTTGAAAATATGCGTCGGGCCAGTTGTTTTGGCGTCCGTATGGGGCTTGCCAAAGCTGTTGAGGACCTTGACGGCCTCGGCCTCAACCTGCGCCGGGTTAGCAAATAGCACGTTCGGGTCGAGGTTGCCCTGCAGCGCCATCCGGTGGCCAACCTGCGCGCGCGCTTTGCCCAGATTGACGCCCCAGTCCAGCCCCAGCACCTCGCAGTCCAGCTGGACCATGGCGTCTAACCACAAACCGCCGCCTTTGGTAAACACCAGGCGTGGAATGACGACGCCGTCGTGGCTACGCTTGAGCTGGCTTAAAACCCGCGCCGTATATGGCAGGCTGAACTCATGAAAAGCCGCATCAGACAGCACACCGCCCCAGCTGTCAAAAATCATGACTGCCTGCGCGCCAGCGTCGATTTGCGCATTCAAGTACGCCGCCACCGAGTCGGCGTTGATCGCCAGCATTTTGTGCATCAAGTCTGGCCTCTGGTACATCATGGTTTTGACCAGCCGGTAGTCGTCGCTGCCCTGGCCTTCGACCATGTAGCAGGCCAGCGTCCAGGGGCTGCCCGAAAAGCCGATGAGCGGCACGCGGCCGTTGAGCGCCTTGCGGATCGACGTGACCGCATCGAACACATAGCGCAGTTTGGCCATGTCGGGCACGGCCAGCTTGGCAACGGCGGCTTCGTCGCGCACGTTGTGCGCAAACTTGGGGCCTTCGCCCAGCGCAAAGCTCAGGCCCAAGCCCATCGCGTCGGGGATGGTCAAAATATCGCTAAATAAAATGGCAGCGTCCAGCTTGTAGCGCTCCAGCGGTTGCAATGTGACTTCTGTCGCGTAATCAGTGTTGGTGGCCAGGCCCATAAAGCTGCCGGCTTTGGCACGGGTGCCCCTGTACTCGGGCAAATAGCGGCCGGCCTGGCGCATTAGCCAGACGGGGGTGTGAGTGGTGGCTTGGCGCATGCACGCGCGGATGAAGGTGTCGTTTTGAAGCGGTGCGTACATGGGTTGGCTTGTCTTAACAGTGATGGATTTATCGAACAGGCAGGAATTGTAAGAAAGTGCCGCCTAGCAGGTTCTGAACATACGTGATGACCGCACGGCGGTACTTTTCAGTCAGCACGGCAGATAACAAATCAAGCCTGCCAATGATTTTGCCAAACTCCCGCTCAAAGCTCAGGTTGCGCTCACGCTCGTTGATTTCATCCGACAGCAGCAGCGGCTGACCTAGTAGGTTTTTACGGCTGGCCAGCAACCACACGGCGATTTCGATGTTGCGGGCGGCGTTGTAAATGTACTGTGCGTCCAGCGGGTCAGTTAGGTAAAAACTGGTTTTGTTGCCGTGCGCAGTGACCAGCATGTCGGCACTGGCAACAATAAAGGCGGCCACCCTGTCGCCCTTGAAGTCGGGGCCAAGGGCCAGCGACAGCGCCGCAATATCGCGCTTGCCTTGCAGCTCGGGCCAGGGCGTGCTGGCGTCAATGGCCTTTTTGAGTTTGGCAATAGCAGCGTCGCGGCCAGTTTCAGTTTTGCGCCATTCGCCCGGGTTGCGGCGGTACAGTTTGTCGGCCAGTAGCATCAAGCCGTTCAGGTTGCCCTGCATGCCAAGCGTGGCGATGCGGTTGACGTCCGACTGAACCAGCTCGGCAGACGTCAGGGGCGCAGAAGGTGCCTCGCCGCGCAGGGTGGGTGCCGGTGGCGCGCTAGAGCAGCCCGCCGCCAGCACTGCAAACAAGAGCCAGAACGTGCGAACCGCCAAGCCGGCCAACGCGCGTGGCATCAACGAAAAAACCAGTCATGGCACGTCTTGAACATGCGACAACTTTAACTGTGTTTGGCATCAGTTCTGCGAGCTACCGAGCTGGCGATGGTCAACTTTAAGGCAGCGGTCTTGCACCACCAGCAGTCCCGCGGCGCGTGCCTTGGCGGCGGCCGCAGTGTGCGTGATGCCCAGCTGCATCCACAAGGCGAGCGCTTGGATGGCGATTGCTTCATCGGCAATCGGCGGAATGTCTGCACTGTTCCTGAAGCAGTCCACGAGGTGAATTTTCTGAACCCGACTGGCTTCAAGCAGGCTGGCGTACACCTTCTCGCCCAAAATCTGATGTACACCCGCAGCGGGGTTGATAGGAATGATGCGGTAACCCTGCGCCTGCATGTACCGCGCCACGTCGTAGCTGGCGCGCTCGGGCTTGGGTGACAACCCCACCACAGCAATCGTGCGGCAGTCGGCAAGAATGCGCCTGACGGTGTCGTCAGTCGCCATCAATCTTTGTATTTGATAAAGCAGCCGTAGGGCCTGGTCGCTGCAACGCTGATAGCCTTGCCGCTCAGCGCTTCGGTCAGGCCCTGGCGAACGTAGTTGGTGGCCGTCTTGATGTCGCCCGAATTGGCGGAGGCGATGCTGTCAATGGCGCCGGCATAAATCAACACACCTTGGGGATTGATGATGTACATGTGCGGCGTGGTTTTGGCGTTGTAGAGCTGACCAATATTGCCTGAATCGTCCATCAGCATGGCGCTGGCGCTGGCTTTTTTCTCAGCCTGCCATGCGCTTAGCGCTGCAGGCACTGTGTAGTCGCTGCTTTGTTTGTTGGTCGAGTTGACGCTGAGCCACACCACGCCTTTGGCCGTGAACTCGGCCTGCAGCGCCTGCATGTTGCCGCCGTAATGTTTGACAACAAAAGGGCAGTTGGGATTGGTCCACTCCAGCACCACATGCTTGCCTTTAAAGTCGCTGAACTTGCGGGTTTTGCCCAGTGCATCCGTGCCCGTGAAGTCAGGCGCGGCCTGCCCGACTGCGGCGCTGGCGGCCTGCGCAATGCTGGCTGCCAGCGCAGACAAAACGATGGACGATGAAAACACACGGCGATTGACAGGATGATTGATGTAACGATTCAACATGCTTGAGCTCCTGCAAAGATTTAAGGCCTGCCTTTAAAGTTTAGCCAGTTCAGCGCGAACGCCGTCAACTGACAAAATCTCGCTGAGTACCACCGGCGCACGACCCGGCTTGTAAATTACGTACACCGGCACGCCGCTGCGGCCCAGTTGCGTCAGCGCAGCGGTCACGGCGGGGTCGCGGCGCGTCCAGTCGGCACGCAGCAAGACAACGTTTTTCGCCGCCACGTCCGCGAGCACTAAGGCATTGCTCAGGGTAGTTTTTTTGTTGTACTGGCAAGTCACGCACCACGCCGCCGTGAAGTCAACAAACACGCTTTGCCCTTTGGCGGTGATCTGGTCAACCCGGCCTGGCTCCCAGGCTTGCCAGCCGCTGGTCAAACTGGCTGCGGCTACGTTGCTGTCCTGTATTTTTGTGATGTTTTGGCCTGTAGACCAGAGAAATAGGGCGCAAGCAGCTATCGAAGTCGTAGCAATTGCAGCGCGCGTCACGCCCTTCAAAGTAAACGCCCAGATGACCAACGCCAGCAATACCAAAATACCTAACAACGCGCCTGCGCCATCAATACCCGTTTGCTGGCCCAGCACCCAGACCAGCCACACCACCGTGGCAAACATCGGGAACGCCATCAGCTGCTTGAACGTCACCATCCACGCGCCTGGGCGCGGCAGGGCTCTGGCGATGGCAGGCACCGCGCTGGCCGCCAGGTAGGGCAAGGCCATGCCCAGGCCAATTGCGGCAAACACGGCCAGCGCCTGGGCTGCCGGCAAACCGACTGCGTAACCGAGCGATGCACCCATGAACGGTGCGGTACAAGGCGATGCAATGGCAGTGGCCAGCACGCCTGATAAAAACGAATCGATTGTTGGGTTTTTAGCCTGCAGGCTGGCAATGCCGCTCGGCAAAAAGTTGCCAAATTCAAAAAGCCCGGCCAGGTTCAACCCCAGCAGCGTGAACAGCACGGCCAGGGCCGAGACCACGACCGGGCTTTGCAATTGAAAGCCCCAGCCCAGTTGCTCGCCCGCGGCACGCAGACCCAGCAGCAGCGCGCCCAGCGCCAAAAACGACAGCGTCACCCCGGCGGTGTAAGCCAGCCCGGTCATCACGCGGGTGCGCTGGTCTTTGACGTTCACGAAGCTCACCACCTTGATGGCCAACACCGGAAACACGCAGGGCATCAGGTTCAAAATCATGCCGCCCAAAAAAGCACCGAAGAGCGCCGCCCAGAAAGTTAGTGAAGTGGTGGCGGGTTGAATCGGTGCCGCACCGCTGCTGGCGTTGGCTTTGAGCGCGGCTTCAAGCGCGGGCGGCACTTGTACCGCAGCAGCCAACTTGGGCCATTCGCCTTTGACCGGCGCCTCAATCCGAAAGGCAAGGTTATCCAGCGCGACCACAACAGGCATCACCGCAGGGCTTTCCGTGCGCTGGCCAGACAGCGGGATGAGCGCCGTCCACACATTGCCTTGTCCGGTTTTTGTCCACCCCTGTATAAATTTTGCGGCAGGCTCGATGACGTTGCCGGTTTCGGGGAAAAACGCGAGAGTCTTGCCTGTCAGAGCAGCAGGTAAGTCGCTGAGCGACACTTTGATGGCCGTGCTGCTCGCCTCTACCTGGCTGGCACCGGTTTTCAGCGGTTTAGGCGTGGCCTCAAACGCGACTTGAAACGCCGCAGCATTCATGGCTGTGGAGCTTTTGACGGGAATGCTCAGCGCAAAGTCACCCTCTTGCGGAATGCATTCTTTTTTGCAGACCAGCCACGCAGCTTTGACCTTGATGTCCAGCTGGCTGCCATTAAAACCGGGCGCCACGGTCAAAGGCACCGGCAACAGCACTGTGCCTTCATAACCGTAGTTGGCGAGCGTGCCAATCGGGATTTTTTTCGGCGTGGGCCAGGCGATCTCGCCGGGGTCAATGCCCGCAGGCACCTTTACGTCCAGCACGGTAGGCAAGCCTGAGTCGCCGGAGTTCTTCCAGTACGTGTGCCAGTCTGGCTGGTGCGCGATTTGCAGCCCCACCCAAACCGACTTGCTTGGGCCCACCCCGTCGGGCGCAAAAGCCAACAGCTCGGCGCGCACCTGGTCTGTTGTGACCACGGAGCCGGCGGCCCTTTGCGGCGTGTTAAAGGGGTTAATTTGCGCTGTAGCCCAATGGATATGGGCGCAAGCAGCTATAAAAAGCAGAGCAGATTTGAAAAAACGAGGCTTCATGGGTCTTGGTCTGAGGCAATGGTCAAGGCAATAGTTCCAGCGGGCTGATTGAATTGGTCGGCCGACGAGCACCTTTATTACAAACTCCGATAATAAGACGATGCCCCGCCCAAAGTGCTCTATGGTTTTAACCACACTGAACGCCAAATACATTCATGCATCACTGGGCCTTCGTTACCTTCTGGCCAACATGGACGTACACGGCGGCGCGGGATTGAAGGCACAAACCCAGCTGCGCGAATTCGTCATTGCGCAGCGGCCGTTGCAGATCGTGGAGGAGCTGCTGGCGCTGGAGCCCCGCATCATTGGCTTGGGCATTTACATCTGGAACGTGGTGGAGACAACGCAGGTGGTGGCTTTGCTCAAAGCTTTGCGGCCCGACATCAAGATCATCCTTGGCGGACCAGAAGTCAGCTTTGAAACTGACGCCCAGGACATTTGCCGCCTGGCTGACCACGTCATCACTGGCTGGGGAGATGTGAGCTTTCCCAAGCTGTGTCGCGCTCTACTGGACGGGCCGCAGCCGTTGATGAAAGTTATCGCCGGCGAACAACCAGCATTAGATGCAATTACGTTGCCGTACGACGAATACACCGCAGAAGACCTGACCAAGCGATTGCTGTACGTGGAAGCGTCGCGAGGCTGCCCCTTCAAGTGTGAGTTTTGTTTGAGTTCGCTCGACCAAACCGCGTGGGCGTTTGACCTCGACGCCTTCATGCAGGAGATGGACACGCTGTATCAGCGGGGCGCGCGTAACTTCAAGTTTGTGGACCGCACGTTTAATTTGAAGGTTGATTTTTCGGTGCGGATATTGCAGTTTTTTCTTGACAGACTTCAAGGTCATTCAGCGCCTGAACTTTTCATCCATTTTGAAGTCGTGCCCGACAGCCTGCATGACCGCCTGAAGGAACTGATTGCGCAGTTTCCCGCGGGTTCGCTGCAGTTTGAAGTCGGTATTCAAAGCTTTAACCCCGACGTGCAGCAACGCATCTCCCGCAGGCAAGACAACGCCAAAACGGCCGAAAACCTGCGCTGGCTGGTGACGCAAAGTCGCGCCCACGTGCATGCAGATCTGATTTTTGGCTTGCCTGGTGAAACGCTGGCAAGCTTTGCCGACGGATTTGACAAACTCTACGAGCTGGCCCCGCATGAAATCCAGTTTGGCATATTAAAGCGCCTGCGCGGCACGCCGATTACCCGCCACACAGCAGGCTACGCCATGGTCTACGAACCGCAAACGCCGTACACGATTTTGCAAAACTCCACGGTTGACTTCGTCACCATGCAGCGCATCAAACGCTTTGCGCGGTATTGGGACATGCTGGCCAATTCAGGGCGCTTTTCGTCAAGCATCAAGTTGTTGCTGGGTGGCGGTTCTGCTTTCAACCATTTCTTGAGCTTCAGCGACTGGCTGTGGCAAACCACCGGCAAAACGCATGAGTTTGCGCAAGAAAAACTGGTCGACTTGCTGCATGATTATTTAACCCATACTGGAGCCTTGGCACCAGACCAGGTACGCGCCGCCCTGCTGGCAGACTACCTGGCCAGCGGCGCACGCGGCAAGCCGCAATGCCTGGCCACTTCGCTTTTTATCCACCGCACTGGCAGCGCCGCACCGCCCGGCTCCTCACTGGCCCAGCGCCAAACACGCCATGCGCTGCAAAATGCGGTCGCCTGAAGTTTTTTAAAAAATCGATTGCCATGACCACCACATTACCACCGCGACCACCGCGCTTTTGGGCCGACTTGAAGACCACTGACTTTGCTCAGCTTGACAAAGCCCGTTGCATCGCCGTGATGCCCGTTGCTGCCATCGAGCAGCATGGCCCGCACCTGCCGCTCAACGTTGATACCGCGCTGGTTGAAGGCGTGGTGGCTGCCAGCCTGGCGCATTTGCCGGCAGTATCGTCAGATTTGCCTGTGCTGTTTTTACCCACCCAGGCCGTGGGCCTGAGCCCGGAGCACGCCGCCTTTGACGGCACGCTGACGCTTCAAGCCGCTACCGTCATCGCGCTGTGGACTGAGCTGGCGGAGTCGGTTTTCAGGACCGGGATAAAAAAACTCGTGCTGCTCAATGCCCACGGCGGGCAGGTCAGTTTGCTGGACCTTGTGGCGCGTGACTTGCGCGTGCGCCTTGGCATGCTGGTGTTCAGCGTGAGCTGGTTTAATTTGCCATTGGTCGGGGCGCAAGGCGAGAACATCAATGACCTGTTCAGTTCCGAGGAACACCGTTTTGGCATTCATGGCGGTGCGGTCGAAACCTCCATGATGCTGGCCTTGAAGCCTGAGTTGGTCGACATGAGCAAAGCGCAGAACTTTCGCTCTACCGCGCAAGACCGGGCCGAAAACTTCAGCATTCTTGGCGACGGCAAGAGCGCCAAACTGGCCTGGCAAATGCAGGACTACAACCACCACGGTGCGGCCGGTAACGCAGCGGCTGCAACGGCTGAAAAGGGCCGAAAAATACTCGACGCAGCGGGCCGCAGCTTTGCTGCGCTGATGACAGAAATTGATCAACTCCCGATCGGCACGCTGCGCTCGCGCACAGCCGGCTAGCCCGCTTCAGGCGTAGGTCACCCAGTCCTTGAACTCAGGCGCATCCAGATGCGGCAGCGTGTTGTAGGTCACCAGCATATGGCGTTTGGGATTGAAGGCGAATTCTGTGACGGACGCGTTGCGAATGCGCAGATTCAGCTCAATCGTTGCCTCGGGACTGCAATCCAAAATATGACCCACCGCGGTTGAAATCGGCCCGCCGCTGGAGACCAGCAACACATTGCCGCTGTGGGTTTTGCGTATGTGGTCCAGCGCACCAGTCACGCCCAGCACAAAGTCGCCGTAACTGGGCATACCATGCGGGCTGACAACGCCATCCATCCATTGCTTCAAGCCGTCTTTCAGCAGACGAAAATGATGACGGTACTGCTCAGGTGAATCTGGTTTTTCAAGCTTGCCAGCATGCACAGTCGCAATCACGGCATGGCTGTCGTATTCGTTTAACCCGGGCCACTGCAGTGCCTGAAGCGGCGACGCCATGCCCTTGCAAATACCCTCAAACGTGCTGATCTGTCGCTGCAGTGTGCCCGTCATGGCAGCATCAAACGTGACGCCTCGGGTTTTGAAATACTCCCCCAAACGCACAGCCTGCTGGTGGCCGAGCGGGCTGAGGACGTCGTAATCATCCGCGCCAAACGAGGCCTGACCGTGGCGCACCAAATATAAAGTTCCCATAAGGCGATTGTGCGGCGAGTAAAGGCAGGCACCTGTCACCAGTGCGTCGGGGTGGCTATTTCAGATGTCTTTTAGGCCTGCAGCCCAAAAGATACGGGCGCCAAGAGCTATTTATTTAATAGCAACTAGACCAGTCAAATCAACCACTCAAATCAACCAGTCAACTCAACCAATCAACTCGCCAGCACGTTGGCAAACACGCTGGTATCGACATTGCCGCCGCACAGAGTGGTGCCGACGACTTTGCCGCGAAGGCTCGCGCGCTCTTGCATGGCGGCGGCAAAGCTGGCGGCGCCCGCGCCTTCGGCCACGTTGTGGGTGTCAGCGTAGAGGTCGCGCATGGCTTGGGCAACTTCCAGATCGGTGACTTTTACAACGTGGTCGATGTGCGGTACCAGGATGTCCAGCGCGGCCTGATCAGGCAAGCGGCATGCCATGCCGTCGGCCAGCACGGTTGTAACGGGCACTTCGATCACACGGCGAGCGGCGATGGAGTCTGCGTAGGCGGTTGCATGGCTGCTCACCACGCCCACAATCTTGACGGTGCTGCCCAACGCCAGCTTGGCGGCAATCGCCCCCGCAGCGCCTGAGCCCATGCCGATGGGCACGTAGGCCACATCCATATTCGGTACGGCTTTAAAAAACTCCCACCAATACGTCGCCACGCCGCGAACCAGATCGGGGTGAAAGCTGGGCACCATGTGCGCGCCGCGTTCTTTTGCCAGGTTGATGGCGAAATCACGCGCTGCCTGGAAGTCGTCGCCGTGCTCCATCAGCGTCACGCCAAGCGCGCGCATGGCGGCGTTTTTCTCGACCGAGTTGCCGAGCGGCACAACCACGGTGCACGCGAGCTTGTGAGCCCGAGCCGCCCATCCTATCGACTGGCCGTGGTTGCCGCGCGTGGCACTGACGACTTCTTTTGGCAGCGCACCGCGTGATTTGAGCGCGTCAAAATACGTCAGCCCGCCGCGAATTTTAAAAGCGCCCACTGGTGTGTGGTTCTCATATTTGATCCAGCAGTCGGTGCCCAGGCGCTGGGACGACAGCGCCCAGCGGTATTGCGGCGTGGCTTGAAATTGTTGGTACACCACACGGGCAGCGGCTTGTATGTCTTGCAGGGTCAGCATTTAAATTCCTTTGGATCGCAGCGTGACCACGCCACGCGGTGTTTGCAGGGTGGCGAGCAGATTGGGTTGCCCTTGCGCGATGGCAACGCTGTGCAATCCGATGGCAGCATACGCAGCGTGCAGTTGATCGGTCTGCGGCAAGCTGGCGGTCAAGGATTGCAGCGTCACCCCGCTGACCGCCATGTTGTTGCTGGGGTGAACGTCGCCCCACTCAATCAGCGTGGGTAGCACGCCGTGCATCAGGCGTTGTCCATCTTTGCGAACGGTGATTTGCCATGACAGCAAGCCGTTGGCGGTCATGCGAGTGGCTTCAAGCAGCTCGCCACGGTCAATGCCCAGTTCGCTCAATGCATTGGTGCTAGCGCGGGCGCTGGGCATGCTGGCCACAAAGTGAATCAGTTGTGGCCCATGTTGCTTCAATTGAAGCTGGAGAGCCTCGTTATCAAGGTCAAACCAGCGTGTGGCGCATATATTACGGGTGCAAGCAGCTCCTGAATCAATAGCAATGATCTCGAGATAAGCGGCAGGGTAATTTGGCGATGCAATGGAAAAAAGCCGGTTGTGTGTGCCCATCAGCGGGTGCTCGCCGCCCGGGCCAGGGGTCATGCCCAGCGTGCTTTCACACCAGGCCACACCTTCGCCCAAAGTGCTGGCAGCGACGACAAGGTGATCGACTTGCGCTGTCACAGCGTGACTTCGCCGTTGATGCAGGTCACCGACTGCCCGCCGACCCACACCTGGCCTTGCGCATCCCGCTGCAAATCAACCTGCCCCGCCCGACCCATGCATACCCCCTGCGCTGCGGTGTAATGCGCGGGCATCAGTTCTTCGGCCATCAGCCACTGCGCGAGGCTGGCGTTCAGACTGCCTGTCACGGGGTCTTCGTTGACACCAATACATGCTGCAAAAGCTCGCACTTCAAGGTCGGGCGTTGCGGCTGATTCGCGTTTCGTGAAGGCTTGCGCTTCGCGGTTGGCTCTTGCAATCAGCGGTGATACGGGTGACGCATAAATGCCCGCCACGCCAACTTTGATGTCTAGCCGCAGCAACTCGTTGTGGTTAGGTGCCAATTGCAAAACGGTCTCAGGCGCGTCGAGCAGCAAACCCAACCACACCGGGCCGTTGTCGAGCAGCTGTGCTGCGGTGATTTGCGCGACCTTGATGCCAAGTGCTGCGGCGACTTGTGCCAGCATGGCAGGCGGCGGCGCAGAACGACTCAGCGCGGGCGCTGCAAAAGCCAGACTTTCGCCAGTTGCATCGCGGCGGATGTTGATCAAGCCCTTCGCGCATTCCTGCACGATGGCGTCTTTGCTTTTCGGCTGCCCACCCGCCTGCAACCAAGCGTGGCAGGTACCCAGCGTGGGGTGGCCCGCAAAAGGCAGCTCGCCGCCGGGCGTGAAGATGCGAACGCGGTAGTCGGCTGCGCTTTGCGTGGTCGGCAACACAAAAGTGGTTTCCGACAGATTCGTCCATTTTGCAAAGCGCTGCATCGCTGCATCGTCAAGTCCGCTGCCATCTAGCACCACAGCCAGTGGGTTGCCAAAGTAAGGCGTGGCGGCAAAAACATCAACTTGTTTATAGGGGCGTTGTGGCATAGAACTCGTTCAAGCCAGGGGCAAATCAAGCACGCCCTTGGCAGCCGGGCGGGCAAGCAGTGACGCAAACCAGCGCTCAATGTGCGGGCGCGGCTCGCGCGATTGCGGCAGCCCAAACCAGCGCTGGACCTCGCAGCCCAGCGGAATATCAGCCATGGTGAAGCGCTCGCCAACCATGAAGCCGCGGGTGGCCAGATGCGCGTCGAGGATGGCCATCAACGGCTCAACCACAGCGTTGGACTGCGCAATCAGCGCCGGGTCGCGTTGCTCGGCAGGCAAGCGAATCAAATGCCAAAAGCCGTTGCGGCTGGCTGGGTTGACCATGGTTTGTTGCCATTCCATCCAGCGCTCCGCGTTAAAGCGTTCTTGCAGGTCAGTCGGGTAGAAGTGACCTGGTGAGTGTTTGGCGCACAGGTAGCGGGTGATGACATTTGATTCCCACAGCACGTAGTCACCATCTTGTATCGTCGGTATTTGTGAGTTTGGATTCATTGCAAC
>JANYED010000243.1 GCA_025363315.1 Polaromonas sp.
CTCGGCGCAATATCAAACGCACAGATTTGCGCAAGTTTTTGCGACTTCGAAATGGAAGGATCAACGGCGCTAGGCTGCTGAATTGTTGTGAAAAAGATTGGACTCACTACAAACTTTACATTCAGCAAAAAAGTTATCTCCTTGTTTGCGAATCTTGCCCTCACCGCCGCATGAGATACAGGCAAACACGATCTTTGTATTCTTGTTGCAATCGCCACACGAAAAGTAATAGCCGTACTGGCCAGACATAGCCTTGATGTGCGTCGATTGGCAGTACTTACAGCACTTTGGTGGAAACAGTGAGGGTTTATTGGCCGCTCTAGATTCGCGGCCAAAGTTGATATCAGGAGTCTTGCTGATGGGGCTGACTGGCGACACTTTGTACTCAGGTCTTGGTTCTTCTACTTTGTGCTGAGTTGTTGCATGTGCTGCAACGCGCTCTAGTGGTTTGTGCATTTTGAGTAGAAAGTCAGCGATGACGCGGCGGTGGTCGCCCGTCAGAATATCGGGCTCTTTGCGCAGCTTGCGGAACTGCTCAATTCGGTGATTGATCCGGTCTGGCACTTGGTCTGCCTTGCACACCTCTGGTAGCGCCCCAGACTTCGGCCAAGTAATGGTTCCGCTGTCCGAAATAGCAACCAATACGTCAAGCCGGACTTGATCAAAAAACCCTTTTTGCTTAACCGATCCGTCAAGCAATTCTTTCAGCAATTTAGCTTGCAGTTGGGCTTGCGTGATCGGAGACGGCATGCCCGACGGCTTCCTGTTAAACCAACGCATCCATTGGCCATCGTCCGTAATTTGTACGCCGTCAGAAACGCTTTTACTTTCTACGATGAGCAAACCGAAAGGATGCAGCACCAGATGGTCCATCTGAGCGACCTCGCCATTTAAATCTATGCGCAGGTAATTTAAGACGTCAACGTCGGCGCTTGAACCAAAGAAGCGACGCAGATAAAACGCCATTTGCTCTTCGGCTTTGCGACCAGAAAGCTCGAATTTGCCAGAGCCGTCAAACGCGTCTAATTCTTTGCGGATCATTGCTTCCCTTGAGTCGTGTTTTGACTCTACATATTACCCGCACCTATTGAATAACCCAGGCTAAGCCCTGGGTTACAAAGGCTGTGTTTACGAGCATTCTTTTGCAAGTGGTGACTAAACTGGTGGCATCACTGATCAACACACGGGGAAGGCAAAAATGGCAACAGGGCTTTGGACAAAAGAACAAACTAAATTGGCTTTTCATTTGTATTGCCAACTGCCCTATGGCCGAATTCATGGGCGTAATCCAGAAATCATCGCGCTAGCAAAAATAGTAGGGCGAACATCAGATGCTGTGGCCATGAAGATGCTCAATATCGCCAGCATTGACCCAGCCGTCACTGGCGCAGGCAAGGCTGGCCTTGGAAATGCTTCGGCGCTTGACCGCGCTGTATGGGATGAATTTCACTCGGACTGGGAAAGACTTGCTTTGGAATGCCATCAGCTGACAATGCAAAACAATACAAATGCGGAAGAAGTACTAGAGCCTGAGAACGATACCTTGCTACCCGAAGACTTCACAGGCGAGACAAAGCAGGTCTTGACGGCTCAAAGAATCAAACAGCACTTTTTCCGCCGCGCAGTGCTGAGCAGTTACCGTGGTCGCTGCTGCATGTCTGGCTTGTCTGAATCACGGTTGCTGATTGCTAGCCATATCGTTCCTTGGAGCCGCGACAAAACGAATCGACTCAATCCAAGTAACGGACTTTGCTTGTCTGCGATACACGACAGAGCATTTGACAAGGGATTGATTTCATTGACCGATGACTTGCGCGTTGTGCTGTCGAACGACCTTGTTGCAAGGGACGAGGCTTTTATCAAAGCCACGTTTATGCCGCTGCAAGGTCGTCAGATTGAAATGCCCGAGCGCTTTCGACCCGAGCCCGCATTTTTGGCGCGGCATCGGGCGGAGGTTTTTCTCGGTGCGGATTCTTAGCGAACAAGAAAAGCAATAAAACGAGGCAAGGCTACCAATGCAAACCAAAACTTTTCACGAGGACGTTTTCTACAAACACTTTCGCCCGTTCCGGCATGACAAGTCGGAGTTTGATATTTGGGGCGGCCTCGGTTTAAAAACCTTTGGCCACGACTTGCAGCTAGCGAGGAGTTTTCCGACAGAGTACGTCTGGTCAGTCCTTGATGGGTCTTATGGGCCAGACCAGTGGATTGCACCCGGCATTCATTTTGTTAACCGGGTGTGCTACTTGCTGACTGAGGTTCCCCACGATTGGGCGAACGTAGAATTTCGAGTGCATCACGGCCTGAAGTCTTTGACGAGTATTGGTCTTAAGCGTCGTCTGGGTACGCTTCGCAAAATCTTGTACCCTGCATAAGGCGGTCGGCGAGCAAATATTGAAGTGCTAGCCGCTTGAGCGCCACAAAAAGGCTGTTTTAGCCCATTTTCAGGCATCAAATATGCCTTTAGCCCAATAGATACCGGCGCGAGCAGCTACTGAATTAATAGCAAAACTCAAACCAGCAAAGTCATAGCCGCAGCACGTACCGGCGCTTTGTCAAACGTCATCGTCGCCGTGCAGCCAGCACTTAGCGCGATCTCGGCAATCAGCGCGTCGGCCAGCCCGGCCTTCCGGTTGTTAACGGTTTTGAAGCGGCCAATCGTTGCCTGCAGCACTTCGCGGTTTTCCATAAAAAACTGGGGTGTGGTCAGCAGGTCTTCAACCGTTGCAACCAGCTCGTCCACCGTGGCTCCGTACAGGCTGCTCAGCACCCAGCAAAGTTCAGCCACTACCACCAGACTGATGAAGCCTTGTTGGGTAGCCGTGAGCTCCTTTTCAATCAGGCGAGTAGCCAGCGCGGCTTGTTTGGCATCGTCCTGCGCCAGGTAGCGCACCAGCACGTTGGTGTCGAGTCCAATCATCCTGAGGCCTATGCTGACTTTTTGCTTCGGCTTGCTGCACCAAGGGCGATGGCCTGGTCCATGGCCTCAAGGCTGACGGGCTTTTTAACCCGCCCCGCAAAGCGACCCTTCAGGGTGGTCACATCGCTGCGGACGGGCATCAGCACAAAGCTTGCGCCCTGCCGGACAAAGTCAACCTGGTTGCCAGCGCCAAGGCCAAGGGCTGTGCGTACAGCCATGGGCAAGGTGATCTGGCCTTTGCTGGTGAGTGTGGCGATGGGCATACATGGCTCCTTAAAAATTCCTTACGTCTGGTAAGGAATTATAGGACTACGTTGCTAACCCCTTCTGATGCCGCAAGAAAAACGCCAGCATCGCCGCTGATGCATCAGGGCCGTCGGGGTCGGTGTAGCTGCCTTGCGCGCTGCCGCCTGACCAGGCGTGGGGACCTGCCTTGACAACCCAGCTTTCTACAAACGGTGCGCCGTGGGCATCGCTGTACATGGTGCGCTCGGCATGCTCGGGTTTGTCGGCCTTGCCAAATGCACCGGGCTGGCTGCTGCTTTCAATTTTGCTTTTTGTTTTGACGAGGGCCAGGCCCGATGCTTTGTAGGCTGCCAGCGCTGCGTCGGTGATGAACTCACCGTTGTCGGGGTTGACGGTGGTGTCTGCCGTACCGTGAAAAACAATGGTTGGCACTGCGGCTGTTTTATGGCCCTTGGCACCCGAGCGCATGGCGCTGAAGGCCGACATCACATCTTGCGCAGCGCCTGCAGCCAGGCCTGAGTGCACGCCCACCGCCGCAAACATATCAGGGTACAGGCTAGAGACCACGGCGGCCATGGCCCCGCCAGCCGACAGGCCAGCCACGTAAATGCGGGCCGGGTCCGCTCCGTGTTGAGCTGCCACTTTCTCCGTCAGCGCTGCAATCATGCCGGGCTCGCCGCGCCCGGCTTGCTGGTGGCTGGGCTCAAACCAGTTCCAGCAGCGCATGGCATTTCCGCTGGTGATTTGCTCAGGGTACAGCACCATGCAATTGTGTTTGTCTGCAAGTGTGTTCATGGCTGTGCCGTGCGCAAAGTCAAGCGCGTCCTGCTTGCAGCCGTGCAGCAGCACCACCAGCGGCATCAGCTTGTCAACATCGTCATGCGTTGCACCGGGTACGTACAGACGATAGGGGTAGCTGTCGCCCTCAAAGGTGAAGGCGTGTTTGGTGAATGCGGCGGCCCGGCCGTGCGGCGGATTGGGTGGGCTCTGGTAGCCTGCTGGCCGCTCGGCGGCATCTGGCGCAGGCGATGCGGGCAAAATAATGACGGCGGGAAGCGTTTTGTTGACGTGGGCGTCGTTGGCGGCTCGCTCATGATTGGTAGTTTGCTTGTTATTCGCTTTGGCATCTGGTTTTGACGACGACTTGGGCGCGGGCAGTGCACCTAAAAGCGTGCGCTGTATCAAACGCGTCGCGTCCAGCAGCTTGCCCATTCCCGTGAGCTTGGTGGCCTTGAAGATGGCTTGGGTGAATGATTTTTGCGATGGGGTGGATGGCATGGTGGGTCCTGATTGCAGCTAATGCTGCACTGCAACAAAGCATACCCCTTTTTGTGCTGCTGAGGGGTGTCAGACACTGACCATTTAGTTCTAAGGGAATGCCTCGATCTTCTAATTACCCAGCAAGGCTATGCTTGAAAGTGTCTAAAAGTAACTCTTTCGCTTTGGCGCTTGCATCATGAAACACACCACTCTGGCGGCGCTGCTCGCCGTCATGGCCGCCGCTGCTGGCTACAGCTTGCCGGCGCAGTCGCAGACGCAGACCCCAGCCCCTGCGACTGCGGCTTCAGCACCTGCGCAAAGCCAACACTCTGAAAATCGGCGTGATCGGGCCCTTTACCGGTGCCTCGGCCGACTTTGGCGTGCCGATGCTGAACGGCATTTTGCAGGCGGTTGACGAAATCAATGCCGTCGGCGGCTATTTGGGCCGCAAGCTGGAAGTGGTGCGCAAAGACGATCAGGCCAACCCGGACATTGGGCTCAAGCTATCGCAAGAATTGGTGGCTGAAAAAGTCGTCGCCACGCTGGGCTTTTGCAACACCGGCGTGGCCGCCAAGTCGCTGGAAACCTACCAGCAAGCCAAGCTGCCGCTGATCATTCCGTGCGCTACCGGCTCGCCGCTGACCGCCAAATACCCCGGCCCCGAAAGCTATGTGTTTCGCACCTCCCCCAGAGACGCCATACAAGTGCCGTTCGTGGTTGAAGACATCACCAAACGCGGCTGGACCAAAGTCGCCGTGTTTGCCGACACATCGGGCTATGGCGAAGCGGGTTTGAAAGACGTTGAAGTTGCATTAAAGGCAAAAAACCTTCAGGCGGTGCATGTGGCGCGCTTTGCGGTGGGCGTCAAAGACTTGAGCGATGAGCTAAAAACGGCTCGCGCCGCTGGTGCCAACGTGATCTTCAGCATGACAGTTGGCCCTGAAAACGCCGTGATTGCCAACGGCCGCAAAGCGCTGGGATGGAAGGTGCCGCAAGTCGGCGGCTGGCCGTTGTCGTTTCCGTTTTTTATGGATGGCGGTAAAGACGCGGCTGAAGGCGCGCTGATGGCGCAGACTTTCATTGCCGAGCCCAGCAATGAGCGGCGGGCGTCGTTTTTAACCCGGTATGCGCGCACCTACAAAGTCAACAAAATCCCGGTGCCGATGGCTGCCGCACAAGGCTATGACGCGGTTTATATTCTGGTGTATTCGCTGTTCAGCATTCGCGACGGCAACCTGAGCGGCCCGGCCATCAAGGCCGCGCTGGAAGGCAAGTCGCGCACGTACTACGGCGTGGTCGCCACGTATGAACAACCCTTCAGCATTCAAGACAAGGACGCCACCACACAAAACATGCTGGTGATGGGCATGGTCAAAAACGGTGCTGTAACGTTTGCTTATCCGGAAGATGCAAAGCGCAACTTGTTTGTGCAGCGCAAACAGTAAGAGTAAGGCAAGGAGTTAGGCAAAGTAAGACAAAACCAGGCAAACCACCCTAGCGCTGTGACGCTTACTTGCCGACGGCAGTCAGCGTTTCACGCAGGGTTTGTGCCCTTTCGGCATTAAACGGGCCTTCAACTCTGGCCAGCACATCGCCCTGCCGGTTTAGCACCACCGCATAACTCTGGTCAATGCTTTTTAGGCCAGTAGCTTTGGCAAATTCTGCCTTGTTGATGAACATCGGCAGCATTTTGGTGCGCTCTGCTTCTTCCGTGTAGCGCTCGAGCAGCCGGTTTTCAGCAGTTGTGCGGCCGTCAGGTGTGTCGGGGTCGTTTAATACCGGGATGCGTATCCAGCTGATGCTGGGGTCGTTTTTCAGGTTCATGCCCTCGATCCAGCTGTCGGCCTGGCCGCGCTGGGTGCGGCTGAAGGTGACCAGCGCAAGCGTGCGTTCGGACGGCAGGCCTTCGGGCAGTTTGACGGGTGTGCGGGCCAGCGTTTGCGTCGCGTGGGCGGGCAGCTGCCCCATGACTTTTGACTCATTCGGAGACAGAAAAGCAAAACCGACACCGGTCGCGGCAACAGCCAGCCAGACAAGCGTGGTGGTGGTAGTGGGGTTCATGGTCCTCTCCAGTCCCGGCAAACCGATGCAAAACGATGTCTGCAGCTCGACTTACCTGCTGGAATTATGCAAGAAACATGCAGAGCGCGCTTTTATTGATGTTGGGCACCAAGCAACTGATGTAAAAAAAAGTAGCAACGCCATAAGCATTACTGAAGAGTTAAGACAACTCAAAAACATACCGGAAAGTAGCTTTTTAAACCGCCCGCCTGAAAAAGAGGATAAACACCTGTTTTTTATACCGTGCAGGCACTTTATTGCTAAAATAAACCATGGATCAAACGCTCGCCCCACTAAACACCGCACCCACCCCCGTCAAAGTCAGCTTCAAAGCGCAAATGCTGCTGGCCCGGGAAGGCGCCATCGTCATCGCCGTTAATCGACTGCTGGCCGAAAAAGGCTTTGACCTGATGACGGTCGATGAAGTGGCGCTGGACGTCGGCATTGCCAAGGCCAGCCTGTACAAGCATTTTTCCAGCAAGGAAGACCTGGCCGCTGCTGCCATGGTGCGGGTGATTGGGCTGGCGCAGGCCTTTTTGGCCAGCTTGCCGCCCGCTGCACGGCCGCTTGACCAACTCAAAGCCGTCGCCCGCTGGATGCTGCAACAGCAACTCAAAGGCGAAATGCCGTCACTGCCGAGCCAAAACTCCAGTCTGCGCGCCAACCTAATGAGCAACAAGGCCTATCTGGACGGGCTGATGCGGATCAGCGACCAGATCGGTGGCTGGATAGAAGCAGCTCAAGCAGACGGCACCCTGAGTGCCAAAGTACCGCCGCTGGTGGTGCTGTACACACTGTATGCCAGGGCTTGTGACCCGGTGCCCGGGTTTTTAAAGGCTGGCGGCCAGCATAGCGACGAGGACATCATCAACCTGGTGCTGGCCACCTGTTTTGATGGGCTGAACACGCGCTAACCGGCATTCGAGGCTGGTTGGCGCTGTTAAGAGTGAGCAAACAGCCCGCAGCCCAATCAACACGGGCGCGAGCAGCTCATTAAACAATAGCGCTGCACGCCCGGTTGTCAACTTACTTCGGCATGATGACGGTGTCAATCGCGTGGATCACGCCATTGTCAGCCGCCACGTCTGCTGCCACCACTTTTGCACCGTTGACGGTCACGCCGCCCGTGGTTGCCAGTGTGATGTCGCTGCCCTGCACGGTTTTAACCATGCCTGGCTTGACATCTTTGGCCATCACTTTGCCGGCGACCACGTGGTACGTCAGGATTTTGGTCAGCGCGGCCTTGTCTTTGAGCAAACCGTCCAGCGTTTCTTTTGGGATCTTGGCGAAAGCAGCGTCGGTTGGCGCAAACACGGTGAAAGGACCGGGGCCTTTGAGCGTGTCAACCAGACCAGCAGCTTGCACTGCAGCGACCAGCGTTTTGAAGTTGCCCGCGCCAATGGCGGTGTCAACAATATCAGCCGCCTGAGCTGAAAATGCAAAGCCAGCAGACAGAGCCAAGGCCAAAAGCGATTTTTTCATCATGATGTTTCCTGATTGGGTGAGTTTTCCAGCACACCGAGAATTGGTGTACTCGAACTATATAGTCCAAATAGTAGCTTATTAAACTAAATGGTCTTTATTAATACCGATTAGTAACAGTTTAAAGCAATTGAGGCTTTATCGCCCCGGCGCTTACACCGTGATGCAGCTTTGTGGTTTGAAATAAAGCTGCTCGTTTTTGCGCGCATAGCCCAGCGGATTGGCCACCACGCGGCAGTTGCCCACCGTGTAATCAATCGGGCAATGCAGATGCCCGTGGAGCCACAGTTGGGCTTTGGGCAACAAATCGTCCAGTGCATTGCAAAAGCCCGCTGTGCCGGGGTTGACGCCGTAACGCGGGTCTGCGCTGCGAAGGCTGGGCGCAAAGTGAGTCACCACTACCGTTGTACCACTGAATGAGCTTGCAAGCGCCTGCCGCAGCCATGCCTGGTTTTGCAGGCCCAGCTCCCTGACCGCATCGGCCAGCATCGGCTCGCCTGACTGCAAGGCGTGGTTTTTCTTCAGCGCAAAGTTGGCGGCGCGAAAGGCTTTGTCACGCGCCGCAAGCTGCTGGCCCACCGTCACCGGGCCGGTCATGGCCTGGGTCGACGTCAGCGCGTCAAAGTCTGTCCACAGCGTGCAGCCCACAAAGCGAACCCCACCCATCACGGCCACCTCGCGCTCCAGCCAGGTAAAGCCTAGCCGTTTGCAAACCTCTTGCAGGCGGGCATGCGCCGCGTCAAACTCCTGTCCGTCGTATTCATGGTTGCCGGGTACAAATACAACCGGGCAGGGCCAGTTGGCAAACCGGCCCAGGCCAAAGTCGGCAATGCCCAGCTTGGTGAGCGACGAACTGGTTTGATAAGAGCCAATGTCACCCGCCAGCACCAATACACCGGCGCCCGGTGCAGGCTGCGGCACAAAGCTCGGGTTGGACTCAAGATGCAGGTCGGAAAGGAGCTGAATGTTCACCCGCCGATTGTGACTGATGCTGACCAGATGATCAGGTTATGCGTTTCTTGCATTGGAAAAGCGCCAGTCTGGACTTGTGAATTTAGGGTAAACCCGTATATTTAATTCACCGAAACTTTAGCGCTTTTCTCAAACAATTAAAAAGTTTGGCACGCGCAACACCATGACTGAATTGCTCAAACAATTTGCCAACTTCATCTCCTCTGAATCGGCACCCCAAGCCACCCCTGCACCCAGCGTGGCGCAAAACCTGATGGAGCGCGCCGAACATGTTGCCGGCCGCGACCCCGTTGCCGCTGAAGAACTGCGCACCGCTGCGCGTGCCTTTTTAAGCGTGGTTCGCTGAGCGCGCTGACAGCAGATACGCAACATAAGCGCGGTGCTATGGGCGCGCGCCAGCGGTCACTTCACAATCGACACATGACTTCACGCACCCAGCCGCTGCGCATGCAGCTCAACACCTTTTACTCTGGCCCACAGGCCTGGTTTTTTTTGGCCGATGATCGCGGGTATCTGGCCGACGTTGGCCTGGCCGTTGAATTTACCGAAGGCGACACCGCCGCCAACACCGTACCCAAAATGGCCGCAGGCGGTTTTGATGTCGGCTATGGCGACATCAACGCGCTGATAGCGCATGCGGCGAATGGCTTGTCAAACCCCCCGCTGGCTGTGTTCGCCAGCTACAACGCATCGCCGTACACGATTGCCGTGCCCGCCAACAGCGCCATCCGCACACCTCAAGACCTGGCCGGCAAGCTGCTGGCCGCCCACCCGCAAGACGCCGCGATGCTGCTCTTCCCCGAGTTTTGCAAGCGCACGGGGCTTGACGAGTCATCCGTGCGCACCATGATTGACGCCGCGCCGCACAGCATCATGGTGCGCGAACTCATCGCGGGCAAACTTGGTGATTCATCCAGCAGTTATGACGGCATGTTCGGCTTTGTCTACACGCTGATTGCCGCGTCGATTGACGCCGGTCTGGACCCAGAAGCTTTGCGCTATGTGCAATATCACGACTATGTGCCCGAGCTGTACGGCATGGCGTTGATGGTGACGCGTGAGCTGGCGGCGACCGAGCCCGACACAGTGCGCAAACTTCTGCGGGCATTGAAC